>NZ_LMMK01000055.1:268773-278183 GCF_001422795.1 Methylobacterium sp. Leaf88 | reverse complement strand
TGGCCGCCCGCCGATGAACCGGGGTATACGGATCACTCCCAGACCCGTCAACTGCCGGAAACGAAAAAACTTCCCCGTGGGTGTCACGGCGCCCCTCCCCTCCTCCGGTGACGGGCGCGCCGAAACGTGCCTCAATCTCGACATGCTGGGCCACGACATCCGTCGCCGGTCGCTTCGCAGCGCCCTGCGCGGGGACTCCGCGTCGCCGATACACAGATCAGGAATGTCAGAGTGAAGCGCGGCCGTCTGAAGATCGGGGAGCGGGACGGCCCAACGGAGGCGCGCGCCCCGGGACGGTCGCCGAACGGCAGTCTTCCGGCCCTCGATCTCCTCGGTCCCGACGCCGCGCGGATCGACCGGCGCGACGTCAATCTGCGCTGGCTCTGCGCCAGCGCGCTCACCGGCCTGACGGGCGCGGCGCTGATCGGCGCGGCGATCCACGTCTCACTGCAGAGCGAGGTCTCCTTCGCAGCGATCCCCGAGCGAGCCTCGAACGCCGTTCGGCCCACCCTCAGCGACGGCACCGCCAACGTGGCCCGCAAGAGCGACCGGCTGGTGCGGAACCTGATGATCGCCTCGGCCAAGCAGAGCTTCCGCTCGCCCGTGACGGTACGGCTCGGCGACCGCGAGATCATCAAGGTGCGGCCCTTCATGCGCGTCTCGACCGCGCTCTCGATGACGACGGGCGTCTTCGCGACCGAGATGCCGCGCTTCGATCCGATGAAGCTCAGCACGGACGAGCCCCTGGAACGTGCGCCCGAGTCGGGCCTGGCGGATGCGCCGGGCGCCGAGGTCTCCGTGATCAAGCGCGATCTCGCCGGGATCGACGTCGAGCCCGGCGCCCCGGCCCTCTCCGACGACGACGTGGCGGCGCAGATCGATGAGGAGCGGCGTCTCTCGGCCGAGGCGGGCCGCCGGGCCGCGATCCCGATCGCGCCCCAGATCATGCTGTCGCGGACCCTGCAGCAGGGTATGGCGGCGTCGCGCTTCGATCCGGCAGCACGCCTCGGCGACGAGGGCTCGCCCTTCAAGTCCATCGACGTCCTGGTGGTGCCGGAGAACGTCACCAGCCTAGCCAAGAGCGGCGCCGGCTCCGAGCCGCCCCTCGTCGAGGAGCGCGACCTCGCCCTCAAGCGCGGCGAGACGCTGGAGGCCGCCCTCAAGAATACGGCCCGGGCCGGCGACGACCAGATTCGCGGCATCGTGGCCGCCCTCGGCGGGCGCACGCGCACGGCCGACCTTTCCGAGGGCCAGCAGTTCCGGGTCCAGGTCGCACCCGGGCCACGGCCCGGCGATCCGCGTCAGGTGACCCGCGTGGTGCTCTACGGCGAGAGCGGCATCGAGGGGATCGCGGCGATCAATGATCGCGGCACCTTCGTTTCCGTCGCACCGCCGACCGAGGACGCCCCCTCGCGGGCGGCGCCGGCGGTGGCGGACGCTTCCGAGGACGGCGAGGAGGACGGCGGCACGGGTCCGCGCCTGTATCAGAGCCTCTACGAGACGGCAGCCCGGCACGACCTGCCCCGCGGTGCCGTGGACGACCTGGTCAAGATCTTCGGCTACGACGTCGATTTTCAGCGCCGGATCTCGCAGGGCGACAGCCTCGACGTCTTCTATACCTTCGACGACGAGGGGGCGCAGGGCTCCACCGAACGGCCGGAACTGCTCTACGCCTCGCTCAATCTGGGTGGCGAGATGCGCAAGGTCTTCCGCTTCCAGTCCCCCGACGACGGGACGATCGACTACCTCGACGAGCAGGGTCGGTCGCTCAAGAAGTTCCTCATCCGCAAGCCCATCGCCGACGGCATCATGCGCTCGGGCTTCGGCTATCGGCGCCACCCCGTGCTCGGCTACGCGAAGCTGCATACCGGCGTCGACTGGGCGAACCCGATCGGCACGCCCATCGTGGCCGCCGGCAATGCGACGGTGCTGAAGGCGGATTGGGATTCGGGCTATGGCCGCCGAGTGGAATTGCAGCACATCAACGGCTACGTCACGACCTACAATCACATGTCCCGCTTCGCCCGCGGCATCACCGCCGGCGCCAAGGTGCGCCAGGGCCAGGTGATCGGCTATGTCGGATCGACCGGCCTCTCCACGGGTGCCCACCTCCACTACGAGGTCATCATCAACGGGCACTTCGTCGACCCGATGAAGATCCGCGTCCCCCGCGGGCGCGAACTCGACGGGCGAATGCTCGCGGAGTTCACCCGCCAGCGCGAGCAGATCGAGGGCACGATGCAGAAGTCGCGCACGGCCTCCGCCATGGCCCAGCGCGACGCGATGCGCTGATCCCGGCCCCGACGGTCCCGTCCCTCATATCTGCATTCTCGGGCTGATCGCCGCCGCTCAGGCGAAACCGAGGCGGGCCCGTATGCCCGCCGGGCTCTCGCCGGACGCGCGCAGGTCGGCGAGGGAACGCGAGCCGCGAGATTTCGCAAGCTTCTCGCCCGAGGCGTCCCGCAGCAGGGCGTGGTGATGGTAGCGGGGTGACGGCGCCCCGATCAGGGCCTGCAGCAGGACGTGCAGGTCGGTGCTGGCGCGCAGGTCTTCGCCTCGGACCACGTGGGTGATGCCCTGCACGGCATCGTCCATCACGACGGCGAGGTGATAGCTCGTCGGCACGTCCCGGCGGGCGATGACGGGGTCCCCCCACCGTGCCGGATCGGCGGCCTCGTCCCGCTCGATGCCGATTTGGCGGACAGCCCCCCTCCCCTCCCCCGCCGCGACGGCGAAGGTCCGCACCACGTGCGGGCCGGGTGACTCGGCCAGGGCCCGGGCTGTGTCGAGCCGCCAGGTATGCGGCTCGCCAGCGGCGCGTCGCCGATCGGCGACGCTCTCGGACAGGGCCCGGCAGGTGCCCGGATAGAGCGGCGCTCCGTCGGGGTCGCGGGGCACCGGCGCGCCGCGGCCGGCGTCGGCCTCCACCACCGCGGCGATCGCGCCGCGGGAGCAGAAGCACGGATAGGCCAGACCGCGCTCGGCCAGCGCGGAGACCTGGTACCGGTACGCGTCGAGATGTTCCGACTGTCGGCGCTCGGGGGGCGCGAACCGCAAGCCGAGCCAGGCGAGGTCCTCACGGAGGCCCTGGATCAACTCCGGGCGCGACCGGACCGGATCGATGTCCTCGATCCGCAGCAGCAGGCGGCCGCCGATGCCCCGCGCGAGGGCGTCGTTCAGGAGGGCGGAGGCGGCGTGTCCGAGATGCAGGCGGCCGTTCGGGCTGGGGGCGAAGCGGAAGACCCGGGCGTTCACGGACAGATCCCTCCCGACCGCCGGTCGATCAGCCGCCGACGCGGCGCAGGCAGCTCTGTTCCTTCGCCACGCAGGCGATCCCCGGCAGGGAGCAATGGATGCCCCCCTCGCCGCGCTGGCAGACGCGGCAGCCGTCGCCCCACTCGGCACAGGCCGTGTCCTCGCTCGGCGCGACCCTCGCCCTGGGGTGCGACGGCGCCGGTACGGCGGCCCCGATCAGCACCGTCGCGGCGGTGAGGGCGACCACGCCCCAGGCGACGCGGCGGTCGTGGGTGCGCGTCGGCGCGTCGGATATGCGGTCATCGGCCATGGCGCGGTGTTCGCGCGGGCGGACCGGCGTGTCAACGTTCACGCGGCTGCCGCACGACCAGCCAGCAAGTCCGGCAGGGCCCGGAGATCCAGGGGCTTGGCGAGAAAATGATCGAAGCCGGCGGCTCGAGCCTCCCGCTCGTCGTCGCGACCCGCATTGGCGGTGAGTGCGATGAGCCGGAGTGCGGAAGCGCGCGGCCCGCTCTCGCCGGCGCGAATCCGTCGGGCGGTCTCGAACCCGTCGAGCCCGGGCATGCGGATGTCCAGGAGGGCGAGATCGAAGGGCGCCGCGTCGGAGGCTTCGCGGATGCGAGCGAGCGCCTCCTCCCCGTCCCGCGCCAGGACGACGATCGCCCCGAGGCGTTGCAGGGCCTTGGTGGCCAGGAGGGCGTTGATCGGGTTGTCCTCAGCCAGGAGCACGCGCGGTCCGCCGGAGATCGGGGCAAGCAGAACCTCCGATCCTGGCTGAAGGGCGGCCCGGTGCGCGGCCTCGTTCGGCGTCGCCGGCCGCTCGCCCCGCGGGGGGGCCGGCGCGAGCAGGCGATCGAACAGCGAGCGGGCGCGCACGGGCTTCACGAGGTAACTGTCAAAACCGGACGCGGCCGGCGCACCGAAGTCGCGTCGATCGAAGGGGGAGAGCAGCACCAGGCAGCAGCGCACGCCGTGCCGCCGCGCCTCCCCGGCGAGGGCTCGAACGGCGGCGTCCCCGAGGGTCCGATCCGCCAGGAGGGCGTCGAAGGCGGCCCCCGGCAGCGCGGCGAGTCCCGCCTCGAGGTCCGGCACCACCCGGGCTGAGGCCCCGGACCGCGTCAGCCGGCGCGCGAGGTAGGGCGCCTGGAACGGCGAGCTCGCCACGATGAGGACCCGGCGTCCCGCGAAACCGGGCGGGCGCTCCCGTTCCGCCTCGGCGACATCGAGCGGAAGGGCGACGGTGAAGGTGCTGCCCGTGCCGAGGCGCGACGTCGCCTCGACATGGCCACCCATCCGGGTGACGAGGCGACGCGTGATGGCGAGGCCGAGCCCGGTTCCCTCGTGCCGTCGGCTCGCACTGTCGTCGCCCTGCTCGAACTCCTCGAACAGGCGTGGGATGCGGTCCTGCGGGATGCCCGGACCCGTGTCCGAAATGGCGATGCGCAGATGGCCGTCCCCGTGGGTCAGTTCCACCCCGACGCCACCGGTCCCCGTGAACTTGATGGCGTTGCCGGCGAGATTCACGAGGATCTGCCGGACCCGGTCCGCGTCGCCGATCACGAGGCGCGGGACGTCGTCGGCGACGTCCACGGCGATCTCGATGCCCTTGTCCTGGGCGCGGGGCGCGAGCAGCTCCACAACGCCCTCGGCGATCTCGGCCGGATCGAAGGGCTCGGCGGCGAGGTCGAGGCGTCCCGCCTCGATCCGTGAGAAATCGAGGATGCCGTCGATCAGGGTCAGCAACGCCTTGCCCGAGGTGCCGATGGCCTCGACGTAGGTGCGCTGCTCCGGATCGAGCCCGGTCTCGAGGACGAGGTCGGCCATGCCGAGAATCCCGTTCAGCGGCGTGCGGAACTCGTGGCTCACGGTGGCGAGGAAGCGCGACTTCGCCACGTTGGCGGCTTCGGCCCGGGTCAGGGCCTCGTCCAGGGAGCGGGCGGATTCGACCCGCTCGGTAATGTCGGCACCGGCACGCAGCCATTGGGTCTCGCCGTTGCTGCCCGGCACCGCCATCTCGATGAACGTGTACCAGCGCGGCGTCCCCGTGGCCGGGGCGAGCCGCATCTCGATCCGGCGGACGCCGTCCGCCTGCCGCACGATCTCGCCGGTCTCCAGCACCTCCGGCTGGCGGGTCGTGCCGAGGAGCGACAGGGGCTCGGCCCCGACGAGACGGCCGAAGCCCGCGTTGGCGAAAGTGATCCGGCCCTGGGAATCCCGTTGGACGATGATCTCCGTCGTGGCCTGCACCAAGGCGCGGTAGCGCTCCTCGTTCTCGGAGAGGCGCCAGATCCGGTCCTCGAGATGCTCGGTGCGTCCCTCCTCTTGCGCGACCGGCCGGGGGCCAACTCTAGCCCGATGGCTGCGCGCGCGCAGAAGCCAGCCCGCCAGGAAGGCCAGGCCGGACGGGAGAAGGACAAGGACGATGTCCGGCAGAGTCATGCAGCCAGCCCCTGGCGGGTCGGGACCCCACCGGGGGCCGACCATGCCGCCCGAGGTTGAAGGCCGGCTTTCGAAAGGCTGTTAAAGGTTCGTTGCCGGCCCCCTTCGGGATTGACGCGACGCGCCGTACGCTTCACGGGCCGGTCGCGATGGTGTAGGCGCGGCGGCTTGATCCCGGGCCGCGCTCCCGGCGGCTCCGAGGAACGCGAGACGTGAGTGTCATGACGGCTACGAGTTCGGCAAATCCCGGTCAGGCGCGGATCGCCGCCGCCTTCGCGCGCTGCTGCGCCGAGAAGCGGGCGGCCCTGGTGACCTACGTCATGGCCGGCGACCCGGATGCCGAGACCTCCCTGAAGGTCCTGCAGGCCCTCCCGGCCGCGGGGGCCGACATCGTCGAGTTCGGCCTGCCCTTCACCGATCCCATGGCCGACGGCCCGGCGATCCAGGCGGCCGGCCTGCGCGCGCTCAAGCACGGGCAGGGTGTGGTACGGACCCTCGACCTCGTCCGGCGCTTCCGCGCGGGGAATACCGAGACGCCAGTGATCCTGATGGGATACTACAACCCCATCCATGCCTACGGCGTCGCGCGTTTCCTCGACGATGCCCTGGCGGCCGGCATCGACGGCCTGATCATCGTCGACCTTCCGCCGGAGGAAGACGACGAGCTCTGCCTTCCGACGCTGGAGAAGGGCCTCGCCTTCATCCGGCTCGCCACGCCGACCACCGACGAGAAGCGCCTCCCGGCCGTTCTCGCGAACACGGCGGGCTTCGTCTACTACGTCTCGATCACCGGCATCACCGGTACGGCGAAGCCGAACTTCGACCGGGTCGCGGAAGCCGTGGGCCGTATCCGGCGCCACACCGACCTGCCCATCGTCGTGGGCTTCGGCGTGCGCACCGGCGCGGATGCCGCCGCGATCGCCCGCGGCGCCGACGGGGTGGTGGTCGGCTCGGCCCTGGTCGATGCCATGCGGGCGACCCTCGACGAAGAGGGCGCGTCGAAGGGCGGGACGGTCGAGGCCGTCAGCGCCCTGGTCCGCGAGCTGGCCGAGGGCGTTCGCTCCTCGCCCCGCGCCTGACGCAATTTACAGAGACCTTCCGGCTCGCTCGCTTCGAGCCCGCACAAGGACGCCGTCGCATGATGGTTGAACCGATGAACTGGATCTCGGAGGTCGTTCGCCCCAAGATCAAGACCTTGTTCAAGCGCGAGACCCCGGAGAACCTCTGGGTCAAATGTCCCGACACGGGCCAGATGGTCTTCCACAAGGAGGTGGAGAGCAACCATTGGGTCATCCCGGGCTCCGAGCACCACCTCAAGATGAGCGCCCAGGCGCGCCTCAAGATGATGTTCGACGAGGGAACCTGGATCGACGTGCCCCTGCCGGAGGTCGCCGCGGACCCGCTCAAGTTCCGCGACGAGAAGCGCTACGTCGACCGCCTGAAGGACGCTCGGGCCAAGACCGGGATGACCGATGCCTTCAAGGTCGGCTTCGGCCGGGTCTCCGGCCTGCCGATGACGCTGGCGGTGCAGGACTTCGCCTTCATGGCCGGGTCGCTCGGCATGGCGGCGGGCGAGGCCTTCGTGCGCGGCGCCGAGACTGCCCTCGACAAGCGTACCCCCTACGTCCTGTTCTCCGCCTCGGGCGGCGCGCGCATGCAGGAGGGCATCCTGTCGCTGATGCAGATGCCCCGCACCACCGTGGCGGTGCGCCGGCTCAATGCCGCCAAGCTGCCCTACATCGTGGTGCTCACCAATCCGACCACCGGCGGCGTCACCGCGTCCTACGCGATGCTGGGCGACGTCCATCTGGCGGAGCCCGGTGCGCTGATCTGCTTTGCCGGCCCCCGCGTCATCGAGCAGACGATCCGCGAGAAGCTGCCCGATGGGTTCCAGCGCGCGGAATACCTGCGCGACCACGGCATGGTCGATCAGGTCGTGCACCGGCACGCCCTGAAGGACACGATCGCCAACCTGTGCGGTCTCCTCATGAACCAGGAGCCCGGAGCGCAGCCGGCCCGGACGGCCACGCCGGTCCCTGAGCCCGTCTGAGGCGCCACACCCCGCTCCCTTCCCTTCGCGACACGACGTTCGATCATGGATTCCTCCGACGCGCTGATGGCGCGCTTCCTCGCCCTCCACCCGCGCACGATCGACCTGTCGCTCGGGCGGATCGAGCGCCTGCTTGCCCGGCTTGGACATCCCGAGCGCAAGCTTCCGCCGGTGATTCACGTCGCCGGCACCAACGGGAAGGGCTCGACCATCGCCTTCATGCGGGCGATTCTCGAGGCGGCGGGGCTGGCGGCCCACGTCTACACCTCGCCCCACCTCGTGCGCTTTCACGAGCGCATCCGCATCGGCGCGATCGGCGGCGGCCACTTCGTGCCCGAGGACCAGCTCGCCGATGCCTTCGCGCGCTGCGAGGCCGCCAACGAGGGCGAGCCGATCACGGTGTTCGAGATCACCACGGCGGCCGCCCTGCTGCTGTTCTCCGAGCAGCCCGCGGACGTGCTCCTCCTGGAGGTCGGCCTCGGCGGCCGGGTGGACGCGACGAACGTGATCGACAGTCCCGCGGCCGCGGTGGTCACGCCGATCGGGCGCGACCATGCGGAGTACCTCGGCGACACCGTCGAGGCCGTGGCCACGGAGAAGGCCGGAATCTTCAAGAAGGGCTGCCCGGCGATCATCGCCGCGCAGGACTACGCCGAGGCCGATTCCGTGCTCTGCCGCCTCGCCGAGGCCGCCGGGGCCACGCCGATCCGGGTCGGCAACCAGGATTTCTCGGTCCATGCCGAGCGTGGGCGACTCGTCTACCAGGACGATCTCGACCTGTTCGACCTGCCGAAGCCGCGCCTGAACGGCCGGCACCAGTTCACCAATGCGGGCACGGCGATCGCCGCCCTACGCGCGGCCGGCTTCGGCGATATCGGCACCGCCGCCATCGAGGCCGGCCTGAACTCCGTCGAATGGCCCGGACGCCTGCAGCGGCTGAACCGGGGACGCCTGTCCGAGCTCGTGCCGCCGGGCGCCGAGCTCTGGCTCGACGGCGGCCACAACATCGACGGGGGGCGCATCCTCGCCGCCGCCATGGCGGATCTCGGCGAGCGCTCCGACGTGCCGCTGGTTCTCATCGTCGGGTTGCTGGGCACCAAGGACGCGGAGGGGTTCCTGCGCAATTTCATCGGTTTGGCGCGGGTGCTCGTGGCGGTTCCGATCGCCGGCCAGATGGCGGCCAGACCCGCCGACGAGGTGGCGAGCATCGCGGCGGAGGTCGGCCTGAACGCGCAGTCCGCGCCGAGTGTCGAGGCCGCCCTGGAGAGCCTGGCCGATATCGCGTTCGAGCAGCCGCCACGCATCCTGATCTGCGGTTCGCTCTACTTGGTGGGCGCTGTGCTGACCGCGAACGGCACGCCTCCCACCTGATTTTCCTTAACTTTTCCCGGGGTTCGCTCACGACCACGTCAGCTCTGCTGTGTGACCCTGGCGCTACATCTTGGCTGTGGAAACTGCAGTAGGTTCTCCCTCGATCGGGCATATCGCTGGGGATCAAATAATGAAAAAGCTTCTTACGTCTTTCGCGGCCTTCACGGCCCTCACCGCGGCCGCTTCGGCCGCTGACCTTCCGCGTCGCGCGGCGCCCCCGGTGTTCGTGCCGGTGCCGGTGTTCACCTGGACCGGCTTCTACGCCGGTTTCAACGCTGGTTACGGCTTCGACGCC
>NZ_LMMK01000055.1:268388-268722 GCF_001422795.1 Methylobacterium sp. Leaf88 | reverse complement strand
CAACCAGCCGACCGTCATCGGCGTGAACGGCGCCAGCACCCTGGTCCTGCCGGGCACCACCGCTGTCGTCGCCTTCCAGAACGGCCAGAGCAACGACGGCTTCGTCGGCGGCGGTCAGATCGGCTACAACTACCAGTTCACCCCGGGCTCCGGTGTCGTGATCGGTGTCGAGGCCGACGCCCAGTACGTCGACTTCGGTCGTGAGCGGAACCGCTTCACGGCCACCGGCCCGCTGGCCGCCCAGCAGGTCTTCAACCCGGCCGGCATCTCGGGCCTCGACTACTTCGGCACCGTCCGCGGTCGCCTCGGCTACGCCTTCGACCGCGTTCTGTTC
>NZ_LMMK01000055.1:268089-268319 GCF_001422795.1 Methylobacterium sp. Leaf88 | reverse complement strand
CAACCGCAGCCGTGACGACTTCCAGACCGGCTGGGCTGCCGGCGGCGGTATCGAGTACGCGCTGCCCACCGACTCGTTCCTGAACTTCTTCCGCTCTTCGGCCGTGACGCTGAAGATCGAAGGTCTGTACGTGAACCTCGACCAGGGCAACCGCAACAACGGTGTCTTCGCCGTCAACAACGCCGGCCAGGAAGTCAGCGTCACCAGCCCGGGCGTCGTGCTCGTCAGCA
>NZ_LMMK01000055.1:219415-268040 GCF_001422795.1 Methylobacterium sp. Leaf88 | reverse complement strand
CCGCCAGGTGCGCGACACCGAGTTCGCCGTCGTCCGCGCCGGCCTGAACTACAAGTTCGGCTCGTACTAAGCCGACACTTCGGGTCTCGAGACGGAGAAGCCCGGCCGCAAGGCCGGGCTTCTTTCGTTTGGGGCTTCACCCTGTGAGGCGCTCGCGCGGATGCGGGACTCCCGCCCGCGAAACGAAAAAGCCCGGCTTCGCGCCGGGCCCTTTGCATTTCAGGACCACGCCGCAGCCGCCGAGTCGGCGACCAGGCGAGCCAAGGGCTCAGGCGCTGGCCTGGATCCAGCGGGACAGATCGCCCTTCGGTGCTGCGCCGACCTTCTGGCTCGCGAGCTGGCCGCCCTTGAAGATCAGCAGTGTCGGGATCGAGCGGATGCCGTACTGGGCGGCGATTCCCGGGTTCTCGTCGACGTTGACCTTCGCGATCTTCACTTTGCCCTGGAGATCCGCCGAGATCTCCTCAAGGGCCGGGCCGATCTGGCGGCAGGGGCCGCACCACTCGGCCCAGAAATCCACTACGACCGGCTCCGCGGACTGGAGAACGTCCTGCTCGAAGCTCGCGTCGGTCACTTTCACCGTCGCCATGGGGAAACTTCCTTTCCGGTTCCGCGCCTGCGGACCCACCTCTTCGCCGTCATCGCGCCGCGAGACTGTGCGCTGTCGACCAGACTTGGCGATCGCGCGGGGAACGGTCAAGGCATCCCGCACCGTAAGCAGGGCTGACCTCCATCCGGAACGGGGATTGTCCACGGCCCCCACGCCAGCCCACGCCCAAGCGATCCGCACCGTCCCAACCCTCGTCAAAGCGTGTCCGTCGCCCCATGTCCCTCTCGTCCCTGCCCCGGCGGGCCGATCGGCCCGCCGACGGGGCTCGATCCGAAGCCGGTCCCGGGACCGGCATGGAGGAACATCCGACGTGAAGCGCACCCCGTATCGCCTGCTCGCCACCGCAGCCCTCCTCAGCCTCGGCACAGCCGTCCATGGGCAGGAGCCGGCAGGGACCGAACCCAGGCAGCCCCGGGTGGGCGGCGATGCCTTTGCGGCACCCACCAGCCCGGCGACCGGCAACAGCCCGGCGGAGACGGAAGCACCGAACGCGCCTTACAAACCCCTCCTGCCGAACCAGACCCGGGCCCCGAAGCCCGAGGTCGCCACCAAGGTGAAGACCGAGGTGGTGGCCAAGGGCCTCGACAGCCCCTGGGCGATGGAGTTCCTGCCGGACGGCCGGATGCTCGTGACCGAGAAGGCTGGCAAGCTGCGGATCGTCGCCAAGGACGGCACGCCCGGTCCGGCGATTCCGGGGGTGCCGAAGGTCGACGCGCGGGGTCAGGGCGGTCTGCTGGACGTCGCCCTCAGCCCGAGCTTCCCGGCCGACCGGCGGATCTATCTCAGCTATTCGGAGCCGCGCGAGAAGGGCAACGGCACCAGCGTGCTCCGCGCCAAGCTGATCGAGGAGAACGGCGTCGCCCGTCTCGACGAGGTCAAGGTGATCTTCCGGCAGATGCCGACCTATGACGGCGACAAGCATTTCGGCTCGCGCCTCGTGTTCGCGCCCGACGGCAAGCTGTTCGTCACGGTGGGCGAGCGCTCCGACAAGGCCACCCGTGTCCAGGCGCAGGATCTCACCAGCGGGCTCGGCAAGGTGTTCCGCATCGACACCGACGGGAATGCGCCCAAGGACAACCCGTTCTCGGGCGGCGAGAAGGCCAAGCCCGAGATCTGGTCCTATGGACACCGGAACGTCCAGGCGGCCGCCCTCGACCCGCAGGGCCGGCTCTGGACCGCCGAGCATGGCCCGAAGGGCGGCGACGAGCTCAACCGGCCTCGCCCGGGCGTGAATTACGGCTGGCCCGAGGTCACCTACGGCCTGGAATACAGCGGCGAGAAGATCGGCGAGGGCAGAACCCAGGCAGGCGGGACCGCGCAACCGGTCTATTACTGGGATCCGGTGATCGGGCCCTCGGGGATGGCCCTCTATACCGGTGACGCCTTCCCGGACTGGAAGGATGCCTTCCTCATCGGTGGCCTCGTCAGCGAGGGCCTCGTCGTGGTGAAGCTCGACGGCGACAAGGTCGTGACCGAAGAGCGTATTCCCCTGCAGGCCCGCATTCGGGATGTCCGGGTCGGCAGCGAGGGTGCGGTCTACGCCGTCACCGAGGGAGCGGACGGCAAGATCCTGAAGCTGACTCCCGGCAGCTGAGCCCCCATCTCAGCCCGGCGGCATGGCCGCCGGCCTCAAGGTGACGGGATCAGGCGGAACCGCACCCGCTCCAGGGTCCGCCCGAAAGCAGCGGACTCGTCCAGGGCGCGCGCCAGGACAAGCCCTCCTTGGATCGCCGCGATGGCCTCCTCGGCGAGGTCGGCCGCCGCCTCCGGGCCGCGTCCGCTCCGCCGCAACGCAGCGGCCAGGGCATCGCGCCAGGCCGCGAAGTATCCGGCGATGCGCGCGGCGAACCGATCACGTCCCCCCGTCAGGGCGAAGGCCCCGACGAGGCAGGCCCGGCCGCCGGAGCGAAAATAGGTGTCGGTTTCCGACAGCATCCGGGTGATCGCCGCACGCGGATCGGCCTCTTCGCGCAGCGGCGCGTAGATCCGGGTCTCGAACCATGCCTCGATCGCCGCGAGCACGGCCTCCGCCATCTCCGCCTTCCCCCCCGGGAAGGCGTGATAGAGGCTCCCCTTACCGAGACCGGTGCGTGCCCCGAGAAGCGCAAGGCTGGCGCCGTCGTAGCCGCGCTCCCGGAACACCTCGGCGAGGACCGGGATCGCGGCCGCCCGGGCACCCTCCCCCTGTCCCATGCCGAGATCCCTAGAGACCAAGCTCTGTCAGGCCCGGGTGATCCTCCGGACGCGGCGCGGAGCGGTCCCACCGGAACTTGCGCTCGGATTCGGGGATGGCGAGATCGTTGATGCTGGCATGACGGTCGCGCATCAGGCCGTTCGCGTCGAAGGCCCAGTTCTCGTTGCCGTAGGCGCGGAACCATTGCCCGGACGCATCGCGGAATTCGTAAGCGAACCGCACCGCGATCCGATCGCCGCCGTGAGCCCAGATTTCCTTAATCAGGCGATAATCCAGTTCGCGTGCCCACTTGCGCTGGAGAAAGGCGACGATGGCGGGGCGACCGGAAAAGAACTCCGCCCGGTTCCGCCAGCGGCTGTCCGGCGTGTAGGCGAGCGCGACCCTCTCGGGGTCGCAGCCGTTCCAGCCGTTCTCGGCGGCACGCACCTTCTGGATTGCGGTTTCCCGGGTGAAGGGCGGCAGCGGCGGACGCGCTTCGGACATGACGGCATCTCCCTCGTCCATGATCGACGCCTCGGCATCTGTACCGATCGGTACAAACGCCTGCACGAATCGTCAAGCGTGTCCGAGGATCGTGAGCCAGACGATAGTCGTGACGATCGCCAGCAGGGTCGAGAGCATCACGGCGGCGGCGACCACGCCGGTCTCGGTCTTATAGCGCGAGGCCAGCAGATAGGCGTTGATCCCCACGGGCATGGCCGCGAACAGGGTCGCCACGCCGGCATAGGCCGGCGGCATGGTGAAGACATGGAAGGCCAGCACCCAGACCGCGAGGGGATGAATTACGAGCTTCAGCCCGGTGATGACCATGGCGCTGGGCAGGTCGTGCAGGACCCGGTAGCGCACGAGCCCGGCTCCGAGGGCGATGAGCGCGCAGGTCGAGGCTGTCCGCGCCAGGGCGTCGACCAGGGACTTGACCATGCCGGTGGGGGCGAGCCCGAGCCCCTTGAGGGCGAGTCCGGCGATGAGCGCCAGGAAGATCGGATTGCGCAGGAGAACCAGGGCGAGACCGCGCAGGCGCCTCAGGATCGAGGCCTGCCCGTCCGCCTCGATCAGGAAGGTCGCGCAGCCCATCATGAGGGGCAGGTGCACTGCCAGCAGCATGAAGAGTGGGAAAGCCCCCTCCTCGCCATAGGCCTGGAGGATCATGGGCACGCCGATGAAGACGGTGTTCGACTGGCTGGAGGCGAAGCCGTGCAGGATCGCGCCGCGCCGCTCCACGCCCTTGCGGCGCAGGCTGAGGAGGGAGCCGACCAGCCAGGACAGCCCGGCGCCGCCGAAGTAGCTGACCCAGTAGGACGGCGTGATCTCGCCGGTCAGGCCCGGGCGCGTCAGCGTGGAGAGGATGAGGGCCGGAACAGCGATCGAAAAGACGTATTCCGACAGGCCGTCGCTGACCTTGTCGGACAGGAAGCCGGCCAGGGCCGCGATCCAGCCGATCAGGATCAGCCCGAAGATCGGGGCGACGAGCGACAGGATGGTCATCGAAGGCGAGCCGGTGCTCCAACGCGAACGGTCGCCGTACGCGCTGAGCGTGCGGCGACCGTTCGGGAACCTGGACGGAGGCGTTGTGGGGGACCGCCGGCGGTGCGAGCCGGAGTGATTCGATCCCGCCGAAGCCTCAGGCGGCGGCGGGGGCCTCGACTTCGGCGAGCTTCTTGTGCAGCTCGCGCTTGAGGAGGCGGGCCGTCTGCGACAGCTCGATCTCGCGGGCCTTGATCAGGAAGGCGTCGAGACCGCCACGGTGCTCGACCGAGCGCAGGGCGTGAGCGGTGACGCGCAGGCGCACCCGGCGCTTGAGCGCGTCCGACTGCAGCGTGACCTGGCACAGGTTCGGCAGGAACCGGCACTTGGTCTTGCGGTTCGAGTGGCTCACGAGGTGGCCGGTCTGCACGGCTTTGCCCGTGAGTTCGCAACGGCGCGACATTGTTCTATTTCCCGTCTCGTTCCGCATGTCCGACAGGCTGGCGGGAAACCAGAACCGCGTCGCGGCAAACGGCTTCTCGCACGCCAAGCCCGGTGGAGCGGCGTTCTCGTTGAAGGCGCGAGCCTATAGGGGACTGTGCCCCTTGGCGTCAAGGTCCGAGGCGATCTTTCGCGCCGTTCCGCGGACCGGCGGCCCGCGGCGTGCAAGCCTGGCTTTTCCGTGCCCAACGATGTGTTAACCATGAAGACGGACGATGCCGGCGAGATGTCTCCGGTCCGTTCGACCGGAGACCGACAGCCAACCCCGAGTCCCCAGCCATGTGCGGCACCCGCAAGCGCCCCGCCCCGCTCTCCCTCCTCGGCGCCAGCCTGCTGACGCTCGCGGCCCTGCTCGCCGCCCCGGCGGCGGAAGCCCGCGCCAAGGCCGGCCGGGCGGCCTCCAGGACGGCCGCCGCCGTCACCGTGGAGTACGACATCGCTCTGGCCGGCCTCACCATCGGGAACGCCCAGGTGGCCGGCGCCTTCGAGGGGTCCGGCTACCGGATGGACGTCTCGGCGCGCCTCACGGGCCTCGCCGGCGTGGTTACGGGCGGCATGGGCTCGGCCCGCGCCAGCGGCGCCATCGCGGCGGCGCCGCAGCCCAATACCTTCGCGATCGCCACCAAGACCACGAATTCCGGAATCGCCGTGCGCATGGCGCTCGCCCGTGGCACCGTCACCCAGGCGGAGATCACCCCGCCCCTCATCGACATGGGCGACCGGGTTCCGATCACCCCCGCCAACAAGCGCGGCGTCATCGATCCGGCGAGCGCCCTGATGATGCCCGTGCAGGGGCGCGCCGACCCGATGGACCCGGCTAACTGCAACCGGACCCTGCCGATCTTCGACGGTGCGACCCGGTTCGACGTCGTGCTGAGCTACGGCGAGACCCGCAGCGTGGCCAAGCCCGGCTACAGCGGTCCCGTCCTGGTCTGCAACGCGCGCTACACGCCCATCGCCGGCCACCGTCCGGATCGGCCGGGCGTGAAATTCATGGAGGACAACCGCGAGATGTCGGTCTGGCTCGCGCCGGTCGAGGGCACCCGCGTGCTCCTGCCCGTGCGCATCGCGGTCCGAACCACCGTCGGCACCAACATCATCGAGGCGACGCGCTGGACGCGGACCGGCGGACAGCAGGGCAGCACCACGGCGTCGGCGCCGGGCACTCCCGTCACGCAGGCCAGCCTGGCCCAGTGAGACGGTGCGCCGAATCGCGAATCGCCCGGCCCTGCGCGCTGGTCGCGCTGCTTGTCCTGACGGGCGGCGGGGCCTTGGCGCAGGCGAGCCTGTCCACGGGCCCGGATTGCGGCGGCGATGCCTATTCGTCGGCCCAGGTGATCGAGAACCGCCCGCCCCGGCGCGGCCCCCTCACGGCGGTGCCCGACACCCTCTGCCCCGATGTCGCACCGCAGGGGGGCCAGCCCCCCGTCGAGATCGGAATCTACCCGAGTCTCGGCACACCCGGCATGCCGCCACGGGATGGCAGGCGGGGCGATGGCGACCCATATGAGGCGCAGCCGCCACGGCAGCGCCGACCCTGACGGCGCCGCGGCGGTCTCCCCCGTTCCTGAGCCTGCCGGCCTCGCCGAAGGGACCGCCCCCACCTCATGATCCGCCCCTCCCTCTCCCCGCAGGCCCGCGCACGCGGCGTCACGGCGGTGCTCGGGCCGACCAATACCGGCAAGACCCATCTGGCCATCGAGCGCATGCTCGCCCATCCGACCGGCATGATCGGCCTGCCCCTCCGGCTGCTCGCGCGGGAGGTCTACCTGCGGGTCGTCGCCAAGGTGGGGGTCGACAAGGTCGCCCTCGTCACCGGCGAGGAGAAGATCAAGCCGGACCGACCGCGCTACTGGATCTCCACCATCGAGGCGATGCCGCGCGACCTCGACGTCGCCTTCGTGGCGATCGACGAGATCCAACTTGCCGCCGACATGGACCGGGGCCATGTCTTCACCGACCGCCTGCTGCACCAGCGCGGGCGGGAGGAGACCCTGCTCATCGGATCGTCGACGATGCTGCCGCTGGTGCAGTCGTTGATCCCCGGCGTCCACACGACGACGCGACCGCGCCTGTCGCAGCTCACCTTCGCGGGCGAGAAGAAGCTCGGCCGACTGCCCCGCCGCTCGGCCATCGTCGCCTTCTCGGCCGAGGAGGTCTACGCCATCGCGGAGCTGATCCGGCGCCAGCGCGGCGGCGCGGCGGTGGTGCTCGGCGCGCTCTCGCCGCGGACCCGCAACGCGCAGGTGGAGCTCTATCAGTCCGGCGACGTCGACTACCTCATCGCCACCGACGCGGTCGGCATGGGCCTCAACCTCGACGTGGACCACGTCGCGTTCGCGGCGAACTGGAAATACGATGGCACCCGCTTCCGCAAGCTGACCCCGCCCGAGATGGGACAGATCGCCGGCCGCGCCGGGCGCCACCTCTCGGACGGCACCTTCGGCTCGACCGGACGGTGTGCGCCCTTCGAGCCTGAGATGATCGAGGCGCTGGAGACTCACGACTTCGAGCCCCTGCGCGTCCTGCAATGGCGCAATCCCGACCTCGACTTCTCCTCCCTGAAGGCGCTGCAGGAAAGCCTGGACGAGCACCCGCGCGAGAAAGGTCTCACCCGCGCGCCCATGGGCGAGGACCAGTCGGCCCTCGAGATCCTGATGCGCGAGGACGACATCCGCGACCTCGCCAACAGCCCCGCCAACGTGCGCCGGCTCTGGGACGTCTGCGGCGTCCCAGACTACCGGAAGGTGCATCCGCAGACCCATGCCGACCTCGTCGCCCAACTGTTCCGCTTCCTCATGCGCGGCATGGCGGGGCGAATCCCCGACGACTGGTTCGCCAAGCACGTCGCCATGATCGACCGCACCGACGGCGACATCGACGCGCTGTCCCAGCGCATCGCGCAGGGGCGGACATGGACCTTCGTGGCGAACCGTCCGGATTGGCTCGTTGATCCAGTGCATTGGCAGGGCGAGACGCGTCGGGTAGAGGACAGGCTGTCTGACGCCCTGCACGAGCGCCTTGCGAGCCGTTTCGTCGATCGGCGCACCAGCGTCCTGATGCGGCGCCTGAGAGAGAATACGATGTTGGAAGCTGAGATCACCGCCGGCGGGGACGTCACCGTCGAGGGCCAGCATGTCGGCCATCTGCATGGCTTCCAGTTCGTTCCGGATCCCGGTGCGGAAGGACATGAGGCCAAGACTCTGCGCAGCGCGGCCGAGAAGGCGCTCGGCGGCGAGATCGAGGCCCGCGCCGAGCGGTTCTCGTCGGCCGCGGACGCCTCCCTCGTGCTGAGCCACGACGGCGTCATTCGCTGGACCGGCGATCCGGTGGCCAAGCTGACGCCGGGCGACAAGCTGTTCGAGCCGCATGTCCGCCTGCTCGCCGACGAGCAGCTGACCGGCCCGGCCCGCGACAAAGTCGAGGCCCGGCTCGTCGCCTGGCTCAAGGCCACCGTGGTGCGCCTCCTCGGCCCGCTGATGGAGATCGAGACCGCAGCGGACCTCACCGGTCTCGCCAAGGGCATCGGCTTCCAGGTGGTGGAGTCCCTGGGCGTGCTGGAGCGTGCCAAGGTGATGCAGGAAATGCGCACCCTCGACCAGGACGGACGCGGAGCCCTGCGCCGCCACGGCGTCCGCTTCGGCGCCTACCACATCTTCCTGCCGGCCCTGCTGAAGCCGGCGCCCCGGACCCTGGCGGCCCAGCTCTGGGCCCTGAAGAACGGCGGCCTCGACCAGCGCGGCCTCGACGAGATCGCCCATCTGGCAAGCTCCGGCCGGACTTCGATCAAGGTCGATCCCGAGATCGCCAAGGGCCTGTACCGCGCAGCCGGCTTCCGGGTCTGCGGCGAGCGCGCCGTGCGCGTGGACATCCTCGAGCGCCTCGCCGACCTGATCCGGCCGGCCATCGCCTACCGCCCCGGCACAACGCCGGGCGACGCCCCGATGGGCGCAGCCGACGGCGACGCCTTCGTGGCGACGGTGGGCATGACCTCCCTGGTCGGCTGCTCCGGCGAGGATTTCGCCTCGATCCTCAAATCCCTCGGCTACGCACCCGAGACCCGTCCAGGCCCGGCGATCACCGTGCCGCTGCTCCCGGCGGCGGCGACCCAGCCCATCGTTCCTTCCGCCGCGACCGCCAGCACCGACCCTATCGGCCCCGAGACGGCAGCCGACGAGAATGCTCCGGCCGAGGCCGCGGGCGAGATGGCGCCCGAGAGTGGGACCGACACGACTCCGGCCGGCGAGAGCGCGGCATCGGCCGAGATTGCCGAGCCCGAGATCGCCCCCGGCTCGACCGAGGATTCCGTTGTCGCCGACGCTCCCGAAGAGGCCGCCGTGGCCAGCCCGGCCCAGGAGACCTCGTCTCAGGACAGCCCGCCGCGGGACGATGCGGCCGACGCGTCCGCCGAATCTGCCGAATCTGCCGAAGAGGCTGCGCCACAACCCGTCGCCGACGCCGCGGCTGTCGCCGAGGCGACGGAACATCCGCTGGAGAACGCCGACTTCGCCCAGCTTGAGGACGCCTCCGCGGAGGCTCGGGCCGAGACGGCTGACGGCGAGACGCCGTCCGACGTTTCCGCGGCCGAGATCGCGACCGTCGAAGTCTGGCGGCTTCAGCGTCACCAGCGCCATGCCAACCCGCGTCAGAATCGTCCGCGTGGCCAGAGCCGCGACGGCGGCGCCCCGAACCGCGCCGCGGGCGAAGCGCGCCCCGACCATCGCCGTCCGGGCGGTGGAAGTGGCGAGGGCCGCGACCGTCCGCGCAGTGGCGCGCCTGGGGATCGGCCTGAGGGGGGACGCCGCGGCGGCCCCGGCGAGGGGCGTCCGGATGGGGGGCGGCCGCAGCGCCGCGAGCGCTTCGAGCCGGGCCGCACGCGACCCGAGCGTCGTGACGAACCACGGGCGGCGCCCCGCGACGAGCCGCGTCCGCAGCGGCGCGAGCGGGCTCCGGATCCGGATTCGCCGTTCGCCAAGCTCGCCGCCCTGAAGGCGCAGCTTGAGGCTGGGACCGACCGCAAGCGTTGAGGTGGAATGAAGCCGGGACGTCAGCGGCTCGACAAATGGCTGTGGTTCGCGCGCTTCGCGCGAACCCGATCGCTCGCGGCACGCCTCGTCACCGATGGCTATGTCCGGGTGAATGGAAAGCGGGTCGATGCGTCCGCCAGCGCCGTCGCCCTCGGCGATGTGGTGACGGTCGCCGCGGCGCACGCCACGGTGATCGCCCGGATCCTGGATCTCGGCGAGCGGCGCGGCCCGGCGCCGGAGGCCCAGCAACTCTATAGGATCGTGGGGAGCGACCTCGAATAGGCCGCCCGCCCGTGTCGCCCGCGCGACACCGGAGACACGGTGGTGCAGCAGGCCCGCCGACGCGCTTGTCAGCCCCTCGGACAGGGTCTAGAGCCAGCGCGACTCCATCTTGCCCATGCGACCCCGCATCACCGCCACCCCGCATTAAGGCATCCGTGCAACGATCTGCGCGAGCGACCATGCATCGGCATCGGGACGCTCCCGGCGATGCCCGGATCAAGGACTGAAGGCCCCATGACCTACGTCGTCACCGACAACTGCATCAAGTGCAAGTACATGGACTGCGTCGAGGTCTGTCCGGTGGACTGCTTCTACGAAGGCGAGAACATGCTCGTCATCCACCCCGACGAGTGCATCGATTGCGGCGTCTGCGAACCGGAATGCCCCGCTGAGGCGATCAAGCCCGACACCGAGCCGAAGCTCGAGACCTGGCTGAAGGTGAACGCGGACTACGCGCGGACCTGGCCGAACATCACACAGAAGAAGGACGCTCCGGCGGACGCCAAGACCTGGGACGGCGTTGCCGGCAAGTTCGAGGCGCATTTCTCGGCCAATCCCGGCACCGGCGACTGATCGCCGCGCGGGGGTTCGGTGCGGTTCGTCATGGACGACGCGCACCTTACGGAGCGTTCACGAAGAGGCTGTGGAGGGCTGGCCCGCGGTCGCCCATCCCATGGCCTGGCGCCGGCAATCCTTTGATTCGTCGGCTGGTTTGTGTTATGACAGATACCTGCCGTCGTTCGTGCCCGACGTGCTGCCTCCAGCCATCACTTGATGGGTCTCACACTCAGCTGTGGACTGGGGTCGCATGCGATCGATCGCTGAAGGCTCAGGGGCTTTCGGCGAACGCTCTCTCGTTGCGCGATCATCGGCGTGCCCGGGAACCGGCGGCTGTGCGTCACTGATGCAGATCCTTCGGACAAGGGGCTGAAGCCGGGTGACCCACCCCGGATTACAGGGTTCGGCGCGGCGTTCAAGGCCGCGCAATGTTCTGGAGGCGCTTCTCGCATGACCACAGCCAAGAAGACGACGGCAGGCCGCCAAGGCTTCAAGACCGGCGAAGCGGTCGTGTACCCAGCCCACGGTGTCGGTCGCATCACCGCCATCGAGGAGCAAGAGATCGCCGGCTATAAACTTGAGCTGTTCGTTGTGTCCTTCGAGAAGGACAAGATGGTCCTGCGCGTCCCCACCGCCAAGGCTAACAGCGTCGGCATGCGCAAGCTCGCCGAGCCGGATCTTGTGAAGAAGGCCCTGGATCTCCTCACCGGCCGCGCCCGGGTCAAGCGGACCATGTGGTCGCGTCGCGCCCAGGAATACGAGGCCAAGATCAACTCTGGCGACCTCCTCTCGGTCACCGAAGTGGTGCGCGACCTCTATCGCTCCGAGGCTCAGCCCGAGCAGTCCTACAGCGAGCGTCAGCTCTATGAGTCGGCCCTCGACCGGGTCGTGCGCGAGATCTCGTCGGTGAACCGCATCACCGAGACCGAGGCCCTGAAGCTCATCGAGCAGAGCCTTGCCAAGTCCCCGCGCCGCGCCAAGGGCGAGGCCGAGGCGGAAGGCGAAGCCGAGGGCGACGACCTGCAGGAAGAGGCGGCCTGACCACCAGCCCCATCATCCCGGACGCGGTCCGGGACACCTCGTTTCCCGAAGCCCGGCGCGCACGCGCCGGGCTTTTTTCATGGTCGAGACGGCGACGCATCGCACGCTCACGAGACCGTGTGAAGCAAGCCGCCTGCGGAACCATCCCGGCGACCTCGGGTTGTCGCGTTGCCAGGCACAGGTCCTCTGCCCGATTACCATCGGCGACGTCGACTTGTGGTCAGAAGCACACGTTTCATCGAGGCGGAGGCGGGAATGGCGGACATCGCAGGGATACGGCGGCAGTTCATACGCACGGCGATGGAGGCGCCCTTCCTTGCGCGGGATGAGGAACGGGGTCTCGCCGTCCGGTGGAAGGACGAGCGCGACGAGCGAGCCCTGCATGGGCTGATCTCGGCGCATATGCGTCTCGTCATCGCGATCGCCGGGCGCTTCCGGCACTACGGCCTTCCTATGGCCGACCTTGTCCAAGAGGGCCATGTGGGCCTGATGGAGGCGGCGGCCCGCTTCGAGCCCGAGCGCGAAGTTCGCTTCTCCACCTACGCCACGTGGTGGATCCGGGCCTCGATCCAGGACTACATCCTCCGCAACTGGTCCATCGTTCGCGGTGGCACGAGTTCCGCCCAGAAGGCGTTGTTCTTCAACCTGCGTCGCCTGCGCGCTCGCCTGATGCAGTCGACCGAAGAGCATGTCGGCGACGAGATCCACCGCCGCATCGCGACGGCCATCGGCGTGTCCCGGGAGGACGTGGCCCTGATGGACGCCCGGCTCTCGGGCCCCGACATGTCCCTGAACGCGCCGGTTGGCGAGGAGAGCGAAGCCTCCTCCGAGCGCATGGACTTCCTCGTCGACGGAGCCGCGCTTCCGGATGAGACGGTCTCCGCGACGGTGGACGGCGAGCGCCGTCTGATCTGGCTGAACGAGGCCCTGACTGTTCTGTCCGAACGCGAGCTGCGCATCCTCAAGGAGCGCCGTCTCGCCGAGGACCAAGCGACCCTCGAGGCCCTTGGTCATCGGCTCGGCATCTCGAAGGAGCGGGTCCGTCAGATCGAGAATCGCGCTCTTGAGAAGTTGCGACGCGCCCTGGCCGAGCGCTTTCCCCAGACTGGTGGCAACGTCTACGCTTGAGACGTTGTCGGCGCTTCGCGAAGCCCCGCGAAACGTGGGCTTTCGCGGGATGCGCGGACCAGCTTAAAGCACTGTCCACGCTCACCATGCGGGCCTGACTGGGGCAATGACCGCAGTTGGACGGATCGACTCATCGTGAATGATGTGGCGCACGGTGTCGCGGAGGCGGCGACGCCCGCCGCCCGGGATTGGAATAATGCCGTGCCTTGCCCCGGTGCCGGTACGGCAGTCTGGCGGATCGACCTCGCACTTCGCATGTCCCTTCCTCCCGAACAATCCGCTTGGCTCTCGCAGGAGGAGCAGGACCGCGCCGACCGTTTCCTGCGGGCCGAGGATCGTGCGCGCTTCGTCGAAAGCCACGCGGCGCTTCGCTTGATCCTCGCGGGATATGGGGATCGGCGGCCTCAGGACCTGATCTTCGCGCAGGAACCCGGCGGACGGCCGGTCCTGGCGTCACATCCTCGGGCAGGCCTCCACTTCAACCTGTCGCATTCGGGATCTCTTGCACTGGTGGGCATCTCCACGGCCACCCCGATCGGTGTCGACGTGGAGGCGATCAGGCCGGTTGGCGACCCGCTCACGATCGCGCGCGCTCATTTCCATCGGAACGAGATCGCGGCCCTGACACAGGTGCCGCAGTCCCGCCAGGGGCCGACGTTCTTTCGGCTCTGGACGCGGAAGGAGGCCGTGGTGAAGGCACTGGGCACCGGCCTGATGGGCGCGCTCGACGGCTTTGACGTCAGCGCCGGTGATCCTTCCGGCCCTGCCATCGCCTGGGAGGATATGGACCCCGTGGCCTCCGGATGGTCGCTCTCCGACCTCGACCTTGGACCGGAGGCGGCCGGTGCCGTCGCTATCCCGCTGCCCGGCCAGTCCTGCCACCGATACCACCTCCCGAAGGACTGGGCCGCGCGGGCTTGAGAACGGCCTCGTCCGACAATTTCCCGCAAGGAAGCGCTTGCGGCCCGGAGGAGGGCTCGCTATACGTCCGCTCGCCGGCCCACCAAGCCGGCGTTGTCGGAGTGTAGCGCAGTCTGGTAGCGCACCACGTTCGGGACGTGGGGGTCGCAGGTTCAAATCCTGCCACTCCGACCAAGTTTCCCCTCTGCAGGATGCCTTCCCGGGGCGCAGAGGTTTTCCCCGACCAAACATTCGACCAAACAATGGTCGCGTTCGCGCGCCCCGGCCTATGCCTCGCGGGCGGCCGGAACGTCGACGAGACGGCGGGTGTTCGGGGCGATGATCGACGGCCAATAGCCTTGTCCGGGCTGGCCCGTCATGGCGTGCGTGATGAAGCCCCGCAGCCGATCCACCTTCTCCTCGGGCCGAAGGCGAAGCTGCCCGGGGCGGACGCGCTCGGCCTCCTCGGGCCGGACGACGCGGCCGTCGAGCCTCTCCAGGATGGCGGTGACCTCGGCGTCGGTGGCGCGAGGCAGGGCCTCGCGGACGAAGGGCTCGATGGCGGTGGCGTCGACGGTGCGCATGGCGTGGTTCCTTGCCCGGCGCCTGGCGCCGGTGCGATGGGAGGAACCCGCTGGGGGTGCGTGAGGCTGACCGGCCGGAGCCGGTCCCCTATGCCCTCAATGTGCGCCCCGGCCCTGCAGGGGACAAGCCCCGGGTGTGTGCGGTTTTCGCACACACCTCCTCACGCCACCTTCTTCCGACCGCCGCGACCGCCCAGCGCCGCCCGCGCGCCCTCCATGTGGCTCGACGAATGGTGGCCGTACCGGCGCTCGATCATCTCGACTGTCATCCCGCAATAGCCCGCAAGCTCCCAGATATCGACGCCGGCCTGCATGCCCCAGGTGACCGCCGTGTGCCTGAGGCTGTGCCGGACGACGTCGTCCCCGAGGCCCTCCTCGTGCACCAGGTTGGCGAAGCTCTTCTTGGTGGAGCCGACCGGGCGCTTCTCGAACTCGACGACGTACCGGTGCCCGAGGACGTGGTGCCAGCGCCAGAGGTGGGCGACGAGGCTGTCCGGCATCCGCACCGTCGGGGCCTTCTTGTTCTCGGCCTCCTTCGTCCCGAGAGCCTTCCGGTGGAACACCGCGACGCGCTTGATCACCGCGACCGTCACCTTCCGCTCGTAGACCTGGCCGTCGACGGTCACGGACTCGGTGCGCTCCTCGGTCGTCGTCTCGGTCTTTAGCTCCATCCAAGGCTTGCCGATCTCGCGGACGAACGAGGCGCCACAAACCGGTCCCGACCGGGTGCCGGTCCGGAGCGCCACCAGGATGAACCTTGCCAGGTGTCTGGCCGGGCGCCGGGGCATGACGTAGGTCTCGCCCTTGCGGGGACCGGACCGGATCGTCTGAACCTCGCGCTTGCGCCACGCCCGGAGGAGGAGCCGTGCCGCCTCGTTCCGGGTCAGCCACCGGTCGCGCTCCTCGCCCTTGGGCGGCAGGGTCACCCGGACGGCGTCGCGCGTCAGGTTGTCGGCGATGCTCACGTTCACGGCCGCGCGCAGGTCCTCAAGCTCGCGCCGGGCGCCGCCGGCGGTGACGACGCGCGCCTTCGTCGGCTTCGAGTAGCCGGTGCGGGCGGGCTTGCCGTCCTTCCCGGTCCCGAGGCGGGCGTGGGTCTTCCATGGCGTCCCGACGCGGCTGGCCACGTAGGCGGCGCACGAGACGGTGTCCACGTCAGCCAGCGTGCTCTCGCCCCACCACTCCAGGAGGGCGTAGATCCGCTGCGCGAGCTCGTGATGGCGGGAGACGCCGCCCTTGAGCTCGCCCGTCACCGGGTCGGGGATGCCCTTCTTCGCGTCGAGGTACCGGCTGAGGACCTCCGCCAGCGTCACCTCGTGCGCCGGCCGGCCCTTCGTCATCGGGACGGCCTCGACGGCCTGGATCGCCAAGCTGTCCTTGTAGTCGGCTAACCGGCGGAGCGCTTCGCGTTCCGGACCTTCGCCAAGGCCGCAGTCAGTGCTAGCGACCTGCTTGCTCCGGTGCATGATGACCCAGACACCGGACCTATCGATGCCGTCGGTTCCGACGCGTCCGGGGCGGTACCACAGGTACGGCTCGCCTCGTCTCCCGACCCCGAGCTTTCGGGGGCCCTTTCGCTTCCTGACTGCCATCCGTCCCTCCAGGCCCGCAACTGCCGGCGGGTCACCTCGATAAGACGACCGCGACGCGTTGCCGGAAGCTCGCCCCGCCGGATCGCACCGCGGAGATCCGCGACGGAGTAGGCGGGGAAGCCCCACAAGCCTGCGCATTCAGGCGCCCAGACCGCCCGGTGGAGCGCCCACGGCACGTCGTCGCCCGAGGCGGCGACGAGCGTCTTGGCGCCCTCCGAGTGATCCGAGGCGACGTCCAGGGATGTGATCAGGGTGTAAGTCGCGGTCATCTCGGAGAGAATCGTCCAATGTTTGGTCGCGGGCAATCGGCATCGGCCGCCAGGGTTAAGATCGTGGCCCTGGCGGTCCCGGCGCCCGATCAGGCTGCCTGCAGGGCGGAGCCGGCGAGGCGCTGGGCGAACGTCCGGAACCGGAGAGCCTCAGGTTCCGAGTTGATGCCGTCCGCCTTCGCGGCGCACCATGTGGCGAGCGCGCCCGGATCGCACCGCAACGATGACCCGTAACCTTCGTGGGGGCATCCCTGGAAAACCCAGGCTCGGGGAACCCAATAGGTTTCGCCGAGGATCTCCGCGATCTGCTGCAGCGGCAGCGCCCTGGGCGTCACCGGGTCGATGGGGCCCATGCCGTCGGCGATGACCCGCGCCCTCAGGATGAGGCTCCCCCGCTCCTCGTCCGAGGCGACGTCCGGAAAGTCGGCGGCGACCTCGACGGCGAAACCATCCCCGCCGATACGGAGGGCGTGGACGAGCGTCGCCACATGGTCCGGCCGGGCGTCCGAGGCGACCTGCTCGGCGATGATGTCGTTTAGCTCGTTGCGTGTCATCACAGGTCCATGTCCTCGAATGCGGCGCTGTCCTCGGTGAGCGCGGCTGCGAGGACGGCCTGGGCGGCGCGCTCCCCCGCCACCCGGCCCCGGGTTTCTGTAAGAGTGACCGCCACCGCGCTGCGCCATCCGTCCTGGCGGTCCCTCGTCCAGTCGCGATGCACGTCGAGGAGCAGGCCGAACGCGTCCTTCAGCTTCGGCCACCGGGCCATGATGTCCGGGGGGACGTAGATCGTCGCCCATGACGCCGGGATGGAGATGCCGAAGTCGGCGTCCAGGATCGCCGACAGGTCGGCTGCGATGGCGGGCGCGAGGCGGTCGGCATGGCGCCGGGCTATCGTGGACGCGCGCTTGGCGGCGGTCCGCAGGCGCTTGTCCATGGTGGCCTGCGCATCCGGGGGCAGGCCGCGGATCTGGACCGCCTTGCCGCCGATGATGCCGTAGCGCGCCTGCCGGTCGGGCATCGTCCAGACTCGTTCGCCGTCAGGGCCGTCGTCCTCCAACAGGAGCCCGAGGTGCAGCCCCCACGCGATGTAGTTGCCGACTTTGTCGGTGGCGAATTCGATACTCCATTCCCGGGGCACGCGCAGGACGTCGGCCGCTGCCATCAGGTCCGCTCGGTTCAGGCCAGCACGGCCCTCGAACAGGTCGATGAGGTACCAGTTGACCTCGACGGGGTAGGCGCGCAGGTCCCGACCGTAGGCGCGGTTCTGGATCGCGCCATCCAGGATGAGGGGGAGCGAGGAACCGATGAGGTGACCGTACTCCGGCCGGGGTTTGAACCGGTTCCAGCGACGCGGCATCAGGCGTCTCCCCGAGCGAGGACGCGCATGCCGGCAACGATGAACTGGGCCTTCGCCAGGAGGGCATCCCTTTCGAAATCCGCGGTGATGTCCGGCATGTCGTTGAACTCCTCGATGGCGACATCCACGCCGTCGGCGAGAATGGCGCGGATGAGCGTCCCGAGGTTGTCCGGGCGCAGGTCGGGCGCCGCCTGTTCGGCGAGGTAGTCGACGACGCCCTGGGCGAGCTCGTCGACATCCATGTCGCGCGGCTCCTCGATGCCCATCATGGCGAACAGGCTGGCGTCGATCTCGCGCAGGGCGGCGGTTGCTTGGGCGGTCATGCGTCAGGTCCTCTCGTGAAGGGATGCGGCCGCGTCGGTTCGGACCCAGGTCAGCGCCTCCATCGGCGCCCGGGCGGCTGACCGGGCGAGGCGCACGGCCAGCACATGCCTGGAGTTGTCGAGGCGAGGGTGAACGGGCGCCGTCGGTGGTCGCGGCGCCATGCGCTGAGCCTTGAGCCGGTTCCGGCGGGCTCGCCCGGACAGGCCCGCGTCGCTCCAGATCCGGCTCACGGTGCTGGGCTGGATGTCATGCTCGGCCGCCAGGGCGTCGACGGCGATGTCCCCATCGTAGGCCGCGATGACGGCTCGCTCGCGCTGGCTGGGCATGGGCGTAGCCGGAGCGAGGCCGGCACAGAGATCCGGGAACACCGTGCCGATGGCGGTCCTAGGCAGCCCGACGAGGGACTCGCGAAGTGCGGTGTCGACCGGGGGGAGGACGTAGCGCCCCGTCGCTGGCTGATCCCCCACGAGGGCGAGGGCGCGGCGCAGGACCCCCCCGACGGCGAGCTCGTGCTCGCGCCGGCGTTCGATGTCCGCCTTGGCGTCCGTGTCGCCGTCCTTGGCCCGGATGCCCATCATCGTGGCCTGGGCACGCTCCTTCGTGGAGATGCGGACGTAGTCGAGGCCCCGCGCTGGAAATAGGCCCCTCGTCGAGTTGTGTGGCACGCCCGAGGCTCGCTCACCGCGGGCCATGCTGCCGAGAGCGTATGAGGCCTCGACGCAGACGGCGGCGTCGAGATCCGAGAATGCCCGGCGCGTCGAGGCCCTTTTGAGGACGACACCTTGAGCGGCGCGACCGGCCTGCGCGAGGCTGCAGAGTGTGCGCTTGTCGAGCCAGAACCATCTTCCGATGGCGGCTTCGAGCGAGTGGCTCTCCACTAGGGCGGCCACCTTCGCGGGAGTGGGGTCCTGGTACACCTTCTGATCGACCGAGCTCACGTGCGGCCTCCCACACGGACGATGCGGCGCTCCAGGCCCAACGCGTTCAGCAGCCGCGGCGAGGCGGGGCGGTTCCCGTTCCGGACGTCGAGCACGTATGCCGCGCTCACGCCGAGGCGGCGGGCGACTGCGCTGGCGGACCCCTCGGCGTCAATGGCCGCTCGCAGGATCTCGACGGGGTCCACCGCAACCTCCCGTCTCACGCGGGGTTGTCTGCAAGTCGTCATATCGGTCTCCAGGCTATCGCGACGAATCCGTCGGCGCTTGCCAAAAGACTCAGCCTACGAGCCCCGTATTGCCATGCGTCTCGATGCCGCGGCGCCAGTATGGGCCACCGTCAAAGACAGGCTCAGGAGGAGAAAAGAAGGATTGCTCATCTAATCCTTCGACTTTCGAAGGATTAAAGGGGCGTCGCACTACTTGCTATCGCGGGCGACTTCGGCATGCTTAGTCGATTGCCAATCGACGAAGGACACCCCCCCGCCGTGCTGACGCTCCTCCTCCTCCTCCTCGGCCTCGCCCTTGTCGCGGCGCAGGCCTACGCGACGGCCGCTCGGCCGCTCCCGGTCGCCGAGGCGATCCCCCTCACGGCGCTGGGCCTGACGTGGCGCCAGCAGCGGTCCGTCAAGACGAAGCATGGCGACCGCGTCCTCTGGCTGGGCCTCGGCGACCCGGCCATCTATCGCCGGGCATACAACTTGGCCCGTGCCCCCCTGCGCGACGCCGGATACTCGTGGGCGGACGACCGCTCGGATGTGCGCGAAGGCGACTGGACGCCCTGCTGCTGGGAGCCGGTTCCGTCCGATGAGGCCGCCGCCGAGCGGGCCATCGCCGCCGCCGAGGCCGCAATTGTCGCCGACGACGAAGGCAAGGCGCGTGTCCAGGCCTATCTGCGCCAGCGGGAGATCGAGGAGGCGGAGGCGAACGGGCCCGGCCGGCAGGCCGCCATCGAGGCCATGAAGGTGTCGCTCAACAAGCTCCATTGGGCTTGGCCCAAGGCGAAGCGGGAACTCGCCGTCGCGGTTCTGCAGCATCCCATGGGCGTCGGCGGGTATCCGCACCCGGACGTGGCGCACATGGCCCGGCAACTCGTCCGCCAGGTCGACAAGGCCATCGAAAAGGTCCGCGAGCGCCTCGCCCGAGATCCGGTCCACGACTGGTTGGCCCGGGCGCAGGAGCCAGGCGTGCTCCAGGCGGTCCACGTCGGCGTCAAGTTGCTCTGCGGCTACGACGAGGACCGCGCCTCGATCCGGAACGACAGCGGGTGGGGCAAGAGCCACACCCACGTGGGCCACGTCCTCGGCTCGCTGAAGGAGCTCTCAATCGTCGAGGGCAGCCAAGCGCTTGCCGCCGTGTGGAGGCACCGGCGCCAGCTTCCCCCCGCCCTGCGCGAGCAGATCTTCGGCACCTCGGAGGCCTGATCGTGTCGCAGTTGTCCATGATGCCCGCCATCGACGCGGCCCTGACGACCGGGTTCCCCTGCGGCTCCTGGTGGTGGCCCGCCTGGAAGGCAGGCGACCCGCTGCCCCCTGGCTGGCGCCCGCCCGTCCCCGGGGCGGACAACCCGAAGCCCCGCCTCCCGGCGGGGTCTCCTCCGGGCATCGCTTGCGATGGCGACGAGATCGACGTCGAGATCGCCAAGGCCCTCGACACGTGGGTGCCGGATGGGTTGGAGAGCCCCTTCATCGGCATCCACCAGACCCGGCGCCTCGCATGCGGAGGGGCATGGGCATGCCTTGAGGCGTTGGACGGCGGGCTGAGCCACGCCACGGTGCGGCACGGAGTCATCGAGTGGGGGCACGTCCCGGGGGCGGGGGCGCTCGTCGCGTGGGAGGGCACGACGGAATGGGCTCGCCTGCCGGCTGGGGAGGCCTGGGACGAGGAGGCCCAGGCCTGGGGGCCGCACTTGCACTGGTCGCTGACGTGGAAGCCGGGTGATGTCGTTCCGCCGGGCTATACTCCTCCCATCGCTGGGGAAGCCCTGCCGGGATGGCAGGCATCGCACGGTGGCACGCTCAATGAGAACATCGTCTCGGACGTCTGGGCGGCCCTCTGGGCGAGTCATCCTCCGGGTGTGCCATTCCCACTAGAAGGCTTCGTCGAGACGCACGTTTTCCCAGACGGGGCCTTGTGGGCCAGCATGGTGGCCATAACCGACGGAGGCCTGTGCCACGTCACGCTCCGGGATGGACAGATCGAGTGGTCGGAGGCGCCGGGGGCCGGCATGCTCGTCTGGAGGGAGGACACCAGCACGTGGGGGCGCCTGCCGGCCAAGGATGCGTGGGACGCCGAGGCTCAGGCGTGGGTGCCAAAGGCCTCCTCGATTGAGGCGGTGTCCGCACCCCCGGACGTGGAAGCCATTGAGACGTCGGCGTCCGCTTCCTCGGACGTCGACCCGAAACCGGTCGCCCCGGTGGCCCTCCCCCTGCCGTCGGGCGGCATCGAGGCGTTCCTGCACGCCCACAACTTGGCGACGAACGCGGGATGGGAGGCCCTAGCGAACAGCCTGTCCCGCACGACTCCCGGCGACGTCCGCAACGCCGTGGCCCGGAACGTCGCCGGGGGGAGCCTGGCGGCGGTTAACGCCGAGGCGCTGCTGGCGCGCCTGGACGCCGCCGAGCCGCCGGCGGAGGTGGTGACGGAGGCCGAGTTTCCTGACGTCGATCCGGTCCACGGGACGCGCCGCGCCCCGCCGCCGCCCCCCGACTTCATGGAGGAACTCGTCCGCAAGCAGGATGAGGCGCGAGCCCGGCGAGAAGAGGCTTGGCGGCCGATGAAAGCGCTCGTCAATGCGGGGCTGGCGAAGATGGGCCAGCTTAACGAGACCCGCGTCCGTCTGCTCCCGCCCGCCTCGGACGGTCTGATGCTGTGGTACGACCCGAGCGTCGGCGACCCCAAGGAAGTGTCACTTTGGATCACCGACCCCAATGTCGACCCCGATATCCTGACGCGGATAGAAGGCATCTTGGGTGTCACGGCGCGAGGGGCGGCGACGTCGATCCGCCTGCTGAAGGCCGATCCGCCGTAGCAGGCGTCAGACGGTAACGTGGCCGCGCGGACACAGACAGGTTCTTTGATCCCGCTGTGAACCCGGCGATCAAGATCACCAACATCATCGCCCTGCTGCTGCTGACGATCTTGGCCCACTCCTGTGACCGCCGACCTTTTGATCCGCGTTCGGACACCAAAGTTCCGCATCAAATCAACCTAGAGTAACACAGGGCTGCCGCGCTTTGTCGAGCGGCAGCCCTCACCACGTCGAGCACGGTGCCCCCGTCAAGCCGCCGCCTTGACCTGGGATGGCAACAGCTGGCTCGGTGTGCCCGACGTGAGGACAAGCAGTCGCTTCTTCGCGCGGGTCGCCGAGACATGCAGGAGCGCCTTGTCCGCATCCACGACGGCTCGCCTGATCGCGGCGTCCGGCGCGGCATCAAGCAGCCACTTCGGCGGCATGATGCCATCGTTGACCTCGACGAGGGCGATAGCCGCGAATTCGAGCCCCTTGGCGCGATGCATGGTGCCGACGCGGACCCCCGGCTTGCTACGGTCGTCGGCCGTCTTCCTCGCCAACGTCACGACCGAATGGCCGCGCCCGCGGAGGGCCTCGGCGGCGTTCCGCACGAGGTCGTTGGTCCGTGCCAGGACGCAGATCTCGCCGTCCTCGATCCCCTGCTCCCGGCACCGCTCGATCCACGTCGACAACTCCGCCATGCCCGCGGCGGACGAGGATGCCGAGATCATCTCCGGCTCCGGACCGTGGAACAGGCTGCGGTAGCCCTTCAGGTCGTCGGTGGCCTCGTCGAGGTCGTCCACGGGCACGCCCTGGACGATGGCTTCCGCGAACCGCCGGATCTCGTCCGAGGTGCGGTAGCAGATCCGAAGCTTCCTGCTGCGCCCGCGAACGTTGATGCCGCACTTGGTCATCGACGCGCGGCGGCCGTAGATGCGCTGGTGCGCGTCGCCGACGATGAAGATGCTTCCCGGCGCCGCCGCACCCTCGACCTTCGGCGCCAGCTCGGCGACGAGCTGGAAGGCCTGCATGCCGAGGTCTTGCGCCTCGTCGACCACGACCGCCCGGTACGGTAGCAGCGCGGGCTTGTTCTGGAGGATCTCACGGGCGTCCCGATAGGCGTCCTCGGGTTCGGAAAGGCCTTCCGCGTCGAGGCGGGCCCGGTAGGCCGCGAAGATCGCCCAGACCCTTTCCTTGGTGCGGCGGTCGATGGGGGTACCCCGCCCAGCCCGCTGTACCCGGAGGTAGGACGCTAGGTCCTTGATGCCGTTCGCCTGGACGACCTGCCGCCACTCGTCCCTCAGGAACTCGAAGCCGAGACCGATGTCCTTGCCCTTGGCAAGGATGGCGTGATCCCAGGCCTCCTTCTGGCGCACGTCCTCGGCGTAGAGGATCTCCCGTGCGTAGCCTTGCTTCCGCAGGAAGTCGGTGACCCATCCATCAAGGTGGGTGACCTCGATCCGGGTCATCTGGTCCGCCGAGCACAAGTTTCTGAGGTCCGCCCGGACGTCCGCGGCCAGGTTCGACGTGAAGGTCGTGAAGAGGACGCGCCCGTTCGCGTCGCCCCTGTCCACGAGGCTCTGGGCGACATGACGGGCGCGATGCATCGCGACCACCGTCTTGCCCGTGCCCGCGCCACCCCGAACGAGCACCGGGCCGCTCCATGCCTGCTCGACCAGCCGGCGCTGGGACGGATGCAGGAAGATGCGCCAGAACTCCAACGGCTCGTCCAGCATGCGCTGCAACTCGTCGTCGTCCTCGACGAGCCAGAAGGACCGGCGGCTCTCGTCGGTGCGCAGGGCGGCGGCGAAATCATCGTCCGAGACGGGCTTGGTCTTACCGCGCTCCAGCTCCTCCAAAGTCTCGTCGACCGAGAAGTCTGCCGCGAGGCAAATGAGGACGTCGTACACGTCGGCGGGGATGCCCTTGCCGGCGTCCTCCAACTCCGCGTCGGATCGGATGGCCCGGATGGCGGGGATCAGGGCTTCCGGGATACCGAGCCGAGCGAGGTCGGCATCCTTGATGGCCGCGAAGAGCGGGCTGGCCTCCGGAATGGCTGGGCTCGCCGTGCGCGGCTCGGCGGCGGCCTCCACCAGGGTCATGTCGGTGACCTGGACCGCCGAGGTCACGGGATTGACGTCGACGACCCGGTTGATCGCCCATTTATAGGCGGCGTCGTGCTCGTCCATCCACATCACAACGAGCGCGCCGCCGCGGTCGTAGATGATGGCGCGGTGGTTCTGGTCTATGCGCGCCGACCTCATGTGCCGGTCGCGGGCGTTCACAACCTTCTCGAAGTTGATGCCGTTGGCGCCGGGATCGTTTTTGAGCTGCAGGATCAGCTTGGCGGCCTTGTCCTGCACGGCCCTCGGCAGCCGATTCTGGGCCATGAGGGCGTCGATCATGATGTGGACGTCGCGCTTCCTGGCGGTCATGCCGCAACCCCCATCACGTCGGTGAGCACGTCTTCCTGGCCGGTGTAGACGACCACGTCCCAACCCGGGAACACGTCGGCGAGCGCGGGGTCGATCACGACGCCGCGCCGGATGTCCGGCCATGCCAGTTCGAGGGTGCCATGCACGAGCCCGTCCTCCGACGCGACCTCGTAAAGCGCCTCAGGAACGGGCACCGTTGGCGTGCGCAGGCGCAGGGAGCCGATGAGCCCCTTGAGCTCGGGAAGCGCCAGTTCCTCGACCTCCGCCCAGGCCGCATCCGCCGTGGCCGGGCCGGGCTTGGGCGACGGCTGCTCCATGGCGGGTAGATCAAGCCCCTCCGCGCAACCGACGTAGAACGACGGCAGGAACTGAAGCAGGTTGAGGAGGCGAAGTCCCCCGTTCCATGCCGCGTGCCCGTGTGGCGATATCGTTGTCCGCCGCTCGAAGCCGGCGACCACGGTCACCTCGTCGGCCCGGGGCCACGCGGGCGGCTTCCACGCCTGCGCAATGGCGACGGCGACGGCCCCCACGGCCGCTTCCTCGACCTTGCCGAGGAGGTGGTTCCCGACGAGATCCTCCAACGTGGCCCGACCGCCATCGCCGGCCATCGCCTCCACGGCATCGAACAGCGCAACGGGTTCCCGGCCGCTCGCCCGACCGAGGAGCATCAGGCCGGCGGCGACGGATTCCGCCCTCCTCGTCCATCTGGAGGGGTCGGCCTCCCGGACCAGTCGAAGGAACTGGAGGAATGGCGGCTCATCCACCGCCGCCCGCATCTCGGTGACCCGCTCCGGGCCGCCGGCCAACTTCGCCAGGGCGTCATGGGGCAGCTTCGCCAGGGGGTCCCAGAAATGCGACGATGGCGAGCTCGCGCCCTGCTCGACGTCGTTCTTCGAGGCGGACCAGACGTGGACCCTGCCGCTCCTGATAAGCCGCTGCCGCAGCGTCAGGTCGTAAGGGACGATGTCGGCATGGTGGGTCCAACCGTCGACATAGATGGCGACGGGCCTGAGCCCCTCCTGCGGCACCGCGGGCCAGAGCACGAAATCGGCCCGCGTCTTCGGGACGTCCGGATAGAAACTGTGAAGGTCGACCTGCGGTTCGAGACGCCACTCGCCGCTCCCGTACGTGACGGCGTAGCCTGGCTTGCCCGAGATGACGATCTTGGCGAATTTGCCGCCCTCCGAGGCCTTCACGTCATGCTCGAAACGCAGCAGGAACCGGTATTCCAGGTTGCTCTCGATCAGCATGTTGAACTTGATCTCGTTGACGGTGGCGATGGGCTTGAGGCTGTCCCAGCCGGCGATGATGTCGGCCAGGATGCGCATAGCCGCATCGCGGGAGATCTCGCCCCGCCCGAAGGTCGCGGCGTGCGAGCGGATACATCGTGGGCACCCGTCCTTCGCCGGGTCGTCGCTGCAGACGCAGGTCCGCATGTGCTCGAAGGCGTGCGCGAAGACCGACCGGAGTTCCTCCGGCTTCGTCGCGAGCTGCTTGAGGTATCCGGTGCCACCCGGGACGGTGTCGTAGACGTAGAGATGGCGCCGGCTGAGGGGCCCTTCCTTCGTCTCGACTAGTGATGAGCGCAGGTGATCCACCTTGCCCCTGAAATGCAGGCGGAGGCCGAGGTCGATGGCGGCGCGCAGCGACTTGACGGCGTCGGCATCGTCCGCGGCCGCGAGGGGCAGCAGCATCCTGATCGCCTCGGAGGTGAACTCCCGGTAGAGATAGACGACGGACACGTAGGTGTCGGCGCTCTCGGACTTCACCTCCTGGCAGCGAGGCACGTGGACGCCGAGCTTCGATCCTTCGCGCTTCCTCTTCCAGAACTCGTCACCGGCCTGGACCTTGCCGCAGCTCCGACAGATCGAGAACCCGTGACCGTACCGCTTCTCCCCAGCAACCTTCTGGCCGGTCGGTGCGTCGCCGCGCTCTCCGAAGTTGACCTCCCGGAAGGTGCAGCGGCGAAGGTGTTCGTAGGCGAAGGGGGCCTCGCCGTTGTCGATGGCATAGGCATCACCGACCTGGTCCCGTTCGAATGCGGGCAGGTAGTCCCGGTCGAAGTAGTGGCGGTCGCGCTCGTCGGCGTCGTCCCCGATCCGTGACTTCCGGTCGCTGCCGATCGCGAGCACCTGCTTCAGGCGGATCATCGGCCGTCGCGAGCCGGTGTCGGCCCACATCGGCGAGGCGCAGCACGGGCATGGCGCCTCGGTCGTCCCGACCTGGTCGAGCTCAATGTGCGTGCATTCCGGGCAGACCCGCCACTGCTCGACGGGCGAGGCGGAGAGGTCGATCTGGTCGATCCTCATCTTCCGGCCCTGCGCGTAGAAGACCGCGTTCGGCGCGAAGTCGGACAGCGCCGCCGCCGCCGGCCGCATGTACTCGGTGACCGCCGGCTCGTTGTTCGCGTCGTCCGAGGGCTCGGAACGATAGAGGACGGACTTGAGGGTCACCCCCTGCTCGGGGAAGGCATAGTTGGGAAGGATGCCGCGGTCGGTCAGGAAGCCCAGGTTGTCGCCCTGCTCGATCCCCTGCTTGATGCGACGCAGCGCGCTCCTCTCCGCCTTCAGGGCGTCGACCTGCTGGTCGACGTCCAGGGGCGGCGGGACCATCGCGCCGAGGCGCTTGATCAGGTTGCCGCAGTCGTTGACCCGCTTGAGGACCGATGCGATCTCCTTGCCGGCATCCACGTACTCGGACGCCACGAGGTGGGTCAGCCCTGCGTCCTCACCCCCGACCGCGAAGGCCCGCAGCGTCTCCGCCGTCTCGCTGTCGTCCCGGATCCGCGGGAACAGGCCGCAGAAGCCATCGAAGAGCGCCTCCGCCTTCCCGGATCCGGCGAGGTACTCGAACCACGAGAGCGGGAACGACGCGCGGTCCCTCGTCTGGATCGCCCCCAAGGCGCCGCCGATCTTGCCGTAGCCCTTCGACGCCGCACCTTCCTTGACCCAGCAATCGAGGGTGTAGGCGGCGAACTGGCGCTTCAGGATGGCCACGGCCTTGAGATGGACGCCGGGCGTGCGGACCTTGCCGGAGATCATCTCCTGGGGGTCCGTCCAGTACCACATGTCGTGGGGCCGGCCGTTGGCCACCGTCACGTTCAGGGAGTTCCCGTCGCGACGCCCCGTGCGGCCTATGCGCTGGACGTAGTTCTGTTGCTCGGGGGGGACGGAGCAGAGGATCAGGGTCGAGAGGTCGCCGATGTTGATGCCCATCTCAAGGGTGGGCGTCGCCGAGAGGAGGTTCGGATACCAGGTGCGAGGCGTGGAGGACATGAACCGCTCCTCGACCCGCTGGCGCTCCTCGCGGTCGAGCAGGCTCGTGTGCTCCGCGGAGAGAACGCGCTTGACCCGCCCCCTGGTCATCACGCGGGTGCGGATGGCGGTCCTCGTGCCGTTCTCGGCCAGTTCGAGGCTGCCGTTGCATCCGACGCGGGTGCACGGCATCCCGACCCAGGACGCGGTCGCCGAGGCCGGGACGTTGTGGTCCGACCCGCAGGCGTCGCAGCGGACCTGTTGGGTATCCGTGTGGACCTGGATCGCTTCGGGCAGCAGCCCCCAGGCCGCGTTCGTGACGGGGTCGCGCCCCAGGCCCACCGTGATGCGCTCGGCGATGCCTTGCCGCTCCATGATCCTGAAGAGGAGCTGGTAGGCGTCCCTGAAGAGCGTCCCCGTCAGCGTGAGGGCGTGGTCGAAGCATTTGTGGAACCAGGGCACGTACCAGCCGCCCACGCCGTCGCTCGCGACGGTCTCGAAGCCCTTCAGGATGCGGTTGGACGGGAAGACCGGCTTCGGCGACGCCGGCGCGTACTGCGGCAGGGACTTCCCGGACGGATGTCCCTTGGTCACCGCGAACCATCGGGCCTCGTGCCCGACGTAGATCCGGGTGACGTCCGTGACGACCGCTCCCCTGGCCCTCATGTGGTCGAGCACGCCGACCACGAAGTGCACGATGTCCCGCGGCTCGATGGCGTCCGCCGCGCTCCCGAGGGTCTCGGGCATCCGTAGGCCGAACTCGTTCACCACCCGCTCGATGGCTTCCACGCTCACGTGGGTCGCGACGATGCCGAGCCGTTCGACGGTCGCGCCCAGGCGGGACCTGAACGTCAGCTCCGCGAAGGTGTCCCACGCGAGGCGCTCGCGCAGGTAATCGGGAAGCTTGCTCCTGGCCGGGAGCTCGTCGGCCCCGAGGAGCTTCCGGTAATCGTCGCGCCATTCCATGTCGGGGGGCAGGTACGTGGCGACGAAGTCGGCGTCGTCGGCGCCGGGTCCGAGCGCGGCCTTCATCGCGTCCGGGGCGCGCCCGGAGACGGTCCCGAGGTCGGCGACCACCTCCTCGCACACGAAGCGCGAGAGCGCCGCGCGGAACACGCTTGAGGCGTTCCTCGCCTGCAGGACGGCACCCCGGTGCGCGGCGTCCTGTACCGAGTCCGAGAAGGTCAAAATCTTGGGGTCGTCGTTGTGATCCGAGGCGAAGAGGGTTCCGACCATCCCTGAGACCATGGTGACCGACTGCGCCCCCAGGATGCCCATCCCGCTCGGGCTGCCGCAGAACGGGCAGTCGTGATCGACCCGGAAGCGCTCGTCGGCGAGATGGCCGGGCTTATGGACGAAGACCTCGATGAGCGAGGTGGGCTCCGCCTTGCAGGAGCTGCAGCCCTTCTCGGGCTTCCCGTCGTAGTGCGGCACCAGGCACCGCGTGCAAAGCCAAGCCCCGAGGGTCTGCTTGGAGAGCTTCCTCTTGGTCCTTGGCACCGGTTCCTCGGGCAGGAGGAACCTCAACCGGTCGGAGTACCCGAAGTACGCCTGGTAGACGTCCTTGGGTTCGGCGCAGAGCGCGCGCCGTTCGTCGGCCGGCATCACCGTCGCCCAGCCCGCGCCCCCGCAGCCACGGCAATGGATGACCGGGAGGGCCCGCCTCTGCTCGTCCTGCCCGAGGTCGTCGTGGTGCCTTAGCCAGGGCGATGCCTCGACGGTCGCGACCATGCGGCGCATCTCGCGAAGCCAGAGCTGGTTGCGGACGTTGAAGAACGGCAACGCCATCGGCCGTCCATGCTCGTCCCGCACGTCCGGATCGGCGCGTCGCGCATGGGCGATCAACGCCGTGAGGGTGTCGAGCAATGCATCCAGATGGACATCGGTGAAGACGCGGTAGAGCCGGTTGCCGCGAAGCTCCTCACGGAGGGTGGCATACGAGGTCGGACGCCCTTTCATGACCTTCAGGAGGTTCTGGAAGAAGAGGTTCGCGTCGATCATCCTCCCCAGCGCGAAACGACCGTCGATCTCGGAAAGATCACCCGGAGGTTGGTCGAACCACAGCCTGAAGGCCCGGCGCACGAGCTCGTCGGGTAGGATATCGTCGATGGCCTCGACAACCGACCGCGCGTCGGCCTCGGTGGGCACGTCGAAATATTCGACCTGGAGGGGTTGGAGGTACTCCATGACCGAATGCCGGTCCTCCAGGACGATCGAGTCCTTGTCGAACGGCTCGTCGAAGATCTCCGCCGCGTATGCGATCAGGTCGTCGACTGCTTCGGGACCACCCAGCGTGGCCGATGTCCCGACGCAGCAAAGGTCTCCGCGGCTTATGGCGAGACGGGCCTTCAATCGACGGACGAGGCTCGCTAGGTCGGTGCCCTGCGCCCCGTCGAAGGTGTGGAGTTCGTCGACGACCAGATATCGGAGCGGCGCGGGTTTCCCCTCCCCGCCCCAGATCGAGCGCTCGTCCGGTCGGACGAGCATGTAATCCAGCATCTTGTAGTTCGTGAGCAGGATGTCCGGCGGGTTTCCGATCAAGGTCGTCCGGTCATCGATCACGCTGTGATCGGTCATTCCGTTCGTAGGATGCTTCGAACGTTCGTCGGCGTAGAGGCCGACCCTCAAACCCTTCAGTCCCGGCGTCTTCGCGATCAACCTGGCGATGCGGCGTGCTTGGTCCGCTGCCAGGGCGTTCATCGGGTAGACGAAGATTGCCTTGATGCCCCCCTCCGACCTGGCCTTGCGGCAGGCGTCCAGGATGGGCAGCAGGAAGCATTCCGTCTTGCCCGAACCGGTACCGGTCGCGACCAGCGTGGACCTGGGGCGGTCCGACGAGAGACGCTGGAACGCCAGTTCCTGATGCTTGTACGGCTTGAAGCCCATCGGGATGGCCGGGAAGAACTCCCCGACCCGTCCGCTGCGCCTGAAGGGCATGTCCAGGGACAGCCAGGGGCCTTTGACCAAGCTGTCGCGCTCGCCCACGAAGCGTTCGATGAGATCGTGGAACCCCGGCGACGACGGGGCGAACGTGGCGCGAAGCTGGTCCTCCACGCCGTTCCGGACCTGACGTGCCAGGATCGAAGGAAGCATGGTCAGGCAGCCTTCTTCATGTTCTGGGCGGAGAAGAAGGCCCATGCGCGCCGATAGTCGGCCTCGCGATCACAGGTGACGAACGGCGCCGGATAGCTGCGCGTGATCGTGGTCGGTCCTTCGGGAAGGAAGTCGACCGTCAACTCGCAGTCGAGGGACTCGCCCTCAGGCTTGTCGGCATAGAATTCGACCCACTCACGGGCGCTCGGCTTCTTTCCGTCCGGCTTGCGCCATCCGAGGCCACTCAGTCCCTTCGAGCAGGTCCAGACGATGCGGCCGTTGAGATCGTACCAGGTCCCGCGCTCGTTCTCGTCGAGGACATGGAACTGGGTCCGGTACATCTCGATGAGTTGTTCGAGCGTGAGGCCAAGCGCCTGCGCGACCAGCACGTCGATCTCGACTAGGGCCAAACGTCTGGCAAAGTCGGACCGGAGACCAACCCCTTGGTTCCAAGATGCATCGTTCTTGAAAATATGCGGAGTTTCAACTGACAGCCGAGGATCGCTAGAACTCCAAGACATCACATTGAGAGATCCAATGTGTCTATCCCAGAGGCTTGCGTAGTGGCTGCTTAGGCAATTTAATCGTAGAGCGCGATGCTTAGCAGTATCAGCAACATTCGCCCAGGGGAAAAAACGGAGACTTGACTCTCTAAAATCAGTTTGCCCAGTTGCCTTAACAATAAAATCAAAAGGTAGCGACATCCATAGCGGCGCCGCATCAACGAGTGTCTGATCATCACCGAACGCAAGGCTTTCTACGGTATCGACATGCGCTACGCCCGGGGGAATGAGTGCGCAGATAAGGGTGCGCTCTGTTGGTGGGCTCATCATACGCCTGAAAGCAAGTCGAAATGCGTCGATGTGCCTCTTCGTGGTGTCCCACTGAAGGGCAGGGAGGCCACGAAGATAAATTTCTTTGCTTGCTATTCGCCTATAATAGTTTCTTTGTAAGTATTCACTATTGACATCACAAAGTTCGATTTCATTTTCTCTGCGCCCTTTGATATCGGGGCATTTGTACATGGGGTTACCGACGTAGATAAGGGATCCGGTAAGAACTACCTCATTAGCGGCGCTTGGGAACCAGACCGTCTGTTCAAGGGTATGTGTACGTTTCGTGGCGGTGCTTTCGTCCCATAGACGACGCATCTGAAACGGGCGCGCCGCTTCAGTAAATGATATTCGCGAACTCGAAAATGCATCGAATATAGAAAGCGTTTCAGTCGAGAACGGAAATAGAAAACGGGTCATATCTGCTGATGTGCGCTCGTCCTCGATCACTGCGGCGAAGGATTTGAGGGTCGCGAGATCGACACGAACTATTCGTTTGCGATGTCCACGTGTGTCCCAACCGCCCTCGGGACGCTTCATGCTTGGGACGGGTCCGACGGCGTCGTGTTCGTAGCTGTCATCCACCATGTTGGGCAGAAGCAACGAGGCGATATGATCGAAGCCGACTTCCTGCTCAAAACCGGCGTAAACGTTAAGACTGAATGTCTTGCGGTCGCTTACTTCTGCGAACATTCTCCGGGTGATGGCATTTCTGAAATGATAGTGTCGCCGGATGCGCCTATACCACGTCCGCCGGAGCAAGCCGCCATCCGGGTCGGACAAATGATTATCCTGGTGGATCAGGGCCGCGTAGCCGCCTCGCGCCGTCACGCGGAAGGCTAGGTCCATGAAGCACTTGTAAAGGTTGGGTTGCCCCTGGGCCAGGAACGGGTAGCACGTCGGCGAGGAGATGAACGCCTGCAGGCCGCCGGTCCCCGTGTAGTCCTCCAGGTAGGCGGCGCGGGCCAAGGGATCGGATAGCAGGGCGGGCTTTCGCTTATCGACCTCGGCGGCCGACACCTCGGTGATGCCGAAGATCGGCTCGACCTCGCTGAGCACGTGCGCGTCGATCCACGCGGGCTTCAGCCAGGGCGGGTTCCCGATGACGAGGTCGAAGCCGCCCCGCTCGCGCATCACGTCCGCGAACTCAAGGTCGAAATGCATGAAGCGCTGGCGGCCAGCCACGCGCATCGCGGTCGGCATCCAGGGCGAGGCCTCGATCAGGTGCTCGACGTTCACGTCGCCGAACAGGTCGTCCTTACGGATCTCGACGACGCGTTCCTCCGCGCGGAAGAGGCTGTCACCCCCCTTCCCGGCGGGCACGGCAACCGTCTCGAACAGGCGCCCCTGGGCGGAGCCCGTGGCGAACGCGTGGGTCGTCACGCTCTGCCCGTCCGCCCCCTGCGTGAGGACGAGGTCGAGGCCCTGCAGGAAGGTCGCCCTGGACGGCAGGAGGTCGGCCTTGTCGATGGGCCAGAACCAGAGGGAACACCATGCGTCCATGGCCGCACGGAGGCGCCGCCACGGGACGGAGTTCCGGACGCCGTCGCCATGGAATTTCGCCAGCCGGCGCATCTTCTCCTGGAAGTCGACGTGCCGCTCTCCCTCTTGGCTTGCGGCCGGCCAGATCGAGATGTCGTCGTTCACCTCCGCGCGCATCTCGCGCAGGCGGTCGGCGACCTCCTCGAAGAGGACGTCCACGGCGGCGGAGAGGCGCACGACCGTCTGTACCTCGTCGGTGGTCAACGGCTGGACGAAGTCCTTGCGCCACCGCGTCAGGGTCTCCCAGTTCTCCTTCACGGCCAGCGGCGCGACGGTCTTCGCGTCGTAGCCGCACATGCCGGGATCGGGCAGGAGGAAGTGCCAGACCTCGTCGGCGGCACGGGCCTCGCCCGACCACCCGATCTCGCGCGGCCGTTGCCGATACCAGCGCTCGTCCTCCTTGCGACGCATGAGCGACCCGACCGGGAAGACGGCGCGCCGGGCACCGACGAGGGAGTTCCCGGCGTGGACCTGATCCTCGAACCAAGGCGCGAAGCCGCCGGCATGCAGGCAGTTGAGCCAGAGCGACACCTGGCCCAGCTCAACCGCGATGGGGTTGAGGTCGACGCCGAAGACGTTGCGGTCGGCGAGGTAGGCGCGGACCTTCTGCCGCTCGTAGCCGAAGGACTCGTGCGGGATGCGTGTGCCGACCTCGGCCTGCTTCATTTCGAGGTATCGGTCGGCGAGCTGGTTGACAACCTCGACCAGGAAGGCCGCGGAGCCCATCGCCGGCTCCACGATCCTGAGGGTCAGGATGTCGTCGGCCGTCTTGCCGGCCAGGAGGTCCTTCAGGGCGTACTTCACAAGCACCCGGGCTAAGGGCTCCGGCGTGTAGTAGGAGGCGGAGTTCTCGCGGTTGCGGCCGCCGAGGCGGTAGATGAAGGTCCCGCGCGGATGGACCTGGGGCAGGTTGCCCGCGTAGACGATCTGCCCGTCCTTCGGGTCGGCCGCCTGTAGGAACTCCCCCGCTCGCGACAGGGGGGCGAAGAAGGCCGCCTCCAGGGGGCCGGGCGCGGGCTTGCCGGCTGGCTTGAGCTCGATCAGGTCCTCGGTCGCGAAGAAGCCCGAGAATGAGAGCAGGCTTTCGTAAACGGCACCAAGCTGCGAGATGCCGAGCTGCGCGTACGAGATGCGTCCGCGCCTCCTGCCCCGGTCGCCCTTCGAGAGCGACAGGAGGCGGATCACCGCCTGCAGGGGCTCGTTCCGGAAGCGCAGGCCGCCGAGGTAGGTCGCGACCGCATCGGGGTCGAAGAGCCGCGCACGGACGGCGTGGAAGGTGAAGGCCTCGCCCGCGTTCCCGGCGGCCGGCGTTCCGTCGAACACCAGCGCGAACAGGGCGTCCAGGGTATCCGAGATGTAGTGGCCGTCGCGGTCCTCGTCGGTCTCAAGCGGCACGAGCTCAAGCTCGCGCAGGCTCTCCAGGCTGTATCCGGTCCGGTAGGCCTTGGCCCTCATCGGTGCGAACCCGAGCTCGGGACGGGCCTCGATGAAGAACAGGAACAGCAGGCGGTACATGTACCGCAGGCACTCGGTCGAGAGCCTGCCGGCGTCGAGCATGTTCTCGCCCGAGAAGACGGCTTCCTTGCCCGCGCGCCGCTTCGCGACGACGAGCTCGGCGGCTTCCCTTCCCAGTATCTCGATGGCTTCCCGGAGCGCGAACTTCAGGTCCTGCGAGACGCCGAAGGCGTGGCGGTGGCTCTCCTCGTCGATCCGGTCGATCAGGGGCGTCCCGGACCCGGGTGCCAGCGAGTCCGCGAGGAGCAGCGCGGCGGTCACGTCGAGCGTCGTGCCCTCGGAACGCCCGAAGATCTCGGTGAACCGGAAGCGAAGCAGGCGGCTGTCCGCCCACTTGCGCCGGTCGATCAGCACGGCCTGCGACATGCTCAGGAGGATGACGAAGCGCGGCGGCGCGGCCAGCCCGAACACGCCCCGCGTCACCGCCGTCTCGGCCGTGTCCTTGCGACGGCGAGTGATGTCCTGCGCGCTCTCGATGTTCTCGAACTGCTCGCAGCGAAACCTCACCTGGAGCGGGTCGGTCTCGAAATCGTCGCCGGAAGGCGCCGGAACCTCGACGACCCAGACCTGATCCTCGTCGCCGAAGCTGCGACGCGCCAGGACCGGGATGAGCTTGCCTTCCGCGTCGAGGATCAGCTCCGATCGGCGCTCGTACCCGAGGGCATCCAGGAACTGGTGCGCGAACTCCCTTCCGATGAGGAGCCGCTTCTCGTGGGCGCGTTCGGCGGCGTAGTCGGCCTGCAGCCGTCCCCAGGCCTTGGCGACCTTCTCCAGGCTGCGCCGGGGGGACGGGAGGCCGTCCCTCTCGGCCGCGCGCCAGGCGGCGCGCGTCTCCTCGATGTCCCCCTCGAACACCGTCGTGAGGTAGTGCTCCGAGTAGAACTCGTTCTCGTTCGATATGCCGGCGAGCTCGATGGGCATGGCCTATCCCCTGAAGACAGCGACGAGGCGCACGTACGGATCGGGATTGTCGGGCGTCTCGCGGGTCTGGCGCACCCAGTCCCACCAGCCGTCGAACATCCGCTTGAGGCCGGCCTCCTCGTCCGCCTTCCGCTTCCGTTGCGGGGCGAGCTCGTCCATCCCGTCGAAGCGCAGCTGGAGCACCTCAACGTGGCGGGCGCGGAGGGCGTCGCGACGCTCGGACAGGCGAAGCACCTCGGTGTCCATCTCGCCCTGGTAGCGCTTGCGCGCCTCGTGGACGAAGGTCTGGGCCCGTTGCACGGCCTCCGGCACCAGGGCGCGCAGATCCTCGACGGCCGTGGTGCCGACGTTCGGGATCTCGTCGGTCCCCAGGCCGGTCCGTGAGATGAAGGCGCGGATCGGCTCGACCCCGACGACCTCGCCGGCGCGGAAGACCACGACCGGCCACTCGTCGACCAGGGGATGCCCCTTCAGGTTCGGCACGGTGCCGTTGAAGACGAAGGCCGCCTCGTCCTTGGCGAGCCGACCGACGAGGCGCCCGACCGGCGCGGACCTGCGGCCGAAGACGGTCGTCACCTTGTCCGCGAGCCAATCGACCGCCGGGTGCACGTCCCAGAGGTATTGGAGGTCGGGCCAGCCGCCGCCGGTGCCCTGCCGGGACGTCCTGATCCGGTCGCTGATGAGGGAGCGGTCGTCGGTCAGCCGCAGCATCCCGTCCTCCGGCTCGGCCTCGGGCGGCATGAAGCGCGCGTTGATGACCCCGGTGGCGTGCCCGCCGGTCTCGGACCGCTCCCGGAAGTCCTTCGGGATCGGCAGCGTGATGACCCTCTCGCCCTCGGCGACCTTGGTCTTGAACGACGTGCCCGGGACGTCCAGGCGTTGGAGCGCGGCGACGGCGAAGGCGAAGGTGTCGGGGAAGAGCGTCGGGCGTCCCTCGCCACGACCGTCCATGCCCGGGGTGAGGACGGGCGTCTCGTCCTGGGCGAGGCCGAAGAAGGCCTCCAGCGACGCGTAGGGATCGTCGCCGGGGTTGTCGTTCGCCGCGGCGCGCGCGTCCATCTGGGCGTCGAAGGCCTCGGCCGACACGCCATTCTCGATGGCGCTCGCGACGACGTCCTCCTGGTCCAGCTCGTCGTTGGTCCCGAGGAAGGCCGAGGGATCGCCGATGTTCTCGCCGGCCGCCGCGTCCTTCTCGATGAGCTTCTCAAGGACGCGGAGGTCACCGCGGATCTTCGGTTGCGCCGGTTGCGCCACGAGGTACCAGACCTGGGGCTGCCGCTCCTGGCCGTACCGGTCGATGCGCCCGTTTCGCTGCTGGAAGGTCAGGAGAGCCCAGGGCAGGTCGAAGTGGACCAGCTTGTGGGAGAGGTAGTGGAGGTTCAGGCCCTCGGACGCCATGTCCGAGGCCAGCATGATGCGGACGGGCGACTTCTCCAGGCCGAAGTCCCGCACCAGCGCCTGGGCCTTCGCGTCGGCGTCGGGACCCGACGCGTGGAGCGTGCGGACCTGATCCTCGGTGAGGCCGAGGTCGCGGCGCAGATGCTCGCCGAGCCATTCGAGGGTGGCGATGCGCTCGGAGAAGACGACGATCCGGTCGTCCTTCCTGCGAGCCTGCCACTTGATGTCCGCGAGGAGACGGACGAGGCGCGCGTACTTCGTGAAGTCGTCGCCACCGATGGCCTGCACCGCATGGAGCAGTTCTGTCAGGGCGGCGCGATCCGCCTGGGAACCGGGCGAGGCCTCGCCTTCGAGTTTGGCCAGTCGCTTCGTGAGCGTCTCGGCGCAGGCGGCCGGGCTGGAGAACAGGGCCTTCTCCAGGATGGTCTTGAACAGCCTCTGGCCTTTGTTGCGGGCGGTCTCGTCCTCGGCGAGCGTGAGCTCCGCCAGGATCCCGTACGCCGCCTCCTCCGCGCCGGACGGGCTGAACGTGAGCTTCTCCGTGGCGCGGGGCCTCACCTTGGTCTTGATCGCCTCCCGGACGGCGGGGTTCGTGCGGAAGCGGCGCACGAACAGGCCCTTGATGTCGTCGGGGCCGTAGCGCTCGGGGTCGGCGATGGACGTCGGGTCGAGCATCCGCATGAGGCTGGCGAAGCTTCGGCGCGATCCGTCGTGCGGGGTGGCCGAGAGCAGGACGAGTCCGTCGGATCGCGATGCGAGCCGTTCGGCCAGCTGGTTGCGCTGGCTGACGCCGCCTGCGCCTTTCCTCTCGGCGACGTTGTGGGCCTCGTCGATGATGATGAGGTCCCACCACGCCGTCTCCAGCGCCGTGCGGTACTGGCGGTCGTTCTTCAGGGTGTCGATCGAGATGATCGCCTTGTCGAACTGGTCGAACGGGTTGTGGTTGAGCGGGATGCGCGTGCGGATCTGACGGATGCGGGCACTGTCGATCCGGACCAGCGGGATAGAGAACCGGGTCCAGAACTCCTGCTGGAACTGGGTGAGCATCGCCTTGGTCGCGACGACCAGGATGCGCTTGGCCCGCCGCCGCAGGATGAGCTCGGACGCGAGCAAGCCGGCTTCGAGGGTCTTGCCGAGGCCGACGTCGTCGCCGACGAGGATGCGCGTCCTGGGCGCCTTCAGCGCGAGCCGGACCGGATCGAGCTGGAAGTCCAGGTCGTCGATGGCCGCCTTGCCCGCGACCTGGATCGCCTCGCCGGTCGGCGCGGATTTCCTCAGGGCGGCCTCGACGTGGAGAAGGGTGTCGAGGTAGCCGGACGAGGCATCGGCGACCAGGGCGACGTCGGCCGGGTCGACGACCTCGATCCCGCGACCCCGCTTGCGCTCCACGTCCTCGACGAAGATCGCCTCCTTGTCGCGGACGATGCCCGAGAGGCCGGTGGCGTGCACCAGCGATCCGGAGACCGCGTTGCGCTCGACGTGGCTGATCACCCATTCGGTATCGCGCACGCGGATGCGCGCACCGGCGACCAAGGACGCCTTAGGCAAGCTCATGCGAACCACGCCATCGAGGCGACCTCGGCTGGTCCGGGAGCATCCGTCGCGTGACGCGCAGGAGCTTCGTTTATCCTCGGTCTCGCCACGTGCCCCCCGCCTCGCGCCCGGCTCGTTGTCTATCGCGCCATGGCCCTCTCGTTAGGAGCTGGATTCGTCAAAACTTTGCAACCTCAGGCTTGCCCTTGTTCCTGGGCGACGCACCGGTCGAAGCCCCCGGAAGGCATCGAGCCCGCCGCTTCCGTTGATCTCGCCTGATGATCCAGGCGAGCGACCATCCGGACCTGCTCCGACACCAAGCCGTTCGATGCGGCCAAAATCGACATCTGTTCACGCGGCCCAGGGACAAGTGGACGACTGGTCTTGCGCCGGCCCGCCGTCCAGGCGATCGATGCGCCTCGATCAGGAGAGATCATCATGAAAGCTGTGGCCGCACACCCGTTCGATTGACCCCGGAGTGCCGCGCCGAGTGCCATGCCTCCGAAATCTTTTGGAGGCCGAGATGGCCATTTTCTTCGTCGCGGATACCCACGTGGGCCATCCGTTCGTCATCAGCGAGAAGGCCGCGAGGCCTCGCCCGTTCGCCTCGATCCAGGAACACGACGAGACCCTGGTCGCGCTCTGGAACGCCGTAGTGCGCCCCGAGGACACGGTCTGGCATCTGGGCGATTTCGCCCATAAGTGCTCCGAGCAATACGCCCTCAAGATCTTCCGACGCCTCAATGGCCGGAAGTTGCTCATCCGCGGCAACCACGACGGCGTGAGCGAGCGCCTGCCCTGGGCGGAGCCGGTGCGCGACGTGGCGAGGATCCATGTCCCCGATCCGGCAGGTGGCACGGTCGGGATCTGGCTGAGCCACTATGCCCATCGGGTCTGGGACCACTCGCACCGCGGAGACATCCATCTCTACGGGCATTCGCACGGCAGCCTGCCGGGGACAGCGGCGAGCACCGACGTCGGCGTCGACTGCTGGGGCTACGCCCCGGTGACCCTGGAACGGATCCGCGAGCGCCTTGCCGAGAACGCCCTGGCCGAGGCCGAGCGAACCGGGGGCGCTTCCTGAGCGCTCCCGGACCGCGCCCATCGATGTTCCCACCCGCTCGCCATGACCGGTGGCGGGCGGGCAAACAGTGTCCGACAGGTCGAAAACAGACACGGCCGCCCCCATTTGAGATCCGATCCAGTTCACATCGGGCGGTCCTCTACGGGGTCGAGCGAAAACGGACCGTCGAGAGACAAAGGGAATGCAGCTCAGGATCCTCGTCGCGGTCGCGATCTACCTTGGGTCCTACCTGCCGCTCGGCGTGATCCTGCTCGCCCAGGACATCGACGTCGAGGCCGTGAGGCGGGGGACCTGCCCCATGGCGTCGATGGTCGCCCTGGAGTGCGCGAGTCCGCTCAAGAACCCCATCTGGTCGCTGTCGGCGGTGGCGATCTGCGCGACCGGCATGGCGGTCACCTTCCTCGCCCTTCGCCTCGTGCGAACCCCGCACCGCGTGAGGGTGACAGAAAGCAAGCACATCCCCGCCGACCTCATCAATTACGTGATCCCCTACGTCGTCTCCTTCATCAGCCTCGAATACGACCAGCCCCTCAAGCTGATAGGGTTTGCCGTGTTCCTGATCTGGATCTTCTGGATCACCTACAGGTCCGGGCAGATCGTCCTCAATCCCGTCCTCGCCGCGTTCGGCTGGAAGTTGTTCGAGGTCAAGTACATATACGATGGCGGCAGCAACACCTACGTCGGGCGTATGCTCTCGAAGGTCGATGTCGAGCCAGAGCGGAGCTACCACCAAGGTGGCCTGCAGGACGTGATGATCGTGAGAGACGACGGGGGGGACGACCGGGGATGACCACGCTCGCGGACCTGAAGGCGTTCGACCTGGCCTCGGCGGGGGTCTCCATCTGGTTGTTCAAGACGGCTCCCGGCGGGGACGGACACCCCAGGTATTCGGGACGATGGGTCGGTATCACCGACGATCTCGCGACCAGGTTGCGGGGCGCCGTCGGCACGTGCCTCGAACCGATCGCCGAGACCATCGAGTACGACATCCTCGCCCAGAACAACGAGGGCAGCGCACTCACGCTCCAGGCCGACGAGACCCATGCGCACCTGATCTCCGCCGCGGTCGCCGATCCTACGCCGGCCCGCAAGGTCCGTGGGATACGGGATCTCGCCAACAGCGTCTTCTGCGTGGCCAAGTTCGTCCACGAGGGCAAGACGCTGCTGGCCGTGCGCAAGACCGACGCCTCTTGGTCCACGCGCAGGACGACAGGCGTCATCAAGATGTTCTTCAACGACGAGGAACTGGACCTCGAAGAGAAACCGGGCTTCTCGATCCGTCCGGACTTCGACTTCTTCATCCTCGACGACCGGGTCTTCGTCAGGAGCAAGCCCCATTTCGAGTCGGTGCTGTCCTATAAGGCGGGCCATGAGGTCGCGTTCGCCAGGCTGAAGAAGGAACCCGATTTCGTCGGCATCTTCTCCGAACTCGGGCCCCTCGACGAGTACGTCGGCACCAACAAGATCCACCTCCGCCGCGCCGTCGCGATCCAGCAGAAAGGTCACTACAAAGACGCGGAGTTCATGAGGAGGCTGCTCGCCGAGCATGCGAGGATGAACCTTTCCATCACCTTCGACGACGCCGGTCGGATCGTACCCACCGTGGAAAGCGGGCGGGACATCTTCCAGGCGCTCCTCAACCATCGCCTGGACTCCCGTCTCACCCTTGAGATCTTCGACGTGCCCAGCACGGAGCGGGTGGGATGAGCATGGCCAGGAACCTGGTGATCTTCTCGGACGGCACCGGCCAGGACGGCGGTGTCCGTCCCGAGCAGAGGGTGAGCAACGTCTACAAGATGTACCGGCTCGCGAGGACGGGGCCGGAGAACTCCATCGACCCGGCCGACCAAGTCTCGTTCTACGACCCGGGCCTCGGCACCGACATCGGGGCCACCGCCATCACCGCCCCGGTCCGCTTCGTCCAGAAGCTCCTGGCATCGGTCACGGGCCGAGGCATCAACGTGAACATCGTCGATTGCTACGAGTTCATCATCAACCATCACCGACCCGGGGATCGCATCTTCCTGATCGGGTTCAGCCGAGGCGCCTACACCGCCCGGTGCGTGGCGAACGTCCTGAGGCTCTGCGGCGTCCCGACCCGGATGCCGGACGGCTCTCCCGTCCCGCAATTCCGGAAGGCCGCCCGCGACATCGCGCAAGAGGCGGTCGACACGGTGTTCGAGCACGGCGCCGGTCACAAGCGCGAGCTCTACGAGGACGAGCGAGAGGAACTCGCACGGCGCTTCCGAGACCGCTACGGCTCGGCGCATGACATCGGAGAGGCCGGCCGTTCGAACGCCGCCCCTCACTTCGTCGGGGTCTTCGACACCGTGGCCGCCCTCGGTGCGCGGGGCGTGCGGCGGTTTCTCATCCAGTCGGGCCTATCCGTCGGAGCCGCGCTCGGCACCGCCGTCTTGGGCATCCTCCCGGCCGCGGCCGTCGCCGGGCTACTCCACCTCTATCCGGGCGTCCGGTTCAGTTCGACCTTCGCCTGGCTTCTCCTTGCCTTCGTCCTCGCCGGCGGCGCCTACCTGTGGCGGCGTGACTGGCTCACACGCCGGAAGGTCATTCGCGATTTCCCGAACCCCGGCGACGTTCGCACCCACATGGCCGAGTGGAAGGGGGAGAACTTCGACCGCCTCTTGAGCCGCTTCGTACCCTACGCGCGCTCCGCCAACGCTATCGACGAGACCCGCAAGGACTTCGACCGGGTGGGATGGGGCGGATTGCAGCCCGGCGCATCAGCGCATCCCCAAGGGCCGCCCCGACTGATCCAACTCTGGTTCGCGGGCAATCATTCGGACATCGGGGGGAGCTATCCCGAGACGGAGTCCCGCCTGTCCGACATCCCCCTGAAGTGGATGATCGAGGAAGCGACCAGGGTCCCGGACGGCCTGAGGCTGGAAGGGCTTCGGGCGCCCGGCGACGCCACCGGCAACCCCAAGCTACACCTCTACCCGTCCGCCGATGGCGTGCAGCACTGCGAGATCGCCGGCATGCACGACACCATCGAGCGGTCGATCCCGAAGTTCCTTCGACCGTTCTCGGGTTCGTGGAATTGGGCTACCCAGATCCGAACGATCGTACACGACGCACCGGTGCATCCGACGGTGGTCGAACGCTTCGGGCTCGCCTCCGTGGTCCAGTGCGCGGGATCCGGCCCCTACCGGCCGAAAGCCCTGGAGAACCACGACAGCTTCAAGTACCTCTACGGCTCGCCAGGCGGGGCAGCGACGCTGTCACCGCATACCGACCGGCAGCCGGAGGGCGCTCTCCCGCCGACGACGTAGGCGCGGTCGGCTCCAGTCCTTCGGCATCCTCTGTCCCGTGGACAGGTCCGGAGGTCTCGGTCGGCAGGTGACCTCAGCCCGGGGCGCGACGGTACCGCTTGCCGCCGCCCTCGATCTCGTCGACCTCGAAGTATTTCCCGTGCGTGACACGGACCCCCATCTTGCCGTTCAGCCCCTTCGTCACCGGCCTCAATCGTCCGGTCGAGGCCGCCGCGCTCAACGTCGGCATCGGTCAGGGGGGCGCCTTCGTCGACAACAGCCTTGAGGACGAGTTCAAGCTCATCGCCATCAACATCACCGGCACCGTCCACCTCGCCAAGCGCGTCGTGCAGCACATGGTCCCGAACAAGCGGGGTCGGATCCTGATCACGTCCTCGGTCTCGGCAACCCTGCCGACGCCCTACGAGACCGTTTACGGCCCCTCGAAGGCATTCGGCTTCATGTTCGCCGAGAGCCTGCGGGAGGAGCTTCGCGAGACCGGCGTCACGGTGACGGCCCTGCTTCCCGGCGCAACGGACAGCCAGTTCCACAAGAACGCCGGCATGGGCACCAGCGCCATCGACGGCGGCAAGAAGAACGACAAGACCGAGGTCGCCCGGCAGGGCTTCGGGGCCTTGATGAACGACGTCGACCATGTCGTCGGCGGCGATGCGGAGACCAAGCAGCAGGTCGTCGACAACCGCAGGACGCCGGAGCCGGAGAAGGCGGCGCGCCACGCCAAGCTCACCCGCCTGCAGGGTTGAGGAGCAGCGTCATGGGCAATCTTACCAACGCGGTGACCATCGTCACCAGCGCCTCCTCCGGCATCGGCGCTGCCACCGCCAAGCGGCTTGCGGCCTCCGGGGCCAGGATCGTCCTGGCCGCCCGCAACGAAGACAAGCTGAAGGGCCTCGTCTCGGACATCACGGAGGCCGGCGGCACGGCGACCCATCGGGTCACCGACGTCACCGACCCGGACGACCTGAAGGCACTCGTCGGACTCGCGGAGGAGACCTACGGCCCGGTCGACATCCTCGTGAACAACGCCGGCTTGATGCTCTTTTCCAAGTGGGAGGACACCGCGGTCGGCGACTGGGATCGAATGATCGACACCAACCTGCGGGGCTACCTCCACGCCATCGCGGCGGTGCTGCCCTCCATGCTGGAGCGCAAGTCCGGCCGCATCCTGAACATGAGCTCGGTCGCCGGCATCCATGTCGGCGACGGGGCCGGGGTGTACGGCGCGACCAAGTTTTTCATTCGGGGCATCACCGAGAGCCTCCGGCAGGAGGTCGGCGTCGGGAGCGGCATACAGGTCTCGATGGTCAGCCCCGGCGTGATCGACACGGGCTGGGCCGACAAAGTCTCGGACGCCGAGGGACGGAAGGCGGCGAACGAGCTGAACAAGGGCGCCATCCCGCCCGAGGACATCGCCGACGCGGTGGCCTACGCCCTCGACCAGCCGACGAGCATCACGGTCAACGATGTCGTCATCCATCCGACAAATTAAACTTGGTGACCCCGATGCCGGTGCGCGAACATACGGGTTCGGGGCCATCGTCTTGAGGCGTCGGCATCCTACGTCCTAGAGAGGACGCATCCCCTGATCCTTCCGGATATCAGGAAGGTGCGCTTCCCTGCGAAATCGCCAGCCGCGTTGCACGCCTGGAGCCATTTCATGCCGCACGAACAAGTGACCGTTCGGACCCGCGACGGTGAATGTCCCACGCATGTTCTCACGCCCGATGGCGCGGGTCCGTGGCCGGCGGCGATCATGTACTTGGATGCCGGTGGGATCCGGCCCGCCATGGTCGAGATGGCGCAGCGTCTCGCGGACGCCGGTCACGTCGTGCTGCTGCCGGACCTGTTCTACCGCTACGGGCCCTACGAGCCGTTCGTGCCCGCAGAGGTGTTCAAGGGCGACTTTCGAGCCATCCTTGGCCCGCTGATGGCCACGACCGGGAACGACAAGGCCGTGGAGGATACAGGCGCACTCCTCGCCTACCTCGACTCGCGCAGCGACGTCGTGGACCGCCGGGTCGGCGCTGTCGGCTTCTGCATGGGCGGCGGCATGGCGCTCGCCGCGGCGGCTGCGTTCCCTGACGGCTTCGCCGCCGCGGCGAGCTTCCACGGCGGAAACCTCGCCACCGAGGCGCCGACCAGCCCGCACCGGGGAGCGCCGCATATCAAGGCGGAGGTCTACGTCGCGGCGGCGGAGAACGACCGGAGCTACCCGCCCGAGATGGCCGCCAAGCTTGAGGGAGCGCTCACCGGCGCCGGCGTGACGTTCCGTGCCGAGACCTACCCGGCCGAGCACGGCTGGATGATGCCGGACTTTCCCGTGTACGACCGTGAGGCCGCCGAGCGTGGCTGGAGCGAGCTGAGGGCGATGTACCAGCGCACGCTCCGTTGACCTTCGGAGCGGCGGTCGGTCGACCTTTGGAGGGAAGGCATGGTCACCCACGTCATGATCGGCAGCAACGACCTTGAGCGGGCCAGGGTCTTCTACGACGCCACGTTCGCCGCGTTGGGCGGCCAGCCTGGCGAGATGGATGCCAGGGGCAGGTTGATCTACGTCCACGAGGGCGGTCGCCTGATGATCACCAAGCCGATCAACGGCCAAGCCGCGACCTCGGCCAACGGTGGCACCATCGGCATCGCCGCCGCGAGCCCGGACCATGTTCTCGCCTGGCACAGGGCAGGCACCAAGTACGGCGGCAACGCGGTCGAGAGCCCACTCGCCGAGCGTCCGAACGGTGCCTTCGTCGCCTACCTCCGTGATCCGGACGGAAACAAGCTGACCGCGCGATCCAAGCCGACGGAATGACCTACGTCCAGACCTCGGTGGGTTCACTAAAATCTCATCCGGAGATCAGGCCCACACAGGCCCACACTCGCCTGCGACGGGCGCGGGCCAACGACGAGGGCGATGACGGGCCTCGAAGAAAGATGCTGCGTGACCCGGCATCGGTACCTGGCTGGAGGAATCCGTTAAACATTCGAAACCGTCGGAGAGACCGGATCCGGCTCAGGTTGCGAGACGAAAGGCCGGACTGGCATGCGACGCCGACAGGAACGCCTCCGGGGAAGTCCTGTTGGGTCGGCATCCCCTTCGGAGAAATGCCATGACGACAGATCCCCTGCACAAGTATCCCCGGCCGCCGTTCGAGGCTGAGCCCCAGGGCTTTCCCGGCAAGACCGGGAAGATGACCCCCGAGCCCGATCACGGCGAGGAGAGCTACAAGGGCTCGGGCAAACTTTCCGGTAAGGCGGCACTGATCACCGGCGGCGACAGCGGCATCGAACGAGCGGTCGCCATCGCCTTCGCCCGCGAGGGGGCGGACGTGGCCATCTCCTACCTGCCCGAGGAGCAGGCGGACGCCGAGGCGGTGCAGGCCTGGATCGAGAAGGCCGGGCGGCGGGCGCTGCTCCTGCCGGGCGATCTCAAGGACCCGGTCTACGGGCGCGAGATCGTGGCACGCACTGCCGAGACGTTCGGCCGCCTGGATCTCCTCGTGAACAACGGCGCCTTCCAGCAGCCGAACGAGGGGTTGGACAGCATCGAGGACACGGTCTTCGAGGACCACTTCCGCACGAACGTCTTCGGCCCGTTCTACGTGACGAAGGCGGCCATGGCCCACATGAAGCCCGGCGGCTCGGTGATCTTCACCTCCTCGGTGAACTCGAAGCACCCGATGCCGTCGCTGCTCGCCTACAGCGCTACCAAGGGCGCCCTGAGCAACATGGTGCTGAGCCTCGCTCAGTTGCTGGCCGAGAAGGGCATCCGGGTGAACGGCGTCCTGCCGGGGCCGATCTGGACACCCTTCATCCCCTCCGGCATGGAGCAGGACTCGGTGAAGTCGTTCGGTTCGAAGGTGCCGTTCGGCCGCCCGGGCCAGCCGGCGGAGCTCGCCTCGGCCTACGTGATGCTGGCCTCCGACGAGAGCAGCTACACCTCGGGGGGCCTGGTCACCGTGGCCGGTGGAATGCCCGTTCTCTGACCGAGCCGTATCGCGGCCGTCGGCCTTTCCGGCGGCTCGGCGTGATTGAGGGAGGCCATGCGACATGGCACGGCCTCCCGAGTGCCACCTCAGGCGACCTCAGGCCTCGACCCGGACCGGCAGCGTCCAGTTCGGCCTGACGAAGTGGCAGGTGTACCCGTCGGGCCGGCGCTCCAGATAGTCCTGGTGCTCCGGCTCGGCCTCCCAGAACGGCCCCACCGGCGCGACCTCGGTGACCACCTTCCCGGGCCAGAGCCCGGACGCGTCGACGTCCGCGATGGTGTCCTCGGCGACGCGACGCTGGTCTTCGTCGACGTAGAAGATCGCCGAACGATAGCCCGTGCCGCGGTCGTTGCCCTGGCGGTTCGGGGTCGTCGGATCGTGGATCTGGAAGAAGAACTCCAGCATCCTTCGAAAGCTCGTCCGTGAAGGATCGAAGGTGATCTCGATGGCCTCGGCGTGGATGCCATGATTGCGATAGGTCGCGTTGGGAACGTCGCCGCCCGAGTACCCGACGCGTGTCGCTACGACGCCCTCCTGACGCCGGATCAAGTCCTGCATGCCCCAGAAGCACCCGCCGGCCAGCACGGCCCTTTGATTGCTCATCGCTCGATCCTTCGCGCTTTCCGATGGCCAGAAGGTGGTTGGCGACCTTCGTTTTGCCCAGTGCCATGCCCTGCAGGCAACGGTGCGGCTTCGTGGCGGGGTTCCGCCGTACGACTGAAGGCTCCGCCCGAGCCGACACGCATCACCTCATGCACCGGAACGCAGGTTGCCTTGGCCTCAGTGGCTCACGTGCGAGCACTTTCCGTGATCGGACAACGTCTCGATCACCCGGCATTCGCCGACGCGGCCCTGGCCGCATTCCGAGATCATCCGGTCGAGCTCGCCCCGCAGCGCCATGAGCCGCTCGATCCGCCGGTCGACCTCGGAAAGGTGGCGGCGGGCGATCTGGTCGACGTCGGCGCATGACCGGTCGGGGTGCGCGTTCATCGTCAGCAACTCCCGGATGGCGTCGATCTCGAAGCCGAGCTCGCGGGAGTGGCGAATGAAGTTCAGCCGCGCGACATCGGCCTCGCCGTAGCGGCGCTGCGACCCGGCCGACCGGGGCGGTACCGGCATGAGCCCAACCTGCTCGTAGTACCGGATCGTGGGTACCTTCACGCCGGTCCGCCGGGACAGCTCCCCGATTGCGATGTCCATGATTTTCCGCTTGCACCTCTAGCCGCTAGAGGTTGTAGCGTCGCCTCCGACCGATGGGAAGGAGACGTGATGAGCGAGCATTGCTGCGGGACGACCAAGGCCGCCGCCTGCTGTTCCCCTCCCGAGCTCGCGTTCCCCGGGACCCCCACGCAAACGCCGGTGCACGACAAGGCCGGCGGCTCATGCTGCTCGGGAGGCGTGCCGGTCTTCGACGGCGTCGACCCACGCTACAAGGCCGTCCTCTGGACGGTGATCGGCATCAACGGCGCGATGTTCGTGACCGAGATGGCGGCAGGCCAGCTCGCCGGCTCGCAGGCGCTCAAGGCCGACGCCCTCGACTTCCTCGCCGACACCGTCACCTACGGGCTGAGCCTCGCCGTGATCGGCGCATCGCTGGCAGTCCGCTCGAAGGCGGCCCTGTTCAAGGGCGCTTCGCTGTTCCTGTTGGCGCTCTGGGTGTTCGGCAGCACCGTCTACCAGACGATGGTCCTCGGCGTGCCCAGGGCGGAGGTCATGGGCGTCATCGGGGTCTTGGCGCTGGCTGCGAACCTCGGATCGGTACTCCTCTTGCGTCGCTACAAGGACGGCGATGCGAACGTGCGCTCGGTCTGGCTGTGCTCGCGCAACGACGCCATCGGCAACGTCGTGGTCATGGTCGCCGCGCTCGGGGTGTGGGGTTCCTCGTCCGCCTGGCCCGACCTCGCCGTAGCGGCGGTGATGGCGGGGATCTTCCTGACCTCGTCTGTCCAGATCCTGCGGCAGGCA
>NZ_LMMK01000055.1:52647-219358 GCF_001422795.1 Methylobacterium sp. Leaf88 | reverse complement strand
CCCCCCCCCGCAATCCATCAACCGACACCGCCCCCTACAGGACGCCATGACGACGCACGACGCACACGCCGGCCACGATCATGGATCGCATGACCACGAGGCCCATTCGGCCGAGGGCCATGCCGGCCATTCACACGGGCCGGGCCATTCCCATGCCCCCGCGAGCTTCGGCAAGGCGTTCGCCATCGGCATCGCCCTGAACGTCGGCTTCGTCGCCGTCGAGGCCACCTACGGGGTGCTGGGGAACTCGATGGCCCTGCTGGCCGATGCCGGCCACAACCTCTCGGACGTGCTCGGCCTCGTGGTGGCCTGGGTCGCCATGGTGCTAGCCAAGCGCGCCCCGAGCGCCCGCTACACCTACGGGATGAAGGGGTCGTCGATCCTGGCGGCCCTGTTCAACGCGGTGTTCCTGCTGGTCGCGGTCGGCGCCATCGCCTGGGAGGCGATCCAGCGCTTCGGCGAGCCCGTCCCGGTCGCCGGCAAGACCGTGATGGTCGTCGCGGCGGTCGGCATCCTGGTGAACGGCATCACCGCCTGGTTGTTCGCCTCGGGCGCCAAGGGCGACATCAACATCAAGGGCGCCTTCCTGCACATGGCGGCGGACGCCGCCGTCTCGGCGGGCGTGGTCATCGCCGGCCTCGTGATCCTCTACACCGGATGGACCTGGCTCGATCCTGTCGTCAGCCTCGCCATCGTCGCGGTCATCGTCTGGAGCACCTGGGGACTCCTGCGCGACAGCCTCACGCTGTCCCTCGCCGCCGTCCCGCCGGGCATCGATCCGGCCGCCGTGAGAAGCCACCTCGAAGGGTTGCCGGGGGTCACCGCCCTGCACGACCTGCACGTCTGGGCGATGAGCACCACCGAGACCTGCCTCACCGCCCATCTCCTGATGCCCGGCGGCCGACCCGACGACGCCTTCCTGATGGATGCCGCCGCCGGGATCAGGGAACGGTTTGGCATCGGCCACACCACCCTGCAGGTCGAGACGAGCGCCGACACCGCCTGCGCCCTCGCTCCCGCCAACGTCGTCTGAGCCATCTGAAACATGCCCGACCCGAAGTGAATGCCTCCAACCCGTGCGACCGGAGGAGCCCTGTATCCGCGTCGCGAGACATCGGTCCGGTGCTTCCGGCCATCGATGGATGAACGGCGGTTTCAGGCGTCGTTCAACCGTCGAAGCCGATCCTGGCGGCATCATCCCTTGAGGAACGAGCCATGCGTGTCCGTATCCCGGCCTTGATCGCCGCCAGCCTGATCCTCGCCCCGGCCGCGGCGTCCGCCCAATACTACGGCGGCGATTTCGACCGGCGCGGCGACGTCCATGTCGACCGCTACCACCACGGCGACCACGACGACGTCGTCATCCACCGTCCGCATCGGGATTACGACGACCGGGCTTTCTATGGGGAGCGTCGGTTCTACGGCGAGCGCAGACACCACCATCACCACCACGATGATTACTAGGGCCGGCCCTCTCAGCGTGCCACTCGGCATGTACGGGCGGCACTGAATCGTTCATAAGGCGACCATGACCACCGGACCCCGGATCAGGGCCTACGAGACGATGCGCGGCTGGTGGGCGTCCACCGTCCGCGCGCTCTCGCTCGTCCTGGTCATGGCTCTCGTCGTCCCCGGCGCGATCCATTCCGCCGAGGCCCACCGGTCCGTCAGCCACGAACTCTCCATGTCGGCCCCGGCGGACGGCTTCAGGCCGGACCACGCCGATACCTGTCCGGCATGCCATGCCAATTGCGGCTGCCACCAGGCCCTGAACGTCGACGCAACGCCCACGCTGCCGTCCCGCGGGACCGCGCGCGCCTCCTACGCGACCGTGACGACCCCCATCGGATCGGTCTCGCCCGACCGCCTTCCCAGGCCGCCTCGCGCCTGAGGCGACGTCGCCACGTCCGTGGCGCGTCCCGGCCGGCCCCCCCCCGGGCCCCGGCCGCCTCACCATCGCGATTACCCAGTACGGGACCGTCCCTGACCGCACGAGCGGCGGCGACGTCCCTGGCGGACCTGGCCCATTCCCATGCGTGCATTCCTTTCCGTGGCCTTCCTGGCCATCGGCATCGCCATCGGCGGTGCCTTCCCCCGTGTGTCCGAGGTCGTGCAGGGCGCACTCGCCGCCGCCGGCCTGACGAACGCCCGGGCGACGCCGCCGACCAACGCAGCCATGACCAAGCCGGCGACACCCGCAGCCGACGATGGCCACGAGCATGCCGACGACGAGCACAAGCACTCTGAGGGCGAGGCCAAGCCGGAAGCCGGAGGCCACAAACACGCCGAAGGCGAGGCGCACGGCCACGATCAGGAGGGCGAGGGCAAGATCAAGATGTCCGCCGAGCAGGCCGCCGAGCAGGACATCAAGCTCGCCACGGTCGAGGGTGGCATCCTCTCACGACATCTCCTGGTGCCCGGCACCATCGCCCAGGACGCCGACCGGATCGCCCGCGTCCCCGTGCGGGTGGTCGGAACCGTGGCCGAGATGCGCAAGCGCCTCGGCGAAGAGGTCGCCAAAGGCGAGGTCGTGGCCATCCTCGACAGCCGTGAGGTCGCCGAGGCCAAGAGCGACTTCCTCACCGCGACGGTCAAGGCGGACCTGGAGAAGACCAACTTCGACCGCCAGCAGGCTCTCTGGGACAAGCGGATCTCGGCCGAGTCCGCATTCCTGAACGCCAAGGCCGCCTACTCGGAGGCGACCCTACGCGTCGATCTCGCCCGCCAGAAGCTATCGGCCCTGGGGCTCAACGCGGCCGAGGTCGCGACGTCCGCCAAGAAGGACGAGACCACCCCGAACCTATCTTCGCTGCGCCGCTACGAGCTCAAGTCCCCGCTCGCCGGCCGTGTGGTCGAGCGCAAGGTCGACGTCGGAACCGCCGTCGGCAAGGAGGGCGATCCGGCCGACGTCTACACCGTCGCCGACCTCTCCTCCGTGTGGATCGAGCTCGCCATCCCGACCACGGAGCTCTCGAAGGTCCGGGAGGGCGCCAAGGTGACCATCGTCGGGGGCGACGACGGCCCCCGCGGCGAGGGCAAGGTCGTCTTCGTCAGCCCGATCCTCAACGCCGAGACGCGCTCCGCCCGGGTCATCGTCGCCCTGCCGAACAAGGACATGGCCTGGCGGCCGGGCACCTTCGTGACAACCGAGGTCGAGATCGCCCAGGACAAGGTGAAGGTGCGGCTGCCGAAGTCCGCGATCCAGACCATCGGCGGCGAGAAGGTCGTGTTCGTCCGCACCCAGGAGGGCTTCGAACGCCGGGACGTGACCATCGGCAAGGCCGACGACGACGCCTTCGAGATCCTGACCGGCCTCAAGCCCGGCGACGAGGTCGCGGTGGCCAACTCCTTCGTCCTGAAGGCCGAGCTCGGCAAGGCCGAAGCCGACCACGACCACTGAGGGCGGCCATCATGATCTCGAAGATCCTCGACTTCTCCGTCCACCAGCGTTGGCTCGTGGTGCTGCTGTCGCTGCTGGCGGCCGGCTTCGGCGTCTTCTCGCTGACGAAGCTCCCCATCGACGCGGTGCCGGACATCACCAACAACCAGGTGCAGATCAACACGACCGCGCCATCGCTCTCCCCGGTCGATATCGAGAAGCAGGTGACCTACCCGGTCGAGACCGCGCTCGCCGGGATCAAGGGCCTGGAATACACGCGCTCGCTCTCGCGCAACGGCTTCTCGCAGGTCACCGCGGTCTTCTCGGAGGCGACAAACGTATATTTCGCCCGCCAGCAGGTCGCCGAGCGCATCGGCGAGGCGAAGTCGACCCTGCCGCCGGGGGCCGAGCCGCACATGGGCCCGATCTCCACGGGCCTGGGCGAGATCTACATGTGGTCGATCCACTATGCCCAGCCGAAGGATCGAAAGGTCTCCCCGGACGGCAAGGCGGGCTGGCAAGGTGACGGGAGCTACCTGACCCCGGAGGGCCAGCGCCTCGCGACGGAGCTCGAACGCACCGCGTATCTCCGAACGGTCCAGGACTGGATCATTCGCCCCCAGGTGAAGACCGTACCAGGGGTCGCCGGCGTCGACAGCATTGGCGGCTTCGACAAGCAGTACCACGTCCAGCCCGACCCGATGAAGCTGACGGCCCTCGACCTGTCGTTCGCCGACATCGGCCGGGCGTTGGAGGCCAACAACGCCAATCAGGGCGCCCGCTACCTGGAGGACAACGGCGAGGGCTACGTCGTCCGCGCCGCCGGCCGGCTGGAGACCATGGAGGACATCGGTTCCGTGGTCGTCACCACGCGCGGCGGCGTGCCGGTCCGCATCTCGGACATCGCAGAAGTCCGGATCGGGCGCGACCTGCGCACCGGGTCGGGCAGCGAGGACGGGCGCGAGGTCGTCATCGGCACCGCACTGATGCTGATCGGCGAGAACAGCCGGACCGTCTCGGCCGCCGTCGACGCGAGGATGACGGTGATCCGGCGCACGCTTCCCCCCGGCGTCGAGGTCCAGACCGTCCTCAACCGGACCCTGCTGGTCGAGGCCACCATCCGGACCGTGGCCAAGAACCTCGCCGAGGGCGCCGCCCTCGTCATCGTCATCCTGTTCCTGCTGCTGGGCAACATCCGGGCGGCCATCGTCACGGCGCTGGTGATCCCGGTGGCGATGCTGATGACCATGACCGGCATGGTCCAGGGTCGGATCAGCGCCAACCTGATGAGCCTCGGGGCGCTCGACTTCGGCCTCATCGTCGACGGCGCCGTCATCATCACCGAAAACGCCCTGCGCCACCTCGCGGAGCGCCAGGGGGAACTCGGTCGCAAGCTCGACCTGGAGGAGCGCCTCGTCACCGTCCGGGCCTCGGCCGAGGAGATGATCAAGCCGTCCCTCTACGGGCAGGCCATCATCATTCTCGTCTACGTGCCGCTCCTCACCTTCACCGGGGTCGAGGGCAAGATGTTCGAGCCGATGGCGCTCACCGTCATCATCGCCCTCGTCTCGGCCTTCGTGCTGTCGCTGACCTTCGTGCCGGCGATGATCGCCATCGTCATCACCGGCAAGGTGACCGAGACCGACAACGTCCTCATCCGCGGGATCAAGGCCGCCTACCGCCCGGTGCTCGGGGCCGCCCTGCGCATTCCGATGACCTTTGTCGCGGTCGCTCTGGTACTGCTCGTCGGCGCCGGGTTCCTATTCAGGGGGCTGGGCCAGGAGTTCATCCCGCAACTCGACGAGAAGAGCATCGCGCTCAACGCCCAGCGCATCCCCTCGACATCGCTCACCCAGTCCCAGGCGATGCAGTTGAAGGTCGAGCAGGCGATCAGCCGATTCCCGCAGGTGGCCTACGTCTTCTCGAAGACCGGCACCGCGGAAGTCGCCTCCGACCCGATGCCGCCGAGTTCGTCCGACACCTTCGTCATCCTGAAGCCGCAGGAGGAATGGCCCGACCCGGACCTGACCAAGGCGGCGCTGCAGGAGGAGATTGAAAAGGCGCTCGGGGCGCTCGCGGGCAACGTCTACGAGTTCTCCCAGCCGATCCAGCTTCGCTTCAACGAGCTCCTGGCCGGCACCCGCGGCGACCTTGCCGTCAAGGTCTTTGGCGAGGAGTTCGAGCCGATGCTCAAGGCGGCCAACCAGGTCGCCGCGATCCTGCGCGGGGTCGAGGGCGCCGACGACGTCAAGGTCGAGCAGACGGCCGGGCTGCCGTTCCTGGAGATCAAGATCAACAAGGTCGAGGCCGCTCGCCTCGGCCTGAGCACCTCCGCGATCCAGGACGTCATCGGAGCGGCCATCGGCGGCCGCGAGGCCGGCATGGTGTTCGAGGGCGACCGTCGCTTCCCCATCGTCGTGCGCCTCAACGACAAGGTGCGCGAGGACCGCGAGGCGCTGGAGAACATCCCGGTGCCGCTGCCTGCTGGACCGAACGGGCGCGCCGCGTCGGTGCTGCTGAAGCAGGTGGCAAGCTTCTCGGTCACGGAAGGGCCGAACCAGATCTCGCGCGAGAACGGCCGGCGCCGGGTGGTGGTCACCGCCAACGTACGGGGCCGCGACATCGGCTCGCTGGTGGCCGAGTCGCAGGCCAAGGTGGCATCCGGGGTCCCGCTCCCGGCCGGCTACTACGTCACCTGGGGCGGGCAATTCGAAAACCTCGCCTCCGCGCGGCAGCGCCTGATGGTGGTGGTGCCGGTGTGCTTCTTCCTGATCTTCCTGCTGCTGTTCTCGGCGCTGAATTCGGCCCGGGATGCGCTGCTGGTGTTCAGCGCGGTCCCGCTGGCGCTCACCGGCGGCATCGCCGCCCTGTGGCTTCGCGGGATGCCGTTCTCGGTGCCGGCGGCCGTCGGCTTCATCGCCCTGTCGGGGGTGGCGGTCCTCAACGGGCTCGTGATGCTGACCTACATCAAGCAGCTGATCGCGGAAGGGAAGCCGCACCGCGAGGCGATCCTGGAGGGTGCGATGACCCGTCTACGGCCAGTGGCGATGACCGCCCTCGTGGCGTCGCTGGGGTTCGTGCCCATGGCGCTGGCCACCGAGACCGGCGCCGAGATCCAGCGGCCGCTCGCGACCGTCGTGATCGGCGGCCTCATCAGCGCGACGCTCCTGACGCTGGTGATCCTGCCCGCCCTCTATGCCCGCTTCGCCCGGACGACGACGGTCGGTTCGCCGGCGCGGGTGACGGAGGCCCCGGCGCACCTCAGGGCGGCGGAGTAGCCCGATGGCGTGCCGTTCAGCGCTCGCCCTCGCGGCATGGGCTGCCATTTCGACGCCGGCGGCCGCTTCGGGCGACGAGGCACCGTTCGGTCTCTCGTGGGGACCGGTCGACCGGATCGCGCCGCCTTCCATGGTCGACCGCGAGGCGAACCTGACCGGGCTGTTCTACTTCCACGACCGGCCGCTCGCCTCGGGCACCGACACGGCCCAGGTCATCCTCGTCGTCTGCCGGGACCAGGGCCTGCAGCAAGTGGTCTGGGTCGGGCGCCCGCTCGGCGACGTCGCCGCCGCGTCGGCGTGGGAGGCGATGCGGCGGGAGGGCGTGCGGCGCCACGGCGAGCCCCGGATCGGACCTGCCGAGAACGCCCTGGAATGGCCGGAGGCGCGCACCACCCTGGCGATGCGCACGAAGGACGACGGCACCCGCATGCTGGTGATGACGGTCTCGGGTCCGGGCTTCGCGGCATGCTCGCAGGTTCATCGCGCCTCCACCGGCCATCCGGCCGAGGCCCACGTCACGGACCTGCTCGGCGAAAACGGGCCGCAGGCCGCCTACGACACGCCGCCGTAGCAAGCGACGCCGTAGCAAGCGACGCCATTTGATGCATCCCCTCCGGGGGGATAGGATCGTGGGATGGAACACGCCTCGCATCCGGACATCGTCAAGCGCCTGAAGCGCGCGCACGGCCACCTCGCCGGGGTGATCGCGATGATCGAGGAGGGCCGCCCCTGCGTGGACCTCGCCCAGCAACTGCACGCGGTCGAGAGCGCCATCACGAACGCCAAGCGCGTCCTCATCGAGGACCACATGGAGCACTGCCTCGCGGACGGCGTCGGGCAGGGAGGCAAGGCCACCAAGGACGCCCTCGCCGAGTTCAAGCTGCTCGCGAAGTACCTGTGAGGCGCGCCCGATGCTGAGCGTCCTCGCCCATCGCACCTACCGTCACCTGTTCGCGGCCCAGGTCATCGCCCTGATCGGCACGGGCCTGCTCACGGTCGCCCTCGGCCTTCTCGCATTCCGGATCGCCGGTGACCGCGCCGGCACCGTCATCGGGACGGCGCTGGCCATCAAGATGGTGGCCTACGTCCTCGTCGCCCCGGTGGCCCAGGCCTTCACGAGCCGGTTGCCACGACGCGCATTCCTGGTGGGCACGGACCTCGTCCGCGCCGCCATCGCCCTGACGCTGCCCTTCGTCGACCAGGTCTGGCAGGTCTACGCCCTGATCTTCGTCCTGCAATCGGCCTCGGCGGCGTTCACACCGACCTTCCAGGCCACCATCCCGGACATCCTGCCGGACGAACGGGACTACACCCGCGCCCTCTCGCTCTCGCGCCTCGCCTACGACCTGGAGAACCTGCTGAGCCCGACCCTGGCGGCCCTTCTCCTGACCGTGGTCCCCTACAACGCGCTGTTCGGCGGCACGGTCGTCGGCTTCTTGTGCTCGGCGGCCCTGGTGGTGTCCGTGACCTTGCCGACCGCCACCCGGTCCGACCGGCAAGGCGGCGTCTACGACCGCACGACGCGGGGCCTCAGGATCTACCTCGCGACGCCGCGCCTGCGCGGGTTGCTCGCCCTGAACCTCGCGGTCGCCTCGGCCGGCGCGATGGTCATCGTCAACACCGTGGTGATCGTGCAGGGCCTCATGGAGCGTCCCCAGGCCGACGTGGCCCTCGCCCTCGGCCTATTCGGGGGCGGCTCCATGATTGCCGCCCTGACGCTGCCGCGCCTGCTCGACCGGCTATCGGACCGCGCGATCATGATCCCGGCGGCAGCCCTGCTCGGCGCGGTTCTCCTGGGCGTCGCGACCATGACCTGGGGCGGGACCATCGGCTGGTCGCTTCTCCTCGGGACATGGCTGATCCTCGGCATCGCCTACTCCGCCGTGCAGACCCCCAACGGCAAACTCCTGCGCCGCTCGGCGACCCCGGAGGACCGGCCGGCCGTCTTCGCCGCCCAGTTCGCCCTGTCCCATGCCGCGTGGTTGCTCACCTATCCACTCGCCGGCTGGCTGGGGCCGTCCGTGGGGATGCCCGCCACGCTAGCGATCCTCGGGGCGATGACGCTTGCCGGCGTCGCCACGGCGGCTTGGGCTTGGCCGGCGGCGGACCCCGACGTGATCGAGCATGCCCACGCGGACCTCGACGTCCGGCACCCGCACCTGCATGGAGCCCGCTGTCACGCCCACGCCTTCGTCATCGACAACCTGCATCATCGTTGGCCGGCCAGGGCGGGGTGAGCGGCGTTCGATGTCCTTGCCAGCTGAGCCGAAAGGCTGGGCGGCCGACCGGCGCAGCGGAATTCGAATGTTCCGTTAGTCACGCGAGTAGGAGGAGAACGTACCCCGCGGAACGCTCTTGGAAGCGGAGCCGTTCCCAAGGCTCGGGTGTCGTCGTTTTCGACGCATTGCCGACAACGATGTAAGAAAGTCCCTTTTCGCCGCCGCCATCCTGGCAACCCTGGGTACCGCTTCGGTCGCCCCCGCCTCGGCCGCCCCCGGCATGATCGGTGCCGTCGATGCCCCTACCGCCGTGACTGAGGTCCGGATGGACGGCATGCACGGTCATCGCGGCCATGGCATGCGCCATCACCATCATCGTGGGCACATGATGCGGCACCACCATCACCACCGTGGCCACATGATGCGCCACGGACATGGCCATCGCCACCATCGTATGTGATCGGCAGGGGCCCTTCGGGGCCCCTTATCGTAACCGACGACACCCGGGCCTAGGTGTCGCGACGTGATCGCAGGGACCTGACATAGTATCCCCCGCAGTCCAGGCGCGGTCCGTACTTCCAAAAATTCAATTCCATCAGGGGAAGAAAGCGTAATAGTTCGACCAGCCTCATCCCGCCCTGCAAGGCTAGTGTTGGAAATCTAACACTGGGTATCGCCATGAACGTCCGGGATGACTGGAGAGCGGACCTTAACTTTTCGCCTCGGAGCGGACGTGCCGTATCCGACCCTACTCGGTCATAGAAGCAAGCCAATGGAGGCCTTGAAAGCAGACGTTGCAGCTGGACGCGCGCTGCGAACGCATGCTCTCGGATTCCCGCTTCCCGCGCTCGTGAGGCCGCCCGTTCAATCCACAGTCTGCATCTGGACGACGCCGCCGAGTTCACCGGGCTTGCCCGAGACCACCACGAGGTAGCGCCGGCTCGCGCCGGCATCCGTGCGGGTGATCTGGCGGATCGGGCCGATCGCGTTGACGATGGCCGCGCCGGCCGGGTTGGTCATGAAGGCGGCGAGCGGCTCCAGGCCTGCGGCCCCCTTCGGATCGGCGGCCAGCGCCAGCACGAACGGCATCTTCGAGGGCAGTCCCGTTACCGCGGCCTGCAGCGTCTGCAACACGCCCTGGTCGAACAGGGTGACCTGCGTCGCCGGCTTGCCATCGGTACCCGCGAGCGTCAGCGCGCTGGTCTTGCCGGCTGCGCCCAGCGCTTGGAGGTTTTGCATTCCGTCGCCCTCCGGCACGGCGTTCGGGACGTAGGCGACGCCCTGCGGACCCTGCCCGATCGGCACCTCGGCGATCACCGTGTTCGACGCGGTGTCGATCACCGCCGCCTTGTCGGCGTTCTCCAGGCCGACATAGACGCGGCTGCCGTCGCCCGAGGGCCAGAGCCCGTGCGGTAGGGCGCCGGTCGGAATGGTGGCGACCTGGGTGAAGTCGTCGGTGCGAAACACCTTGACCTGGTTCAGGCCGCCGATCGTCACGTAGGCGAACTGGCCGGCCTTGGTCGAGACGATGTTGACGTGGTTGGTGATCGGCCCGGTCTCGATCGTCTTCAGCGGCGCGAATGGCGGCGTCGCAGAGAACACCTGGGTCCGGCCGACATCCTTGAGGGTGAACCACACCTGCTTGCCGTCCGGTGTTGCGGCGATGTCGGGGCAGAACGGGCTCTCCTGCTTCACGCGCCCGACGATGGAGTGGGTCTTCGTGTCGATCACCACCGTCTCGGGGCTGAAGCTGGAGCAGACATAGCCGTAGGCGCCGTCCGGCGAGAAGATCGTCATGCCGGGCCCGTTCGGCACGGTGATTCGGCGCGTCTCCTTGGCGGTCGCGGCATCGAGCACGGCGATGTAGTCCTCGCCGCGCACGCTCACCCAGACCTCTCGGCCGTCCGGCGTGAAGAAGGCCTCGTGCGGCGCGCGGCCGACATAGGCGGTGTGGCGGACCGTGTTGGTCGCCGTGTCGATGAAGCTCACGGAGTTCGAGCCGATCGAGACCGCGAGCAGCGTCCTGTGGTCGGGCGAGAAGCCCATGCCGTGGACGAGGAGCTGGCCGCGATAGAGCGGGCTCAGGTTCATCGGCGTCGGGTCGCCGAGCCGGATCACGCCGAGCAGGACGTTGGCGGCGGGATCGACCACCGAGACCGTGTTGGAGAACTGGTCCGACGTATAGAACCGGTCCCTGCCGCTGACCGGCACGTCCGGTGCAAAGGCTGCACCCGGGGCCTGCCCGGCGAGAGCCGAGCCGGAGAGCATCGCGAGCGCGAGGAGGGTGAGGGCGGTCTTCATCGGCAGATCTCCGAAGGCATCTCGGCGGCAGGGGCCGTGCCATGGTGGTGAAGGTGGGTGGCTGCGGCAGACGAATCCGGCGCGGGAGGGAGATCGGCGAGCGCCCGGCGCATCACCGCGATCTCCTGGCCCTGTTCGACGATGATCCCCTGCGCGAGGCGGCGCAGGACCGGATCCTTGCCGTAGAGCAGCTCTGCCTGGGCCATCGCGATCGCGCCCGCGTGGTGCGGGATCATCATCGCAGCGAAGTCGCGGTCCGGATCGCCCGAGGGCGGGACCATCATGTCGGCATGCATCCGCGTCATCGACTGCGCCATCATCGCGTCGAAGGACGCGGAGACGATGGCCGGCGGCTCGGCGGCGGCCAGCGTCGGGGGCATCATCATCCGGCCGCCGACGAGGCCGCCGGCCATCACGGCGGCCGTGAGCGCAAATCCCAGTGCTCCGCGCATGGGCCGTCCTCCTCGTTCGTTGTCGATGGGAGAGATGCCGGGGAAACGGCTTTATTCCCTGGCCGGGGACGAATTGGTGGCCCTGCCGATGTGATCGATCTTTTCCAAATGTCAGTGGAATAGACGCGCCCGTTCGGCATCTCTCCCGATGCGGTCATGGTAGACCGCCGGAGACCTCACTCATGCGCACCATGCTGATCCGCGCCGCCTTTGCGGCCTTCGCCTTCTCCGCCGTCGCCGCCCAGGCCGCTGCGCCTGCGATAACGGCCGAGACTGCCAAGGGGCCGGCGCTCGTCGATTCCAAGAGCATGACCCTCTACACCTTCGACAAGGACATGGGCGGCAAGTCGATGTGCAACGGCCCCTGCGCCGCCAACTGGCCGGCACTGATGGCCGCCTCCGGCTCGGCTGCTAGTGGCGACTGGACGATGGTGACGCGGGACGACGGCACGATGCAGTGGGCCCACAAGGGCAAGCCGCTCTACACCTTCGCCAAGGATACGAAGCCCGGCGACATCACCGGCGACGGATTCCTCAACGGTGCATGGCACATCGCCAAGCCCTAATCGGTAAAGCCTCGTGGACGAGATCGCCGCCCTCATCGAACCGCAGATCCCAGCGTTGCGGCGCTACGCAGTCGCACTGTTGCGGGACCGCGAAGCGGCGGACGACCTCGTCCAGGACACTTTGGAGCGGGCGTTGTCCGCCTGGTCCGGACGTCGCCGCGACGGCGACCTGCGAGCCTGGCTGTTCACGATCGAGCGCAACCTGTTCCTTGGCACTGTTCGACGCCGGGGCCGGCGCGGCATCGATGTCGGCGCTGAGGCTTTGGAGCAGGTGCCCGATCCGGGTGCCGACCCCGAGGCCGCTATGGGGGCACGCGACGTGCTCACCGGGCTCGACACCCTGCCCGAGGAGCAGCGCTCGGTGCTGCTCCTCGTCGCGGTCGAGGATCTGTCTTATGCCGAGGCGGCCCAGGTGCTCGGGGTACCGCTCGGCACGGTGATGTCGCGGTTGAGCCGGGCCCGGACGCGGATGCGCGGTTTTCTGGAAACTGGCCGGACCGGACTCTTGAGGAGGGTGAAATGAGCGGGGATCCGCGCCCGGTCGGCGAGGACGACCTCCACGGCCTGATCGACGGTCGTCTCGAACCGGAGCGGCAGGCGCTGGTCGAGGCATGGCTCAGGGGAAACCACGCGCGGGCGGCGGAGGTCTCGGCGGATCGCGCCCTACGCGAGCGCTTGCGTGCCCGCCTCGCGCCGATCGCCGAGGAGGCGATTCCGGCGCGGCTCCGGGTGGCCAACATCCGCTCGCGACATCGCCCGATAACCTACCGCTGGCTTCCGGTCGCGGCTGCGGCCGTGCTCTGCCTCGCGGTCGGCGGCGCCGCCGGCTGGTTCGGCCATGCCGCGCGGCAGGTACCCACGGTCACGCTCGCGCGAACCGAGCCAGCGACCGACGACGCGGTGGCGGCCTTCCGCACCTACGTGGTCGAGGCGGTGCATCCGGTGGAGGTGCGCGCCGACGAGAAGCCGCACCTTGTTACGTGGCTCTCGAAGCGCCTCGGCCGGGCGGTGACCACCCCCGACCTTACGGCGTACGGCTTCCGCCTGATGGGCGGCCGGCTGCTGCCGGCGGGTTCCGAATCCGCCGCGATGCTGATGTACGATGACGACCACGGCACCCGGCTGACACTCTACAGCCGCGTAGGCGATGCGGATGGCCGCACGGTGTTCCGCTTCGCCCGCGAGGGCGACATCGCCGCCTTCTCCTGGGTCGATGGCGGCATGTCCTACGTCGTCACGGGTCGCACCGACGAGGCGCGGCTGTTGATCGTCGCGCAGTCGGTCGACGCGCAAGTCCGTGGACTGCCGGTTCCGCAGCGGCAACCATGACCCTCGACCAACTCCGCATCTTTGTGGCGGTGGCCGAGCGACAGCACGTGACGCGGGCCGCCGAAGCGCTGAACCTCGTCCAGTCGGCGGTCAGCACGGCGATCGCCAACATCGAGGGGCGACACGCCACCAAGCTCTTTCACCGGGTCGGCCGCGGGATCGAGCTGACTGAGGCGGGGCGCATATTTCTCGTCGAGGCCCGCGCCGTGCTCGCCCGGGCCGAGGCCGCCGAACTGGTGCTCGCCGACCTCAGCGGCCTGCGGCGCGGGACGCTGGCGCTCTACGCCAGCCAGACCATCGCCAGCGACTGGCTGCCTCGCCACCTCGTCGCCTTCCGCCGGGCCTACCCTGAGATCGCTATCCGGTTGGCGGTGGGCAACACCACCGACGCCGCCGACGCGGTGCGCGCCGGGCAGGCCGAACTCGGCTTCGTCGAGGGGGCGCTCGACGACCCGACGCTTGCGAGCACCACCATCGCGCAGGACCAACTGGTCCTCGTGGTCGCCCCTGGCCATGCCTTCGCCGGGGCGACCGACCTCGAACCCGAAAATCTCGCCGGGGCCGACTGGGTGCTGCGCGAGGCGGGATCGGGAACCCGCTCGGCCTTCGAGGCGGCCCTGGGTGCGGCCGGCCTCGCAGCCGCCCAGCTTCGGGTCACGCTCGAACTGCCCTCTAACGAGGCGGTGCGCGCCGCCGTCGAGGCCGGGGGCGGGGCCGCCGTCCTGTCCGAGACCGTGGTCGCCGCCGCGCTTCGGACCGGAACCCTGGTGCGGGCGGCGTTCGCCCTGCCGAGCCGGCCGTTCCGGGTGCTGCGCCACAAGGAGCGCTACCGCAGCCGGGCCGCCGACGCGTTGCTCGACCTGATCGCGACGGCGGATGCCGGATGAGCGATCCTGCGAAACCCGTGCACCCCGACGATCCCCGGGTGAGGCTCGCCGAGGACCGGACGGTTCTGGCAGCCGAGCGTACGTTCGTGGCGTGGCTTCGCACCGGGCTCGCCTTCCTCGGCGTCGGCCTGGCCGCGCAGCGCTTCCTGCGGGAGGTGCTGGCGGTCTGGCCGCTGAAGGTGCTGTCGCTCACGTTGATCGCCTGCGCGCTTGCCTCGTTCGCCGGCGCCGCATGGCGGGACCGGGCGATCCGGGCGCGTCTCGCCGATGCCGAGATCCCGATGATGCCGCGCATCCTCACCGTCGGGATCGTGGCCTTGCTGATCGCGATCTCGGGCCTTGCGGCCACCGCCCTGCTCTGGGCGTGACGGTCAGGCCACAGTGACCCGTACCCGGTGCCAGGCGGCGCTGAGGTAGCCCTTGTAGTTCCAGGTGTCGTCGGGCGCGGCCGGCTGGGTCTGGCCGGCGGAGTCCCAGGCCCGCACCGCGAGTTCGTGCTCGCCCGCGGTCAGCTCGCGGTCGATCTCCCAGAACGTCCAGGCGTAGGGCGCGTCGGCATCGCGGTCGATCCGGGCCTGCGCCCAGCTGCGGCCGCCATCCGTCGAGACGTCGACGCGGGCGACCGCGCGATCGCTGGCGATGGCGTAGCCGCGGATCGCGTGCCGGCCGGGCTTCAACGCTGCGCCGCGGGCGGGCTCGCAGATCGCGCTGTTGAGCGGCATCGCCTCGATGGTGATGCCGTGGGCGGGGTCCGCGGTCTCGGCGGTCACGTCGGGCGGAAACAGCTTGTAGTCGTCGGCCTGCATCGGGTTGTCGGAGGGGTGGTCCTGCACCGTGATGCGGGCGAGCCATTTCGGGCTGCGGATGCCGGCAAATCCCGGCACCACCACGCGCAACGGATAGCCGTGCTCGGGGGCGAGAGGCTCGCCGTTCATCGCGAAGGCGAGCAGCGTCTCGGGCGCCAGCGCCTTGGCGAGCGGGATCGAGGCGCCGAAGCGTATGTCCGACCCCGCGATACGGTCGTGGCTCTCGAAGGCGACGTGGCGCGGACTGCCCGCATCGATCCCGGCGGCGTGCAGGACGTCGGCGAGCCGCACCCCAGTCCATTCCGCGTTGCCGATGGCGCCGGCCGCCCACGGGTCGCCGGCGACCGGGGCCACCGCCAGCATGTCGGCCCGGCGGTTGCCGGCGCATTGCATCACCGCCGTGACGGTGACGTGCGCGAAGCGTGCCTTCAGATCGGCGACGGACAATTCGAGGGGCGTCGCGATCATCCCGTCGACAGTCAGGCGGTAGCCGTCGGCGTCGAGGTCCGGGATGCCGCCGTGGCTGCGGACGTAGAAGTCGGCCTGGTCGGTGAGGAAGGCCGCCCGCAGGCGATCGAGCGGCGGCTCGGCATTGTAGGGCGCCTCGCCGTGCACGATGAGGCGGTCCTTGCGCTGGAACAGGCCGAGCATGGGGTTTTTGTCCTGCGTTCGTGACGTATCGACGACGAGAACGCGCCGGGGGCGATAAGGCCCCCGGCGCGCGTCGCCTCAGGGCTTCATCGTCGAGACCACCGCGTTCTTCGCCCGGTCCACTACGGCGACGCTGAGGTCGCGGTTGAGGACGTAGGCATGGGCGTTGTCGGCCGAGAACGCGATCGCCTGGCGCGGCTCGTTCAGGCCGGTCACCGTGGCGACGACCTTGAGGGTGCCGGTGTCGATCACCGAGAGCGAGTTGTCCTTCAGGTTGCCCGAATAGACGAAGCGCCCGTCCGGGGTCAGTGCGGCGCCGTAGGGGTCCTTGCCCACTTCCACTTCGGAGGTGACCTTATGGGCGGCGACATCGACCACGCCGATGGTATTACGGCCGCTGTTGGCGGCAAAAAGCGTCTTGCCGTCCTTGGTGATCGAGATGGCGCGCAGCTTGTCGAACCCGGCGATCTCACCGGTGATCTTGTTGGTGGCGGTATCGACCAACGTGATCTTGTCGCCAAGGAAGTTCGTGACGAACACGGTCTTGCCGTCAGGCGACAGCTTCACGCCCTGGCGCGGCTGCGCGAAGCCGGGGATCACGGCCTCGGCGAGCATGGTCCTGGTGTCGAACACGGTCAGCGTGCTCGCGGCCTCGTTGTTGACGTAGAGCTTGGCCCCGTCGGCCGAGAGCACCGTGCCGAACGCGCCGGGGCCGGCGGCGAGAACGCCGGCTTCCTTGCCGGTGGCGGTCTCATAGACCGTGATCCGGCCGGTGCCACTGTCGGAGACGTAGAAGCGGGCGCCGTCCGGCGCGAAAACGATGTTGCGCGGCGTGACGAAGCCGTCGAGGCGGCGCAGCACCGTGCCCTTGGCGACGTCGTAGACGATGACGGCGCTCTCCTCGCTGTTCGACACAGCGGCGACGGTCCCAGCGGCGTTCAGCGCCAGGGCGTTGTTCTTGATCGCGCCGTCGAAGCCAGCGGCGGACCCGGGCTGGCCCTGGGCGAGGAGCAAGGCGGCTCCGGCGAGGAGGGCGCGGAGGCTGGTGCGGACGTGGGTCATGAAGCGTGTCTCTCTGGCATGCGCGCTCGTTCGGCGGCCGGGGCCTGCCGTGAGGGCTGGTTCTAATTCGGATTGCGTGATGCGAGACCGGTTTGGCCGTGCATCGCCCTGGGGAGATGCCGGAGGGCGCGGTCTATTCCCCGAGGCCGGCGAAAAAAACGCGGCGGCCTCGGGATTCGGGGGTTCAGGGCGTCGGCTTCAACGCCGTGAGGTAGTCGACGATGGTCTGCACGTCGGCCGGATCGACCGGCGCCTTGTAGACGTGAACCATCTTGTTCACGGTCTCGGTCCACTGCGCCTTCGTGAGCTTGGGCTGGGTCAGCACCATCCCGGCCGAGTGGCAGGCGAGGCAGTTGTTGTTGACCGCCTCGGCCCCCGGCCCGTCCGGGAAGATCCGGTCGGAAGTCGGGAATTCGATCGATTGCGAGGTGAAGCGCATCGGCTCGGGAGCCGAAGCGGCGAACGCCACCAGGGGAGACAGTATGAGGGCGGCGATGAGGGCCGCAGGGCGGATCGGGTTCATGGCTGTTCTCCTCAAGCGGCCTGGAAGGACACGGCCTCGATGCCGTTCTGCATGAAGCCGGCCCCGTTCCAGACCCGGTCCAGGGGCTGCGCGACGCCGTTGGTGTTGGTGCAGCGGACCCTGACCGTGTGGCTGCCGGCAGCCAATGCCGGCAAGCTGCCGTCGAAGCGGCGGAAGCTGTAGGGGCCTTCGTCCGCGCCGAGCTGCGCCGGGAACCACGTCGCGCCGCCGTCGCCTGAGAAGTCCACTGCCTTCACCCCGCAATCGCCGCCGAAGGCGATGCCGCGCAACGCCACCGGCGTTCCGGCCGCCACCTTGGCGCCATCGGTCAGGTTGGTGACGAACGAGCGCGGCACCATCCTGTTGATCGGCACCGTCTTGAAGCCGGTCTGACCGGGCTTGATGTTAGCGCCCGGCACGTCAGGAATGCGGTAAGCGGTCTTCATCCAGTACCCGTCGTCGGGCTTGTCCAGCACTTCGATGTCGGACAGCATCTTGACCCAGTAGGTCGAGTACCAGCCCGGCACCACGAGCCGGAGCGGGAAACCATTGAGCAGCGGCAATTGCTCGCCGTTCATCGCGTAGGCGATCATCACCTCACCATTGTTGGCGTGCTTGAGATCGAGCGACTTCTTGAAGTCGGGCGCGTCGTCGACCACCGGCTCGTCGAGGCCGTTGAAGCGCACCTGCACGGCACCGGCCTTCACCCCGGCCTTTTCGAGCACGTCCCTGAGGCGCACGCCGGTCCAGCGGGCGTTGCCCATCGAACCGTTTGCCCATTGCGCGCCGGTCACCCGCGGCTCGAACAACCCGCGCGAATTGCCCGAGCACTGGTTCACTGCGGCGATCTCGAAGCGCGGCAGGCCGGCGATGGCGTCGAGCGAGAGCGAGAGCTCCTTCTCGACATGGCCGTGGACCTTGAGCCGGAAGGTGCCGGCATCGACTTCGGTCGGGATCGAGGCCCAGTGCCAGCGGACGTAGAAGCGGTCGTTGGGGGTGAATACACCCTCGTCGAACACCGAGAACGGCGTCTCCAGTAGCGGCGGATGAGTGCGCTGGAGGATCATCTCGGCCTTGCCCGGAAAGGCCGTGGTCAGCGCCCGCTCGTCCGGGCCGCCGGGCAGCGGAAGCTTCACCGAGCCCGCCGCCCAGGCCGGTATGGCGGCGCCGAGGCTTCCGAGCCCTAGGCCACCCAGGACGAGGCGGCGGTTCATCGGTCTGTCCAGTCCGTGCATGGTCTCTCCCCTTGAAGGATGTCGGCGTCGATGCGTTCGAAGGCATCGGACCCGTGGCGATTCCTCGCGACCAGGGAGATGCTACGGGATACGATTTATTCCCACCAACGGTCTTTCGCGATACGAATGATCTCCAAACGCGATGATTTGAGAAGTTTCGATCTCCAATGGGACGATCAAGGACGCCGTCTCGGCGTCACGCCGCCGGCGCGCCGACGGGCGCGGTCCTGCGACACCCGAACAGGGCGTGACGCTCGGAAAAACCGCGCAAGGCGACGGTGCCGAGCGGTTCAAGGGCATGTGCCAACCCGTCGATGAAGGTGTCGGTGGCGATCAGCGGCGTGTTGTAGGTCTTGCACAGGCGCTCGACGCGGGCGAGCACGTTGAGATCGCGGCCGATCGCCGTGAAATCGACCCGGTCGCCGCCGCCGATATTGCCGTAGGCGACCTCCCCGACATGAAGTGCGACGCCGACCTCGAAGGCAGCCCTGTCACCGTTGCGCAGGGTCGCAAGCGCATCAAGCGCGGCCTCGGCGGCACGCAAGGCGGCACTGCGCGCCTCGGCCTCGTCGCGATCGGCATCGAACACGGCCAGTAGCCCGTCGCCGATGTACTTCAGCACCTCGCCGCCTTCCGCCTCGACGGCCGGCACGATGGCATCGAACATCCGGTTGAGGGCGGCCACGACACGGTCGGGGCTTTGCCGGTCGGACAGTTCGCCGAACCCGCGCAGGTCGGTCAGCATCATCGCGGCCCGCATCAAGCGTACGTCGCCGCGCCGCACCGTGCCGGTCAGGATTTGCCGCGCCGGGTCGCGTCCGACATAGGCGCTCAGCACCGCGCCTAGCATGTCGTCGAGCGCCTTGATCTCGAACAGCAGCGAGAACGGCTCGACCAGCGCCAGCAACGTGCAGATCTCGATCGGCGTGAAGCCGCCCGGTCTCGCCGTGGCCCAGGAGGCGGCGCCCATGCGTCCACGCGCGGCGCGCAGCGGCACGATGAGGTAGTCGGTTAGACCCTCGGTGCGAAGCTCGCCGAGCACGGGAAACGGCAGCGGCCCATCCCCGTCGAGACGGCATCGGAACGGGGTACGGGTCTCGACTACGCGCTCGACGGTGTTGCCGTGGAACGTCGGCGTACTCTCGATGCCGTGGCGGCGACGCAAGGCTAGGCTCGACGCTCCTGGATGCCAGACGCGCATTACCCAGCGGAACGACGGATGCAGGGTCGGCGCGTGGGTGGTGGCGCGGGCCAGTGGCAGGCCAAGCCCCGAGAGGCACGCACTGAACCCGTCGAGAAGGGCTGCCGCGTCCGCCGCTTCGCGACCCGGCCCCATCAACCATCCCGTCCCCTGCGCGACCGCCTCGGACGAAGATTGGGACGAACGTGTCACGGCAGTTCTTTCATCAAGGAGTTGGATCGATGCCATAGCGCGGATCAGACGAGGCCGAGCACGCGGATCAGGCCGAGGCTGACGGCGCCGAGGGCGAGGAGCGAGGCGACCACCGCGAGGGTCACCCGCGCCCCGGCCTTGGCGACGCTGCGCACGTCGACCCCGAGGCCGAGCGCCGCCATCGAGACCACGGTCAGCACGTTGGCGGTCTCCGACATCGGCGCGAGCGCAACCGGCGGGATCAGGCCCGTCGAGCGAAGGCCCGCGAGCGCAAGGAAGGCGAGGATGAACCACGGCACCAGGCGGTGGATCGCGAGGCCGCCGCGGGCCGGGCGGTCGCCCGCGGTGACGCCGGGGGCGGCCTCGTCGGTCTCCTCGCGCAGCCGGCTCGCGCCGAGCGAGAGCACCAGGACGATCGGGCCTAGCATCAGCACCCGGACGAGCTTCACCAGGGTTCCGACCTGGACGCTGAGCGCCGCGACCGGCGCGGTGGCGGCGAGCACCTGCGGCACGGCGTAGACGGTAAGGCCGGCGAGCACGCCGTACTGCATCGGCGACAGGCCGAGCAGCGGCACCAGCAGCGGCAGGCCGAGCACCACCAGCACGCCTAGCACCGCAGTGAAGGCAATGGAGGCGGCGACGTCCTCGCCGTCTGCGCCGATCACCGGTGCCGTGGCGGCGATCGCCGAGTTGCCGCAGATCGAGTTCCCGCAGGCCACGAGGATCGCCATGCGCGGATGCAGCCCGAGCGCTCGGCCGATGCCGTAACTCGACAGGATCGCGACCACGACGACGCCCGCGATGCCGAAAAGCAGACCCGGACCGGCGGCGAGGATCGTCGTGAGGCTGAGCGAGGCCCCGAGTAGAACGACCGCGATCTCCAGTACGGTCTTGGCCCCGAAGGCGATGCCGGGAAAGAAACGTTGCGACGGGGTCCAGGCGGTGCGGATCGCGCTCCCGAGCAGGATCGCCAGCACCAGGGCTTCGAGCCAGGCGCGACCGAACAGATGCGCCTCGACGGCCTCGAAGCCGACCGCTGCGGCGGTGACCGCCATACAGAGACCCAGTCCCGGAAGGATGGCTCTCGTGCCGGCCAAGGCACGCATTGACCGAGCGTGGGAGAAAAGTCTGGGCGCGGACATGGGTGGCTCCGATGTGATGCCGGAGAATCCCATGTTCTTTTCATTCACTCCAACGGAATGATTAGATGCTTCCCATCACTGAAATAGATGAAATAAGTGCCCCTTCGCAGATCACGGAGACCCATTGTGAGAGGCCGACAGGCGGATTCACCCGTCGATCCAGTGGGCCTTGATCGTCGTGTCCGCGGCAAGCTCATAGATCCTGACGGAGCCCGTCGCGAGTTCGAGGTGCTCGACCTCCGCCGGGCTGAGGTCTTCGAGCGCCATCACAAGCGCCCGCAGGCAATTGCCGTAGGCGACGACGAGCACGTCTCCGCCCATGACCGCCGGCTGGATGGTTCGGAGGTAGCATGGCACGATACGGGAGACGGTATCCCGCAGGCTCTCACCGTTCGGCGGCGCCTCTGCGTAGGAGCGGCGCCAGGTCTCGATCCGCTCCGCCCCCCAGCGCGCATCGGCGGCGATCTTGTCGAGCCCGCTGAGGTCCCCGTAGTCTCGCTCGTCGAGCGCGGCGAAGCTTTGGGGGACCAATCCGGGTTGCCCGAGCGCATCGAGGATAAGCCGGCCGCTCACGACGGCCCGCGTTAGCGTCGAGGTGAAGGCAGCGGAAAAGCGCCAGTTGCACTCTGCCAAACGCCGGCCGGCTGCCTCGGCTTCCCTCCGGCCCTGCTCGGTCAAGGGCGAGTCCAGCAATCCCGTGAACAGGCCGGATCGGTTGGCTACGCTCTGGCCATGCCGGACCAGCACGAGATGTCGCGTGACCGGGGCTTTGCAATCGTGAATCACCCTGTCTCCCGAGGCAGAGCACTTTCGTGCTGGTCGCATCGCCTCTGATGATGTCGGCATCCGACTTTAACGAACTTCGACCCTGCGATGGGTTGGACCGTCCATCCGGAGACGGCGGGTCATCCTAGGTCCGCTTATGAACGTCTTGCGACTGAAAGCAGCCAAGCTGCTTCCCACCCATCCCGGTCGTTGACCTCTGCTTCGACAGCCCGGGAGCGGACCTTCCGAGGGTCTGAGAAGGATCGGGAGTGGGCCGTGGGCATGGGTTCCATCCGTCAGATTGTTCATAACGTTACAAGTCGGGCCTCGGGGTCGATGGCATTCGGTTCGGACCGCGGCAGGCCCCATCCTTTCACGAGGCCGTACACCGCCGGGATCACGACCAGTGTCAGGACGGTCGACGAGACCATGCCGCCGATCATGGGTACCGCGATCCGCTGCATAACCTCAGAGCCCGATCCGGTGCTCCACAGGATCGGCAGGAGCCCGGCCATGATGGCGACCACCGTCATCATCTTCGGACGCGCCCGCTCGACCGCGCCGACCATGATCGCCCGCCGCAGGTCGTCGCAGGTGAACGTCCGCCCGTCGCGTTCGCAATCCGCGCGCACCTCGGTCAGCGCGTGATCGAGGTAGACCAGCATGATCACGCCGGTCTCGGCCGCGACGCCGGCCAGCGCGATGAAGCCGACCGCGACCGCCACCGACAGGTTGAAGCCCATCCACCACATCAGCCAGACCCCGCCGACGAGGGCGAACGGCAGCGAAAGCATGACGATCAGGGTCTCGGTCAGCCGTCGGAAGTTGAGGTACAGCAGCAGGAACACGATCAGCAGCGTCAGGGGCACCACGATCTTGAGTCGGGCGGTCGCCCGGTCGAGGTACTCGACCTGCCCGCTCCACTGCACGAAGGTTCCTTGCGGCAGGCTCACCTCGTTGGCGACCGCCGCCCTGGCCTCGGCGACGTAACCCCCGAGGTCGCGACCGGCGACGTCGACGTAGATGAAGACCGCGAGCTGGCCGTTCTCGGTCCGGATCTGGGTTGGGCCGCGGTTCAACTGCACCTTGGCGACCTCGCCGAGCGGGACCGTACCCCCGCCGGCGATCGGCACCTGCACCTCGGAGGCGATGGATCGCGGGTCGGAGCGGAAGGCGCGCGGGTAGCGCACGTTGACGGTGTAGCGCTCGCGGCCCTCGATGGTGTTGGTGACGCTCTCGCCGCCCAGCGCCATCCCGATCACGTCCTGCACTTCGCCGACGGTTAGGCCGTACCGGCCCAGCGCCTCGCGGTCGGGGGTGATGTCGAGGAAGTAGCCGCCCTGGACGCGCTCGGCATAGGCGCTCGACGTGCCCGGGACCGCCTTCACCACCGCCTCAACCTGGCGGGCGACCTTCTCCATCTCCGTCAGGTCCGTCCCCAGCACCTTGATCCCGACCGGCGTGCGGATGCCGGTCGAGAGCATGTCGATGCGGGCGCGGATTGGCTGGGTCCAGGCATTCGATACCCCGGGGAACTGGAGCGCGGCGTCCATCTCGGCCTTCAGGCTCGCCGTCGTGACCCCGGGGCGCCATTCCGCCTTCGGCTTCAGGTTGACGATGGTCTCGAACATCTCGCTCGGCGCCGGGTCGGTCGCGGTGTTGGCCCGTCCGGCCTTGCCGTAGACCGAGGCCACTTCGGGGAAGGACTTGATGATCCGGTCCTGGGTGGCGAGCAGGTCCCCGGCCTTGGTCACCGAGATGCCCGGCAGGGTGGTGGGCATGTACATCAGCGTGCCCTCGTCGAGGTCGGGCATGAACTCCGAGCCGAGACGGCTCGCCGGCCATGCCGTCGCCGCAAGGACGACCAAGGCCAGCAGGATCGTCAGCACGCGCGCCCGCAGCACTCCCGCGATGACCGGCCGGTAGATCCAGATCAGGAGTCTGTTCACCGGGTTGCGGTGCTCGGGGATGATCCGGCCGCGGACGAACAGAACCATCAGTGCCGGGACGAGGGTCAGGGACAGCACCGCCGCCGCCGCCATCGCGAACGTCTTGGTGAAGGCCAACGGTCCGAACAGGCGCCCCTCCTGGCTCTCCAGCGTGAAGATCGGCAGGAAGCTGACCGTGATGATGAGGAGCGAGAAGAACAGCGACGGCCCGACCTCGCCCGCCGCCTCGATCAGGATCTCGACCCTGGGTTTGTCCGGCGGTGCCCGTTCCAGGTGCTTGTGGGCGTTCTCGATCATCACGATGGCGGCGTCGATCATTGCGCCGACGGCGATGGCGATGCCGCCGAGGCTCATGATGTTGGCCCCGAGCCCCAGGGCCTTCATGCCGGCGAACGCCATGAGGATGCCGACCGGCAGCATCAGGATCGCCACCAGCGCGCTGCGGACGTGGAGCAGGAACACGACGCAGACGAGGGCGACGATGGTGCTCTCCTCGATCAGCGTGCCCTTGAGAGTCTCGATGGCCGCCTCGATCAGGTGCGAGCGGTCGTAGACCGGCAGGATCTCCGTGCCCTTGGGCAGGCTGGCGGCGACCTCGGAAAGGCGGGCCTTCACGTTCTCGATGACGTTCAGGGCGTTGGCCCCGAAGCGCTGCAGGACGATCCCGCCGGCGACCTCGCCGTCGCCATTCATCTCGGTGATGCCGCGGCGCTCGTCGGGGCCGAGCTCGACCTTGGCGACGTCCTTAACCCGGAGGGGCGTGCCCGCATCCGTTTTGAGGACGATGCTCTCGATGTCGGCGACGCTCTTGAGGTAGCCGCGGCCACGGACGACGAACTCGAACTCGGAGAGCTCGACGGTACGGCCGCCGACGTCGGCGTTGCTCGCCCGGATGGCCTCCCGGAGCTTGGACAGGGTGATGCCCTGCGCCCGCAACCGGTTGGGATCGACGACCACGTTGTACTGCTTCACGAAGCCGCCGACGCCCGCGACCTCGGCCACGCCCTCGGCACGCGACACCCCGAAGCGGACGACCCAGTCCTGAAGCGAGCGGAGCTCGGCCAGCGTGCGTTCCTTGGCGACCACGACGTACTGGTAGACCCAGCCGACCCCGGTCGCGTCGGGTCCCAGGGTCGGGGTCACGCCGGCCGGCAGGCGTTTGGCCACGGTGTTCAGGTATTCGAGCACCCGGCTCCGGGCCCAGTACGGGTCGGTGCCGTCCTCGAAGATGACGTAGACGAACGAGACCCCGAAGAACGAGAAGCCGCGCACGACCTTCGACCGGGGCACCGTCAGCATCGCGGTGGTCAGGGGGTAGGTGACCTGGTCCTCGATGACCTGGGGCGCCTGCCCGGGGTACTCGGTGTAGACGATGGTCTGGACGTCCGAGAGGTCCGGGATCGCGTCGAGCGGCAGGGTTTTGAGGGCGTAGAGCCCGGCTCCGACCGCGAACACCGTCCCTATCAGGACCAGCACCAGATTCCGCGCCGACCAGGCGATGAGGCGGGCGATCATGGCGCTTTCCCTTCGGCCGCGGCCTGCGGGCCGGGATCGGGTTTGGGCTCGGACAGCCCCTGCAACGCCGCCTTCAGGTTGCTCTCGGCGTCGATGAGGAAGTTGGCCGAGGTCACCACGCGGTCGCCCGCGGCGATGCCGTCGCGGACCTCGACGTAGCCGTCGCCGCGGACGCCGAGCCTGACCGGTCGCGGCTCGAAGCGACCCTCTCCCCTGTCCAGCAGGACGATCTGCCTGGTGCCGGTGTCGATGACCGCGTCGTCGGGCACCGCCACCACCGGCTTGTCGCTGCCGGTGGCGATCGTCACGTCGGCGAACATCCCCGGGCGCAGGTCGCCGTTCGGGTTCGGCAGCTCGATGCGCAGGCGGGCGGTCCGGGTCCCCATGGCGAGGTGCGGGTAGATCCGGGTCACCGCGCCGGTGAAGACGCGGTCCGGGAACGTCCGGGCGCGCACGGTCGCCGTCTGGCCCTCCGCCACGGCCGCCAGGTCGCGTTCTGTCACGTCGGCCAGGACCCAGACCCTGGAATGGTCGACGAGCTTGAACAGGGTGTCGCCGGACTTGGCGCGCATGCCGTCGGAGACGTTGCGCTCGACCACGACGCCGTCGCGGGGCGCCGACCACGTGATGGTGGAGGGCACCTTCCGGGTGCGCTCGATCTCGTCGATGACCTCGGGCGGGATGCCGAGGTTCTCCAGGCGCCGGCGGGCGCCCTCGTAGCCGATGCCGGTGAGGTACTGCGCGGCGGCCGCATTCATCTCCGGCGAGAACAGGCGCAGGAGCGGCTGGCCCTTGTGGACGTGGTCGCCGGTGGTGACGGCCTCGACCTTCTCGATGAAGGCGTCGGTGCGCATCGCGATCACCGAGATCCGGCGCTCGTCCTCCTCGATGGCGCCGGGCGCGCGTACCGGCATCGACAGGACCCGTCGCTCGGCGACCGCCGTCCGGACCCCGGTGCGCTGGAGCTTGCCCGGCGAGATCCTCACGGTGCCGTCGTCGGTGTCCTCGCCCTCGTAGACGGGGAGGTAGTCCATCCCCATCGAGTCCTTCTTCGGAATCGGCGAGGTGTCCGCAAGACCCATCGGGTTCCGGTAGAAGCGCACCTTGCGGACGCTCGCAGGCGTCATGGCTTGAGCCATGGCCATGTCGCCGTGCCCGGCGTCGGGCATCGCCTCGTGCTCCTCGGGCTCGTCGAAGCGCACGTCCTCGCTCGCCCGAACGGCGCGGTAGTCGCGACCGTCGGCGGTCCGCTTCGGTTCGGGGGCGTAGTCCGGCTTCCCGTCCGGGTCCCGGTAGTAGACCACGGGCCCCGTGGCCTTGGGCAGGACAGGCGCGGGGGCTGGCGCCCCCGCAGCGGGCAACCAATGGGCGAACCCGGTCCGCGCCTGTTGGACGAGCGCCGGCACGGGGCTGCCTTCCCGCCCCGCGCCAAATCCCAAAACCCCCGCCGCGAGCGCGGCGAGGGTCCCGGCTGCCCAAGCCGACCGGCTCACTTGGTGGCCTTGAACACCAGCTTGTTCTCGACGGTGCCGGTCTCGCCCTGCACCTTGGCCCCGAGCGAGAGGCGCCAGCCGCCGGCCATCGTCAGCTTCGCCTTGAACCGGTAGAGGCCCGGCTCCGGCGACGGCAGCTGCTCGATCTTGGAGGTCATCTCCTCCATGCTGTCGGGCGCCATGTCGATGCGCTTGGCGAAGATGACGGCGTTCGGCACGGGCTTGGACGTGCGCTTGTCGACGAGGCGGACATCGAGGATGGCCTCGCCCTGCTTGGCCTCGTCCTTCACCAGTTGGAACTCGTAGTCCTTGGTGTCGGCCCGGGCCGCGGTGGTCAGGGCGAGGCCGAGCAGCGCAGCCGTCAGGGCGCGCGCGAAAGGGTTCTTGGTCACGGGTCTTGTCTCCTGAACGCGATGGAGGGCCACGCGCGGACGCGCGTCACCGTGCCGGCGCAGGCGCCGGCGGCATCGGGTTCAGGCTCGGGGAGGCTCGGTGGGCGGCCCTTGCGACAGGCTGTCGAAGGAGGCGGTGACGGCCCGGGCGGGCCCCTCGACGCCGGCGACGCGGCCCGGAAGTCCGGCGGCAACCGGCAGCCCGGTGGCGACCTTCGCCAGGCAAAGCGCCATCAGGGGGCAGCTCTTGGAGCAGTCGGGCATGTCCGGCCGCTCCTTGGGACAGCACGGCATCTCGTCCATGGCCATCCCGGCCATGTCGTCCATGGCCTCGTCGGGCATCGCCATGGCGTGACGCTGAACGGCCGTCGGCGCGCGCATGCCCGCGGCGGCCGCAGATGCGGTCACCGGCGCAAGGGCGAGGCCGAGTACCGCCAGAAGCGGTAGCAACCGTCGAAGGGCGAGCCAAAAGGTCACGAACGGACGATGCCACATCGCGTGTTGGCGCGGAAGGGACAGAGACTACCTGACGCGCCAGAGGGATAGGGCAATCGCGACGATCGCGAGGGCGAGCACGGTAAGCAGGGCATAGGTCGCGTCGGCGCCCGCCTGCGTCAGCACGACAGCCCCTAGGGAGGGCGCAAGCGCCTGTGCCACCAGCCCCGGACGCGCCAGGCGGCCGACGAGCGAGGCGTAGCGCTCGGGGCCGAACAGCGCGAGGGGCACCGTCCCCCGGGCAATCGAGTAGATCCCGTTGCCGGCGCCGTAGAGGATCAGGGCCAGGCCGACCACCGGCAGGCCCGCCGCCAGCATCGTCATGCCCAAGGCCACGAGGACCATCGCCGCCGTGAGGGTCCAGAGGGGGTGGTGCCGCCCCCTCCCGGCCATCTCGACGATCCGGGCGCCGACCTGGGAAGGCCCGATCAGCGCGCCGTAGGCGACGGCAGAGGACAGCGCCACGCCCCGCGCCTGCAGCAGGGTGATGAGGTGGACCGAGACCATGGCCATCACCGTGCCGCCCAGCGTGAGGACGCCCGCCATGAGGAGGAAGGCACGCCGCTCCCGACCATCGAGCCGAATGACGGGGCTTGGCCCTGCGGGTCGCGTGACCGGGTGTGCGGGCGGGCGGGGGATCACGAGCAGGACGAGCGGCAGCGTGACCGAAAGGTGCAACCCGGCATAGGCGAGGCAGGTCCCGCGCCAGCCGACCCGTTCGACGAGGAAGGCCGAGAGCGGCCAGCACGCCGTGCTGGCGAAGCCGCCCCACAGGGTCAAGGTCGTGATGGCGGACCTTGCCTTGGCGCCGTAGAGGCGTCCGAGCGTGGCGAAGGCGGGGTCGTATAGGCCGGTGCCCATGCCCAGGCCGATCAGGAGCCACCCCGCGAGGTAAGTCGGCAGGTTCGGAGCGAGGCCGAGGATGGCAAGGCCGACGGCGAGGGCGACGGCCGCGAAGGCCAGTACCGGCCGGCCGCCATGTTCACCGATGTAGGTGCCGACCCGCGGCGAGGCCAAGCCCGCGACGAGGAGACCGAGGGACAGGCCGCCGATGACCCATCCCAAGGGCCACCCCGTGTCCGCCGACATCGGGGCGGCCAACACCGACAGCAGGTAGAACGAGGAGCCCCAGGTCAGGATCTGGACCACGCCCAGGGCCGAGGTTACGGGCCAGCGGCGAGCCGGGGCCATCGGATCGCTACAGGGCCCCGAGCAGGGGTAGCCAGAGGGCCAGCGCCGCCAGGGTGACGAGCAGCACCGGCGGGGTGATGACCAAGCCGACCCGCATGTACTGGCCCCAGGTGATGCGGTGGCCCTTGGTGTCGAGGACGTGCAGCCAGAGCAGGGTCGCCAGACTCCCGATGGGCGTGAACTTCGGGCCAAGGTCGCATCCGATGACGTTGGCGTACGCCATCAGCTCGCGCATCAGGGGCGACAGGTCCGGTGCCTGCTGGATCGACAGCGCGCCCACCAGCACGCTCGGCATGTTGTTCATCACCGACGACAGGATCGCGGCGGCGACCCCCGTGCCGAGGGTGGCCACGAACGGTCCGTGACCCGAGAGCCAGGTCAGCCCCTGAGCCAGGTAGTCGGTCAGGCCGGCGTTCTTCAGCCCGTAGACGACGAGGTACATGCCGAGGCTGAACAGGACGATCTGCCAGGGGGCGCCGGCGAGCACCTTGCGGATCGGGACGACCCGGCTGCGATTGGCCAGCGCCAGCAGCACCAGGGCGCCGGCGCAGGTGACCACCGAGACCGGCACGCCGAACGGCGCCGTGACGAAGTAGGCGATCAGCAACACCCCAAGGAGCGGGAAGGCCGCCCTGAACACCAGCGGGTCCTTGATCGCGCGGCGGGGCTCTTCCAACGCGGCCACCGGGTAGCGGGTGGGCAGGTCGCGCCGGTAGAACAGCCACAGCACCGCCAGGGTCGCGGCCAGCGAGACGAGGTTCACCGGCACCATCACGGCGGCGTAGCGGCTGAAGGTGATGTCGAAGAAGTTCGCCGAGACGATGTTGACGAGGTTCGAGATCACCAGCGGCAAGCTGGTCGAGTCTGCGACGAACCCGCAGGCGACGATGAAGGCCAGGGCCGCCGCCGGCTTGAAGTCCAGCCGCAGCAGGATCGCGAGGACGATGGGGGTGAGCAGCAGGGCCGCGCCGTCGTTGGCGAACACCGCCGCGATGGCCGCCCCCAGCAGGATCACCAGCGGGAACAGCAGGCGCCCCCGTCCGCCGCCCCACCGGGCGATGTGCAGCGCCGCCCAGTGGAAGAAGCCCGCCTCGTCGAGGAGGAGTGAGATGATGATGAGCGCCACGAAGGTGAAGGTGGCGTCCCAGACGATGTGCCAGACCACCGGGATGTCCCCGGGGTGGATCACCCCGGTGGCCAGCGCCACGGCGGCCCCGATCAGGGCACTCCATCCGATCCCAAAACCCTTCGGCTGCCAGATGACGAAGACCAGGGTGACCACGAAGATGGCGAGCGCGAGCATCGGGACCGTTTCTTGTTTTTGATTGCGTGGGTGTGATCAGGCGGTGGCGACGCGCCGGCCGTGCTCGTCGACGACGCGCTCGCCGTCCTCCTTGACGAACTCGCCCTACTGGGCCGGCAGGAGATCGATGATCGCCTCGGAAGGGCGGCACAGGGCGACGCCCTTCGGGCTCACCACCAGGGGGCGGTTCAACAGGATCGGATGCTCGGCGACGGCATCGAGAAGCTGGTCGTCCGTCAGGCTCGGGTCCGAGAGCCCGAGCTCCGCGTAGGGCGTCCCCTTCTCCCGCAGGAGGTCACGGACCGTGACGCCGGCGCGATCTGCGAGCTGGCGGATCAGGATACGGTTCGGCGGCGTCTTAAGGTACTCGACCACGTGCGGCTCGATGCCGGCGTTGCGGATCAGGGCCAGCGTGTTGCGGGACGTGCCGCAATCCGGGTTGTGGTAGATCACGACGTCCATCACGCGACCTCCGGACGGGGCGAGGTGGCACCGGCCTGCTTGCCGATCTCGCGAACCCTGGAAGTCAGGGAGACTTGGTCGAGACTCGCCATCGGCAGGGCGAGGAAGGCCGAGATCCGGTTCTTGAGGTAGCGCTGCGCGGTCACGAAGGCCGTCTTTCGCTCGATCTCGCTACCCTCGACCGCGGCAGGGTCCTCGATGCCCCAGTGCGCCGTCACCGGCTGGCCGGGCCAGTACGGGCAGGCCTCGCCGGCGGCGTTGTCACAGACCGTGAAGACGAAATCCATGACCGGTGCGTCGGGCTTGGCGAACTCGTCCCACGACTTCGAGTGCATGCCCTCTGTCGGATAGTCGCTCTCGCGCAGGACCTGGAGCGCCATCGGGTTCACCTCCGGCTTGGGCTGGCTGCCGGCGGAGAAGGAGCGAAAGCGACCCTTGCCGTCCTTGGCCAGCATCGCCTGGGCGAGGATCGAGCGGGCGGAGTTGCCGGTGCAGAGGAAGAGGACGTTGTAGACGCGGTCAGGCATTGGCGGTGTTTCCCGTGGGTAGGCAACAGGCTGACAAGGCCGCGACGGCGGGGGCGCAGACCTCGGGTCGGCCCTGGCAGCAATCGCGCATCAGGAACTGGATGAGCTCCGACAGGTCCGGGTAGGCGGCGCTGTAGATGATCGAGCGCCCCTCCCGCCGGGAGGTGACCAGCCCCGAATGGCTGAGCTCCTTGAGGTGGAACGACAGGTTGGTGCCCGAAACGCCGACCGCCTCGGCCAGCATGCCGGCCGCCATGCCTTCCGGCCCGGCGGTGACGAGCTGGCGCACGATGCGTAGGCGGTGTTCCTGGCCAAGAGCCGCGAAAGCGGCGACGGCTTGCCGTTCGTCTATCATGATGTCAATATCTCAACCATCGTTGAAACATAGAGGAACTAAACGTCTTGGACAAGCCCTTCCAGCCCTTCGCCGATGGATTGCCCAACCTCAGCCAAGGGCATTTCGTGGTCCCGACGGCAGCCGACCTGCACGTGGAGACGCCGTTCACCCACGCCCCGCGTTTCCTGATCCTGTACGGCTCGCTCCGGGAGCGCTCGTTCAGCCGCTTCCTTGCCTACGAGGCCGCACGCCTCCTGGAGGCGATGGGCGGCGAGGCGCGGATCTACGACGCGCACGGCCTGCCGCTGCCCGACGACGCCACGGCCGACCACCCCAAGGTCCAGGAACTCCGGAACCTGTCGATCTGGTCGGAAGGCCATGTCTGGGTCAGCCCGGAGCGCCACGGCGCCATGACCGGGGTGATCAAGAGCCAGATCGACTGGCTCCCCCTGTCGGAAGGGTCGGTGCGCCCGACGCAAGGGCGGACCCTGGCCGTGATGCAGGTCTCGGGCGGTTCGCAGTCGTTCAATGCCGTCAACGGCCTGCGCGTGCTCGGGCGCTGGATGCGGATGATCACCATTCCGAACCAATCCTCGGTTCCGATGGCCTACAAGGAGTTCGACGAAGCCGGGCGGATGAAGCCGGGGCCACTCTACGACCGTGTAGTCGATGTCTGCGAGGAACTGGTGAGGTTCACGTTGCTGACGCGGGAGCGCGCCGACTACCTCGTCGACAGGTACTCGGAGCGGAAGGATCGCGAGCCCGAGCGGCTCAAGTTCGTGGCCGCCGACATCGGGTTCGTGACGCGACCTTCATGAACCGACCGGAGCGGGCACCGACGCATCGTCAGCATGACGAGGTATTGGCAGGGGACGCCGCCATCCTCGCCATGATCTCCCCCCAGGGTAACCGGCCGCCAAACCCAGCAATCGCCCCCAACGTCGAGGCTCGTCCGGGTGGCCGGGATGCCGCCGTGGGAATGCCCATAGACGTGAAGGTCGCCGTGCCAGGCATTAGGCCACGTCACGTGCGCATAGTGGCTGGCCCATAGGGCGACGCGTTCTGGCATCCCCGGGTCCTGGACGTAGATCCTTTGGACGTCGACGACGGGGCCGGCCCATTCGAAACGTTCGCCCAGGCCGTGGTCGTGGTTGCCCCGAATTAGGTGGATGCGGCCATGCAGGCGCGCCTGGATCGATGCGGCGTAAACCAGGATGCACTTATAGGCGAAGTCGCCAAGGTGCCAGATGATATCGTCCGGACGCAGTCCTCTTTCCGGGCGGCAACCAAATTTGCGCTACTTTCCTCGATGATCGCGAGCAGCCCGTAGGCGATGCATTCGGACACCGATCATGCTCCGATCCATGTAATGGCTGTTATCGGCGAAAAGAGCGGCACGTACTAGTTCCTTACCAATCGCAGCCTAAGACATTATAAAAAATTATCATCCTATTTTTACTTTATCGATTGCCGAGTTGACCTATCAAATGCAGCTCATTGAGCAGGTTTAAAAAACCGTACCGTCTTCTTTTTTTCTTTCATAATAACCCTCAATACAATCAGCGAGCTCGTCCCGTTGGTCTTGACATAGATTATCGACGATGTCGCACCCTTTAAAGGATTTTACGAGAGCTTCCCCTGATGCCCATGTTGACATGACGCCAGGTATCTGTTGGGTCTTTACCATGTGCTCTGCCGCTTCAAGAACCGCATCAAATGCTGCTTCAACGTCAATGTCCCAACCGTTGCTACCAATGTTGAGTGGCATGCTTTTATCCTCTTCGCTCCTGCCTTCTGATATCGTCACCATATTAACAATCGATATCATCGCAAAGAAGCGCGGGCTAATCCGGTCGCGCCGGTGAGAGAATGTGCGCCTCCCGATCGCCAGTAGGCTGCCGAATTGGCGATACTAGAATGGGTGCCGACCGTACCGACGTCGGAGAAGCATCTCACGACCGGTATTGATATTTTCCGCAGCAACTCCCGGATGCTCGCGGAATCAAATTCTGCTACTTTGTCGATAATATTGGATAAATCCTTGCGGTTCAATAGATAGGCCCGGGAGACCAATTATGTCCCTCCACTCGGGCAGCTTTGATCACGCGGATGACGTTCCGGCGGCTGTAGCTGGAATGCATGTTTATGATTGGGGCGCCGAACAGCAAGCCGACGTCCGCGATCCCGGATATGTTGAGCACCTCCTCGACCTCGACGTAGTCGTAGGTCTCGGGCGAACACCGGTACGACCGGGAGGGGGGTTCGACGCCAGCACTAACTCAAAGCTCAGGATCTCGGCGTCCAAAGGGGGAATGCCGCCGTCGCCCTGCGAGATCGATGCGGCCCTGTACCCGCGCGCGCACCGGACGTCCACGACGGCAGCGGCTGCGGGTATCCTGCTCGTGCTCGTAATGGCAGTGGCTTGGGGCAAAAGAGCTTCTCCGGTGACTTAAAGAGGCTGCCTGTCGGTGCGTGTCCCAATTTAGGCCACGCGCCTGCGGGGACCTATGGTGGAGTGGTTGGAAGCCCGGGGATGCGTATGACGGTCGGTGGAACCTTGCCTTGGCTGGTGGCCGTGACGGCCTTCGTTGCCGCCGCCTGCTGGTACAAATCGACGGTCGTGAGCGTACCCGCCCCCCCAGAGACTAGCGGAGTAGGAGCTATGCCGGGGGGCTACCTCATCTCCAAGGACGCGAGCGGGAACCGGATCGACCTTCACGACACCCTGAAAGAACAGACGAAATGGAACCGATGGGCGGCGTTGGCAGCCGCCGCCAGCGCGGTCCTGACGGGGCTGGCCGCACTGATCCCGCCGCCTCCAATCTAGGCCTCGACGCCGGTCTCAAACGAGTCCATCGCGGCGTCGGCGACAAAGGCATTATCGACGAGGTTGCGCTCTGCCTGCTCCTGGACTGTAGATGCTCCAGCGGCTCTGCGTGCCGGAGCGCTTCGGCGCTTTGGTGCCCTGCACCTCGCGGGCGAGGCGTGCGAGGAACCCGGTGGGCACGCCGCCGTACTGGGTCGGGGTGACGCCCTGCGTCAGCTTGATGTTGTCCCACCAGGGGATCAGGATCCTGTCCTGAGCCAAGCCGACGTCGCCGGGCAGGCGGGTGTTGTCGCCGACCCCGAACAAATATTTCAGGTAGGTGCTCTGCTTCGGCATCAACTCGACGGACGCCCAGACTCCGTCGCCGGCGTCGTTGCGTTCGATCTGGTTCAGGCCGACGAAGCCCGACCTCGTGTACTTGATCGCGCTCTGCGTCCACGGCGTGTTCCGCTTGAGCGTCTTGTGGAACTGCTTGCGGATGCCGACGACGGCGGCCTTGGCGGTCTCGTCCATGGCCCAGCCGGCGGCGCGCCGGTACTTGGCGATGCCGACGGTCGAGACGAAGCGGTCGCGCCAGTCCTCGATGAGGGGGCCGACGTCGGACGCCATGCGGACTTTGAACGGGTAGGCCATGCGCGCGACGATGCCGGGACGGGCGTGGCGCGATCTGGGCTACGCGCCATGAAGGTCGGAATAGCCATTTCGGAGGCTCACAGCCTCCTTGCTTAGCAGGTAAGCAACCAAAATTGGACTGCCTTAAATTTACGCACGTTCTTTTTATCGAACGATCCGTCCGGCGGCCTTCTGAGGTACGGGCGAGGGCTTGGGGCTGGGCCTCAGATAGGTTTTTACCCTCGGCGAGGAAGAACGGGCATTCCTGGGGGCGGACAGGCGTCGTGGTTGTTCGGCTCCGCCCCGTTTGCCAACCCTCCCACGCCTTTGCGCCGGCTCGTGCCCGACCGGCGTCAAGGGGTGACCCTGGCGGAATTCCAAGGTCGGTGGGACAATTCCTAGGTCGCGTCGGGTCGTGCTGCCCCTACGCCGCTACCGGACCGTCGCGCTTGTTCCACTTCCCCAATCTTGCCCACGTTCGCCTCGACCGGTTCGCGCCCATGGTGCGCCCGGATGCCGAGCTCGTGGCCATGCGCGACGAGTTCCAGGCTCGCGTCAATGCTGGCCCGCGCGCCGCCCATGCTCGCGCCATCCACCCCGACCTGCCCGGCGTGAAGGGTAAGGTCTCGCTGATGCGAGTTACCCAGGGCAGCGACGGCGAGCATCGTTGGGAGACCAAGGTCGTCAGCGTCAGCGAACTCGCCACCTCGGACGCCCTGCTTTGGGCGACCCACATTTCGATGCAGCGCTTCTACGGCGCCCGGGGCTCTACGTCCCTTGTGCAGCTTCAGGACCTGATCGCGGACGTCGACTGCCACGACAAGGCCGAGTTTCGCGGGCGCAGCCCCGAGGAGATGGCCGGCATCCTGATCCAGCGCCTCAGGGATGCCGGGAAGCCTATGCCGAGCTACATCGCCTTCAGCGGACGCGGCCTGCATTGTGTTTGGCTTCATCAGCCTCTGCAGGCGACCCCGGGGGTCACCGGACGGCATCGCGCGGTCCAGCGCTGGATGCACGGGCCGGCGGAAGGCAAGGCGTCCAAGACCGTCCGGACGAAAGGCGGCACGCGCCTCCAGGACCCCGAGGTCATCTCCCATGAGGAGACGATGGCGGCGGTCTGGCGTGGCACCGGCCTCGACCGCGGAGCCGTCGACACGGCCCGCGTCCTGCGCCTGGCCGGGAGCTACAACGGCAAGTCCGGCAAGGTCGCCAGACTCGTTTGGCCGGCATCGTGGGCGGACGTCGAGCGGCACGACTTCGAGGATCTCGCGTCGGCATTCCTCCCATTCACGCGCGACCAGATGGACGCCCTCAAGGCCGAGCGTCAGGCGGAGTACGAGATCCGCGAGGCCCGTCGCCAGGCCCGTCGGTCCGAGGCCGAGGCCGCCGGCATTCCCGTCGTCGAGGATCTGGCGCCTGCCCGCCGGATTTCCGGCGGGTACTGGCCGTCCGTCGTGCAGGCCCTCGATGCCTTGCGGATCATGTGGGGCGGGACGCCTGACATCGGGAAGCGCGACCTGTGGGCGTTCCTCAGCGCCTGCGCCCTCGCGCAGTCCGAGGGCGGGACCGCCGCCTCGTGGGCGGAGCGTCTGGCCGGTCCCGCGGGCCTGCCCGAGGCCGAGCTCCGGACCAGCCTCGGCGCCCTGGAGCGGGTTCTGCGGCGCCAAAAGACCGGGGAGACCCGAGACCATGACGGCGTCGAGCGGCCGGTCATGTACGTCTACAGCAAGGCGCGGATGCTGAGCCTGCTCGGCCTGAACGACGTCTCCGAGGAAACCCTGCGCGGCGCCGGCGCCGGAGCCCTGCTGCCGGGTGGCGTGGTGCGGTCGGAGAGGCAGCGGTCCGCGGATCGCCGGGCCGAGGCCGGTGCCACGCCCCTGGTCGTGACGGTGTCCGCCAGACTCGCCGACGGTCGCGAGGCCCTCGCCATGAAGGCGGCCGGCAAGGCGATGCGCGAGATCGTGGCGGCATTCGCCGGGCGCCGTGGCGAGACCAGTCTGCGCCGGGCCATGGCCGAGGCCGGAGCCGAGGTTCCGACCGAGACCGTGACCGAGGCCGCCGTCGAAATCGCTTGCGAGACCTCGAAGGACGGGTCCGTCTCCTCTCCTCACGGTTCGACCACTTCTATAGTGGCTGTGCCGGGGGCCTTGCCCCCCTCAGGCGAAACGCCTGCCGTCGACACCCCCGGAGACGCCATTCCGGCCCGTCCCGCCGCCATCTCGGTCCTGTCCCCGACCCTCGATCCCCAGGGAAGCCCGAGAATGGCGTCCGGTGCCGCGATGAACACGGGTAGCGGGCCTCGCACCGGGGGTGCCGTGGCGACCTTCCCTGGGCTTCGATCCGCCCCGTTCGCCTCGTCACTCCGGCCTCCGCTGCCGGCCTTCATCGCCCGTCTCCTGGCTGCCGGAACCTGCTCCGCCGATGCCGTATCCGCTTGAACGGGAAGGGATAACGGGGGTATAATCGCCCTCGCCGACAGGTCCTAGATGCAGCACATCCAGGGAAGCCCGTTCAACCGTCAGGTTGGGCGGGCTTCGTCGTTTGGTTCCATTGGTTCCCTCGATCCGGGACCATCGGGCCAATGACATGGCGCGGGTGACCTATCCGAATTGGTCCTGCTCCCTGACGCTCTCCCTGCCACCCCAGGGACCGTCACCGTGTCGTTGAACTACCGCCACCTGCTCATCCGCCTGCCCCGTAGCCTCCGCGTCTGGGCCGCGTGACGCCATGCGCGCCAACCCCCACTCCGTCCGGGCCCGCGTCACCGACCACGCCATCCGCCGGTACGCCGAGCGGGCCCTTGGGGTGACCGTCGACGGCGACGCCGCCGAGGCCATGGTGACCCTGCGCGAGCGCAAGGTCGCGGTTGGCGCCGTCCGTCGGCACCTCTCGACCATCGGGGGCCTCAGCGTCGCCAACGGGGCGCAGGCGGTCATCGCCAACGGCCTGAAGATCGTCATCGCGGACGGCGCCGTCGTGACCGTCCTGGCGAAGAAGGTCCGGCCCGACCCGGAGTCCTCCGGACCCACCACGCCCGTCCAGCGCCGCCAGCGGACGTGCCTCGACGCGGAGTACCTCCCGGGACCGCCACCGCCTTCTCCTTCGATGGATGCGACACCGCCGATGCGTGCCGGGCCGGCATCCGCCCGCTCCTCGCCCCGGGGATGGACTGGTCCGAGGTCCACTGCGGCCGGTGCGGCAAGACCGGCATCGTCAGCCACGCCGACCTGGTGCCTGCCCTGGCCGCGGCGCCCGAGCCCGCCCCCGAGGTCGAGGCGCCTTCCGAGCCCGAGACCGAGTCTGTGGCCGAGGCCGAGGCGCCCCGGGCTTCCGGCAAGGGGAGCGGTCGATGAACAGGTACGGCTTGCCCTTCCAGGGGCACCACCAGCGGCGCGAGGCCGAGTGGGTCGGCGCCTTGGTTCTCTTTGGCGTCGCGGTCGCCCTGCTGCTGCCGGGCGCCACGTTCAGCCGCCCGACGTTCGACGCCTGGTCCGCCATCGCCCCCGAGGGCACGTGGGGCGCCGCCCTCCTCGGCGTGGCGCTGATCCGCATGATCGGCCTCTGGGTCAACGGATCGAAGAGGCACTCGCCAAGCCTGCGCTTCATCACCGCCGCCGTCGGCGCCTGCGTCTGGAGCGGCCTGGCCTTCCTCCTGTCCCGTGACGGGTACCCCGGCTGGAACACCGGCGTCGGGGCCTACGGAGTCCTCGCCATCATCGACGCCTACTGCGCGCTCCGGGCCATCTGGGACCAAGGCCGCAACGACGCCAGAGCCAAGATCATTTCGAGGGCCGCCCAGTGACCGAGTGGCTCGACGCGATCATCAATCTCCCGGCCGACGCGCTGAAGGCCATCGGGACCATCGCGGTCGGCGGCACCCTGGCGGGCGCCACGTACGTCGTCTCCCGCATCAAGGAGGCGCGGCGACCGCCCGAACAGGCCATCGGCTTGCCCCGCGTCGCCCTCGACCCCGTCGACCAGGACCTCGGGTTCAGCCTGATCCGGACCGGCACCGATTTGACGCGGGCGCTCCACGACCACGGCGAGATCCTGCGCGCGGCATTCCCGCTTCCCCCGGCGCCGCCGCCGAACCGCAGCCATCGCACCCGGAGGCCTCAGCCATGAGGAAGCCCAAGCTCGTCGCGAACGCCAGGCGTGTCGCGAAACACTCGTGGTCCTTCAAGCTGAACGCCGTCGGGGCCGTCCTCGGCGCCGGCGAGCTCGGCATGTCGGTGTTCGCATCGAACCCGCCGATCTCGCTCCCGGTGTTCGCCGGCATCTACGCCGGCCTGAACTTGGCCGGCGCGGTCACCCGCCTAATCACCCAGCCGGCCGTGTCCGGAGGAGACGCCTGATGTTCGCCTGGCTCAACCTCAAGCCGGCCATCGCCGGCGCGTCCGCGATCCCGGACGTACGCACCGACGTCCGCAAGCCCGGACGTGGCCCGTCCCGCATGAAGCGGAACGCGGCCCTCGGCGCCGCCTGCATCAGCGTGGTCGGTTCGTTCGAGGGCCTGCGCCAGACGGCCTACCCGGACCCGGCCACGCGCGGGAAGCCTTGGACGGTCTGCTACGGCGAGACGCTCGGGGTGAAGGCGGGCGACCGCTACACGGTGGCCGAGTGCAAGGTCATGCTGGCGACGTCGCTGGAGAAGTACGCCCTCGCGGTCGAGGGCTGCGTGACGTCCCCGATCACGGACGGCGCGTACGCCGCCTACGTGAGCCTCGCCTACAACATCGGCACGGGCGGCTTCTGCACGAGCTCGGTCGCCCGCCTTGCGAACGCCGGCCAGCCCCGTGCCGCCTGCGACGCCATCCTCAAGTTCAACCGCGCCGGCGGCGTCGTCTTCCCCGGCCTGACCCGCAGGCGCGAGGCCGAGCGCGCCCTCTGCCTCAAGGGGATCTGATCATGTCGACGTTCGCCATCGTTCTGCTCGCCGCCATCGCCCTCATGGCATGGCTTGCCCTCCTCGAAGCCGCGAAGGAGGCCCTCGCCATCCGGGCGAGGGCCTCGGCATGCCGGTACCGGGATCTCCACTCCCTGACGCTGACCCAGGGGTCGACCTTCGAGCTCCCGGCCGGGACGGTGCTCTCGGCCGGGAGCCATCCCGAGTTCGCCGCCTCGTTCTCCACCCGGGGGTGCGAGTCCGTGAGGGATGCCTTCGAGGAGTGCGCCGACCGGACGAAGCCTTCCGAAGAGCCCGAGGATGGCGGTCCGGTCGACCCGGCCGACTTAGAGGCCGAAAAGTCGATGAGGCCGTGGACAAGGCCCCGTGGGAGGCATCGGACGCCTACGAGGACATCCGCGACGCCATCGGCATCAACCGGGCGAAGATGATGGCCTCCGACAACCGGGTGCGGCGCCTGGAGGGCGAGCTTCAGTTGATCAAGGTCCTCCGGCGCCGGGCCGAGCGCGGCGCCCCGGCGAAGGTGGACTGATCCCATGTCCGAGGACCTCCAGACTCCCGCCACCGTCCGCGAGAGCGAGTACGCCGAGACCTACCGGCTCGTCCTCGATGCCGAGGGGAACATGGGCGAGCCCCTTCCGACGGGGCGCACGTTCCGGCTCCGGACCATCGAAGTTCCGGGTCGCCCGCCCGTGATCCTGTCCGCCGAGATCCAGGACGCGCCCGGCCTGGCGTGGGTGCTCCAGTCCGGCCCCGGCTGGTCCGTGGCGGACGTCGGCTGATGCTCGACCTGCTCCTCGCCCTGGTGTGGACGGTCCCCGGCATCGCGGCCGTCCTCGCCGCATCGGCCGCCGCGCTGGCTGTCGCCTACGCGCCCCGCCTGGCGCTGCCCCTGATCCTAGTCGCCGCCATCCTCTACGGCGTCGCCTACGTTACACGACTCCACGACGAGGCGGCCGCCGCCCGCCAGGACCTGGCCGCCGCGGCGGATAAGGCCGAGACCCAGCGCCTCGTCATCGCCTCCCTGCAGCGGACGTCCGCCGCCGCGGCCAGGCGCGCCAAGGCCAACGCCTCCGCCCATGCCCGGATCGGGTCCGCCCCGGCATCCGATGACGGTCCCGTCGCGCCGGTTCTCGGGCAGACGCTGGAGAGGTTCCGATGATCCGCCTCGCCGCCGTCGTCCTGACCGCCGCCTCGGTCGCCGGCTGCAACGCCGGGAAGCCGGACGTGTCCGCGATCCCGGACTCGTTGCTCACATGCTCGGGCGCCCCCCGTTGGAAGGGCGGCACCCAGCGCGACGTCGCCTCGTTCACCGAAGATCTCGGGAACGCCCACGCCGACTGCTACGGCAAGCTCGGCGAAGTCAGGGGCATCATCCGCGGGGGGAAGCGATGACCGTCCCCGCCGCCCTTGTCGCCCTGTACTGCGTCGCGGCCGCGCCGGCGCCGCTCGTCGGGTCCGACGTCTACCGGGCCCTGAGGGGCGAGCCCGTTCCCGGGGCCGCCCCGCCCCAGGCCGTCGCCGCAGCCGTCCGTGGCGCCGCGGCCCGCCATCCCCGGAGGCACCCGTGAGCGTGACCGTGGCATTCGTCGTGGGCATGCTGATCGGGCTGTGCCTGGCCGACCCGCCCCGCCGGCCGCCGTGGAGAGCGGCATGACACCGGCCGCCCGCGCCGTCGTCGAGGCCGCCCGCGAGCTCGTCCGGAGCCGGCGCTGGTACCTGGAGCTCCCTCCGGAGCGGCCGCTGCCCGCCCGCCTTGAGGACACCCTCGACCGTGCCATCGCCGCCCTCGATGCCGAGGAGGCCGACCGTGCCCGAGGCTGATCCCTGCCGCCGGGCCCTGACGCCCACCGAGGAGGCCAACCTGTTCGCCGGCGACGCGCTGCGGGCGGCCAACAGCGTGATGTCAGGGAAGCCGGCGGGCGAGGCCGATGCGGCCTATCTCGCGGTCTACGTACTCTTCGCCGCGGCCGCCCTCGGGCAGGGGGCGTGCCCAGGGACCAAGGGTCTGCACGGAGTGCACCCCCTTGGCGTCAATCCCAACCGCCGATTTTTCGGCGATTTCCCTGTTCGTTAGTTAACGAATCGGTACTCTGAAGTGCAGCCCGAGAAGGGTCGGCCCCCAGCCGGCGGTGAGACGCCGAGCCGGAGGCCTCACTCCAGACCCGGATGGTCCCGTGTCCGAAGCTGCCATTCACCATAGCATGTCCCTCACGCCCGTCCCGGGCGTCGAGGCCACGTCCATCCACTTCTTCGACGGCATCCCGTTCCGCTCCGTCCTCCGGAGCGGCGACCCGTGGTTCGTCGCGAACGAGGTGTGCGCCATCCTCCGCCTCGCGAACCCCCGGGACGCCATCGCCCGCCTGGACGATGATGAGAAGGGTGTCGCTCTAACCGACACCCCTGGCGGGCCGCAGTCCGGCAACGTCATCTCCGAGGGCGCGCTCTACACGCTGATCATCCGGTGCCGCGACGCGATGGAGCCGGGCACCGTGCCCTACCGGTTCCGGAGGCACGTGACCGGCGTCGTCCTGCCGTCCATCCGGCGGACAGGGTCCTACGGCAAGCCGGCTTTCGACCCCAACGACCCGGCGAGCCTGAGGATGGTCCTGCTCGGGTACACGGAACAGGTCATCGCGCTGAAGGCGGAGAACCTGGAGATCCGTCAGGAACTCGCGGTCGCGGCGCCGATGGTGGACGCCTTCCATGCCTTCCTCGACGACGACGGCCTCTGCAACCTCCGGACCGCCGCGCGGTTCTGCGAGGCGCCCGGCCAGCTCTTCATCGATTGGATGAAGGACAAGGGGTACGTCATCCGCGAGAACGGGGACCTTCAGCCGGCCGCCGCCATGCGCCGGGACGGCTACATAAAGCTCCGGGCGAAGCCGGATGCGAACGGGAAGCTTCGCGGGCAGGCTCTCGTCACCCGCGGCGGGCTCAACTGGCTCCGCCAGCGCTGGGTGGTTGGTCCCGGCAAGGTCCTGGCGCTCCAGGCCGCGGTCGCTGCCAAGCAGGCATCCCTCGACCTGTAGCCCTTGCACGTAAAGCGAAGCCAAGCCCGCTCGACTTCCGTCGGGCCGGCCCGCCCCGAGCGCGGCCGGCCCCGTGCCCCTCGATCCTGGAGGCCCGCCGTGGCCGACGTTACCGACACCGATCCGATCCTCGATCCACCCCCGGCCGCCGGCGGGAACGGCGGCCCGGCCCTGGAGCCGGAGCCCTCCTACGCCGCGCTCTCCCGTATCGGGCGGGCGATCCATGGCGACCGATGGGAGGGCAAGCTGGCCGACAAGATCGGCGAGGGCCCCCGGACCCTGTCCCGATGGCGCCGAGGCGAGGGCTCCCCGAACGCCCGCACGATGGCGTGGGCGAGGGAGTGGGCCTTGCGCACCGCGGCGGACGTCCTGGCCGCGGCCGGCGAGCAGGATCTCGCCGACGGCGTTCTCGACCGACACCGCGCCATCCGCCAACGGGCCGCCGAGCAAGGCAAGGCTGCGTTCGCGGCCGCCATGGCCGCCCGGTCCTCAGTCCCCGGTCGATAGCTGCCCGACGCCCGAGGCGCATCGGGAGTCCGTGAATTGGGACGGCAGGTCGAGGGCCTCGGACCCGGGGTCCTGCCCGATCAGGAACGAGGTTCCCCTGCCATCGGGGAACCAGACCGATCCCCCAATGGCAGGCATCCTGCCCCGGCCGGCGGTCCCCGTCGCCACGATGCGCGACGTCTCCCGTCCCGTCGTCGTGACGTGCTCGCCACAGGCCACCGTCACGGTCCACCCGGCATGCCCGTCCGGCGTGGCGTCGACGTACGCGTAGCGCGTCTGCCCCGGCCCCGCGGGAGTCTGCACCGCATAATGCCAGCGGTCCCGCGCAGACGGCCATTGATCGTCCGTGATGTATGGTGGCGGCGTAGATCCGGCACCGGTCTGCGCGGATGCCGGTGTGGCGGTCGCCAGCGCGGCCGCGAGGATGATGACCTGCCTCATGATGCCAGGACCTCCGCCCGGGCCGCGGCCGCCTCGGCCGCCCGGGCCCGCTCGGCGCCGGCGCGTGTCCGATGCTGGATGCCGCGCCAGTACCAGCGCGAGGAGAACCAACCCCTGACCTCGATGGGCGTTCTCAGTACCTCCGCCTCCGCCCGGACCGCGTGCTCCTCTCGCGGCAGGGCGAGCTCCGTTTGCGGGACGCCGTCGCGCCGGGCCCGGGCGGACTGCGCGGCGTCGTAGATCCGCCAGATGCCAGTCTCGGCACCGCCTTTCCGGTAGTAGCGCCCCGTCGGGGAGATGAGCGGATGTCCCGGGGAGGCCTCCCGCAGAGCGGCGGTGAGGGCCTCGACCATCGCGATGCGGCCGACGAGCGCTGCATTCCCGATGCAGATCTCCCTGTTGGCCGCGTTGATCGTCCCGGTCGCCTGGGCCTGCAGCATCCTGACGTCATGGGCGTAGCCGGCCGCCACCCCCATGCCTTCGAAATCCATCCCCCGCCCCTCGAACATGCCCCCCTCCTCGCGCGCGTACTAATACGTGCGCATCCTACCTCGGCCTGGCTGAACGCGAACCGGACACGGCGGCGGACCCACCACAAATCCTCGGGGCATGGTCACTAAATCACGTATCAGCTATTGCAAACCATCGAATTCGTAAGCACACTGTAACAGTGTCCACCGAGCCCAGGCCCGCCACCATGTCCTACCGCGTCCCCAGCGTCACCATCGACGGTGACACTCGCAATGTCTTCAACAAGCCGCTGATCGCCGCCTACAGCGTCCTGCTGGCGACCGGCGACGCTGTCGTCGAGACCCACGAGGACCTGGCCGCCGCCCACCCCGGCCTTGCCGACTACGAGGCCCGCCACCGAGCCGCGAGGATCGCGCACGAGGAGGCCCGCATGCACGATCACGCCGCCCAGGTCCTCCTGGCCGAGACGATCCGGATCGAGTGGCTGGAGACCGGGGAGAAGACGCTCGACGAGTGCCTCCAGGCTTGCGAGGGGTTCCACGTCGACGAGGCCATCCTGCGCCGCGTCGTGGCGAGGCAGGATGCGGTGAAGGCGTTCATGGCGCGCCTCAATGCCCCCTTCACCGTCCCCGAGCCCGAACCCACCCCCGTCCCGGTCGGGGACGATTACACCGGCTACCTCATCTCGCCCGACCAATACGAGACCAACTTCTACGCCGGAACCGAGGACGAGGCGCTCGACGCATACGCCCGGGACGGCGGCTACCGCGACTTCGCGCATCTCGCTTCGACGCAGGGCAAGAGCGTGGACGAGGCATTGCGCGGCCTCATCATCTACGCCGCCTGATGCCTGTCTCCCGCCGCCCCCGCCCCGTCCCGTCTTCCCGGCAGCCCCATGAGGACGCCCCCTGGGCGGTCCTCGCCGAGACCTCTTCCACCGATCACGAGGCGCTCCTCAACCGGGAGCGCGCCATGGTCCAACTGCGCCGTGCCCGCCTTCAGGCCGGCCTCGCGAACGCCAAGGGGAGCCCCGATGACCGCCGCCACTAGGGACCAGGATTTCCGCCGCGAGCTCGTCCAGCGCCTCGGCACGCTCATCCACGGCGGCCGGTGGATCGCTCCTCTGGCGGCGGACATGTCGCGCGTCACGGGACGCGCCATCGGCGGACCCCAGATCAGCCACTGGATCGCCGGTACGAGGCCGTATCCGGAGTGGGTCGAGAGCGCCCTGCTGCAGATCACGCAGGACCGCATCGTCGCGATCCTCAACGAGGGGAAGCGGCTCAGCACCGAGGCCCATTTCCTCAAAGCGCGCCTCACCTCTCGCCTCGTCGCCTCGCCCGAGCCCGATCCGGCCCCGGAGCCCAAGCCGGACGACGCCCCCGTCCCCTCGATGGGGATGTGAGCGTGCGCCCGCCAAGACCCATCCCGCCCGTCCCGCGCGCTGCCCCGGCCCGCGAGCCCGAGCCGGTATACCGGCAGACCGACATCGAGGAGGCCATCGCCGCCCATTCGGCGACGGCTGCCATGGAGGCCGTCGCCGAGGTGCAGCCCGACAGCGTCGACGATGTCGAGGACGGCCTGTCTTACGCCGACCACGCCGTGCGGGCGGCGCCTCGGGACGCGAACGGGAAATTCCTCCCGCGGCCGGTGCCCACGGTCAGGCCGGCCCTGATCCTGCAGATCGCCGCGCTCGGGCAGGCCCTCTACGGGAAGTACTGGATGGGGCGCGTCGGACGTGACGTTCACGAGCACGAGCGCCAGATCCGCCGCTGGGCGAACTGGGAGGGACGTCCGCCGGCTGTCGTCTTTACGAGGCTCAAGGCCGCCGCCGAGCGCCAGATCGCCCGCATCCGGAGCGCGATCGATGCGGGCGGGGGCGCTCCCCCGCCCGAGGTCGAGGCCTCAAAGGCGGCCGACGCCCCACATGTCCGCGACGGCGACGCCGTTGCCCAGGCGTTGGCGCGCCATGTCGAGCTCCGCAAGGCGGCGCTTGTCGAGAAGGCTCAGGCGACGAGCAAGCGCCCTCGCGTCGACGACGCCTAGCCCGCGGAGGCGAAAGAGCGCAGGGCGTCGATCCTCTGGCCCTGGGCGTCCACCGCCGCCGTCAAGTCCGCCAGCGCCTCGATCAAGTCCGCCAGTCCCGGCCCCGCCGTTTCCTCCGCCGGCGCCAGCGCCGACAGGATCGCCTGCAGCATCCGGTCCTGCGCCGCGAGGCGCTCCATGATCGCCTGATCCATCTGTGTCTCCTGCCTGAGTGAGGGGGTGTCCTTCGAGGCGCGCCCGGACGTCCGCCGCCGGGATGCGCTTGCCGTCGGTCGCCTTGGACGCGGCCCCGATGACGCGCGTGAGGAGGTGGGCCGTCCCGGATGCGTCGACGACGATGGGCCCGGACCGTCCGGTATGAAGCCGGAGGCCCCTTTCCCGGAGGGCGTCCCGGAGGCCCTCGCCGTCGTCGGAGGCGTGCCATGCGGTGAGGGCGGCCGCCCGGACGGAGGCGAGGGATACCCCCGTCCGTTCCTGGACGAGGCGTTCCTCGGGGCTGAGGGGCGCGACCGGGCGCTCGGCGTCGAGCGTCCCGGAGGCCTCCAGCCACGCAGCTACGTCGGCGCGCCCTTCCTCGCGCAACGCCTTGGCGATGGCGCGTCCGTGCTTGGAGGGCACCGGCGCAAGGCCGAATTCGAACTCGCAGATTCGGGAGACCTTCTCGCGCCGAGCGAAATCCCAACTGATGTCGACGACCGATCCGTTCGGACGCACGAGGCTGTAGACCCGATGCTCGTGGCGCCTCGAATGTTTGACATGCTCGGCCCCGCAATAGGGCTGCGTACGCAACCGGAACTCCGCTTCGAACAAGGACCACCACCGGGCCCGGGCACCGGCGTTGTCCGAGATCTCGATCTCGGGGTCGACATGCACGTGGTAGCAGGGTGCGTCCGTCCCGCCCCCGAGCGACATCGCGACGAGCTCGCGTACCTGGTTGAGGAGATCGGGGCTGCCGAGGCCACGCGGGGCGATCACGTGGACCGAGTCGTTCTCGGCCTTGAGCAAGTGGCGGGCGAGGGCGTTTCCGCCCTGGCCCCTCATGGCGCCGCTGATCACGTGCGCCTCCGTTTGACGAGTTTAGGGGGAGACGCGGGCTCCTCGTATGTGAGGTCCACAACCCGCGTCTGGCCCGCCTCTGGACGCGGGCCGAGTAGGCTGCCCGCGGTGGCGATGAGATCGCCGATGTCGACGGTCCCATGGGCCTCGATGATGACGAGCCGTGAGGTATCCGTCGCCGCCGCCCGGATGCGAACGCGCGACGTCATGACGGTCTCCTCTCGAAGCCCAACACGATTGGGATGATGACCCGCCGCATCCGCTCCAGCGCCTCGACGGCTTCCCCCGAACGGCTCGACTGGATCGCTAGCGTGGCCTCGCCGAGATCGCGGACGCACGCGGCGAGGGCCGCCTGATCCTCGGGGGCCACGCGCACCCGCCGGCCCGAGGCGGCATCCACGGGGCTCTCGACGCCCAGCGCCTCCAGGGCGACTTGCCGGAGCCAGGCGCTGTCGGACGCCCCTGCCGCGATGGCCGCCTCGGCGACGCGGGCGCGGAGGTCGGGCGTCAGGCGGATACCCAAAACCTGCCCGAGAGCCGTCCGAACTGTGGGAATCGGCCTCTTCGCCGGAGGCGTTTTCCGGGGGTCCACGGGGCGAAGCCCCTGGGTAGCAGAGACCGCCGGGGCGGGCTCGTGGATGCGTTGTGCATCCATGGCTGGCTTAAAGTCTGTTTCCGTTTGAGTGCGCAACGCGTCGTGCGCAACGTCGTTCGAGACCATGGCGTAACGCTCCCCTTACTTCGGACCAGCGGGGACGGTCGGGACGTCGGTATTCGGGGCCTCGGCCGTCGGGAGGCTGACGACGGTGCCCCCTGCCTTCCCGGTGGAGCCCCCGGCACTCTCGGCCCGGCGCTTGAGGGCGGCCGCGGCGGCGACGGCCCGTCTCGCGATGATGATCTCAACGGCATCGGGGATGCGGAATGGCTCCGGCTGGGGGAGGCCGGCCGCCTGGGCGTCGGCGCGCTGGCGGTCCCGAGCCCGCGCCGCCGTCTCCCAGAGCTCGACATCGTCCTCCATCGCCCTCCGCAGGTGGAGCCTGTAGAGGGCATCGCCCTCCGTCTCGGTGTCCGGGCTGATGCCGAGGAGCTTCGTCCCGGACGAGAGGCAGAGCTCGACGTATGCGACGAGGTCCCGCCCGAGCGACATCTCCGCATCCCGGCGCGTCACGCGTCCCAGTCCGTCCTGGGACGGGGCGCACCCGGCCTGCGCCTGGAAGTACCGGACCGCCAAACCGGCCGGGATCGCCCTGACAGTTTCCGTCGTCCTCAGGCCAAGGGCGTATGCGCGCTCCTGCGCCTCGCGCAGGGTCGGCCTGTTGCGCAGCGCCGCGGCTGGCTTGGGCTGCGCAACGGCATGCACAACGGGCTGCGCAACGCGGTGGATGGCGTGACGACGCCCGCCGGGACCGGGTCCCGTCGAGGGCGCGCTGACAACGGCGGGCGTCGGGTGGATCGCATGACGGCGCCCCGTCGGGCCGGGGCCGACGCGGGCGGGCTGGGACGTCGCCGGCGCGAAGCCGAGGAACGCGAGGATGGCGAGGAGCAGGTTCTCGAACACGGTGTCGACCTCCATGGCGGCTGGGATTTCGTTGTGCCGCCATTGGATTGAAGCACTCGGCCCTCCGCCTCGCCTGGACGCGACCCATGAAATCGACACCCCGAGATGAGTCAGATTGACACAGCCAAGCTTGGGTCTCCCGAAGCGTGCGCACACGGCGTGCGCAGAGATGCTGACATCCTCGCGGGGCGGGGCCAACGCCCTGACCGGGATCGTGAAATCCTAGATTTCCGATGCACGCAACGGCCCGGGGCCCTGGTGGCTCGCGTAGCCGGGGCGGACGATCTCCTGGTGTTCAACAGGGGATCGATTCGCATGACCCATGACGAGATCCAGGACCTCGCCCGCACCGTCGCCGCCCTTCCGCGGGAGGAGGAGATAGCCGTCGCCGACGCGGTCGCCGCCATCCGCGCCGAGCGCGCCCGGCTGGAGGAAGAGCGCATCGCCGATCTCCGGTCGATGACCGACCTGCAGGTGGCGGTCCTGACGCGGCGGCAGGTCGGGGACGAGGCGGGGCTCACGCTCCTGCGTGAGGCGGGCTTCGTCCGGGACATCACCCTGGAGGCTGCCTACCGGGCGGGCTACGGGCGCGCCGTCTTCGACGGCGGCGGCACGCAGGAGATCCCGTCGGATGACGACGAGGGCTACATTGCGGGCCGGGGCTTCGACCTCGCCAAACTGACGAGGGCGTCATGAAGGCGGAGGCCTGGCAGGCCCGGCTGGACATGCTGGCCCGGCACCACGTCGCCGAGCACCAGCGTGTCCTCGACAAACTCCTCCTCGCGGTCGTCCTCGGGCGGACGACCATCGCCGAGTTCGAGGCGCGCCTGATCGCTCGCTTGGAACAGTTCGAGGCCAACCTCGCCTCGGGCGAGACTGACCGATACGGCAACCGGTTCTACCAGGTCGGCGACCTGGTGACCCGGGACGGCACGGACGTCCACCGGGTCGTGGATCACAACGGCTCGGATGGCCACGCGCCGGACGGGTTCACCGTCGTCTGCGTCAAGGCGCCGGCGACCGGCTGGGCCCAGGTCGGCGAGACCGAGTTCAACGTCTGCCGCCGGTACGAGCCGGTCGCGCAAACCGGGGACACCGCCCTGCCGGCGGTGGGATCGTTCCATGGGTGAGGCCTCTGAAACCTTCGTCGTCGAGGGCAGCGATGGACCTGTCGAGGTGACGCTCAGACGCTACGGCGTCCGCGAGATCGTCGAGCGCATGGCCCGGGCCGAGCGTTGGGCCAACAACGTGGAGGAGCGTCAGCCCGCCCGCGTCGAGGGCAATCGCCAGGCGCGTCGAAAGGCTGCCGCCCGGGCGCGGAAGGAATTCACGACCAAGGTGTCCGATCCGATGATCCCGGCGCCACCTTGGCTCGCCGCAGGTGAGACATGGCTACGGCAGCACGCCGACATGTGCCGGCATCCGTCGAGGTACATGGCATGACCGACGCTTGGGCCGGACGCACCTTCACGAACGCGCCGCCGCTGAAGCTCGACGGCGTGCAACGCCGCTTCGTCGAGGCGATGTCGGAACCGGGCACCACGGTGCGGTTCCTCACGAATGGTGGGGTGACCCTCGGTCGAGACGACTTCGAGACCGAGGACGAATGGCGGGCTTTCCTCGGCCGGTTCGGCCTTTCCGGTCTGGCACCGGGATGCCGCATCCACGTCCGGCCCTCTGGAGATGAGGTCATCAGCGACGACGACACCGACCCCACCTCGATCAAGATCGCCTGGCACCGGGGCTTCCCGACGGTGTCCGACCGATGAGGCGCAGGGGAGAAGATGCCTCGACGCAGGCCTGGGCCTTGGGCAAGGCCGCGTCTCAGATCCGGCAGGCCCGGCGGGCCCTAGCGGCCGCCCGGGATCGGTCAGAGGACGCCCGGGCCCGGGCGGCCATCGAGGGCATGATGTCCGAGATCGAGCGCGTCGCCCGGCGGGCCGACGCGATGCGCCTGCGCATGAACGCCAAGGCCAGCGGGCCCGCCGTCGAGGCGTAGCCCACGGCGGCATGACGAGGTGCCACGGTGTGTGCACGTGTGTGCACCCCGCAAGGATCAACCCCTAAACCGACCCCGTCCGCCGATTTTCCGGCGGTATCGAACGCCCCTCGCCGCGTCCGCGATCACGGACGCGCCGCCGGCGCCGGGTTCCTGATCGCCCCGCCGTCCTCGTCGTAGACGCACGGGACGTCGCCCTGCCAGAACGCGCAGTGCCAGGTTAGGCGAGTGATCATGTCCTCGCACACGTCGTGCGTGGTGCAGTTCGACCTCGTCCCGCCGGCGACGTCCCGGCACCGCTGTTCCAGCACCATGGACGCCCGCCGGCCGATGGCCTTCCTGCATGTGGGCTGGGCCTTCAGCGGCGAGTGCGCCTGGGCGTAGGCGCGAGCCTTCCCGTAGGCCGCGACGTACTCGGCGGTCGTGTGCCGGACGGGGTACTCGGGCGCGGCCGCGGCCGGGCTGGCTAGCAGGATGAGGATGAGGGCGATGCGCATGGCGGGCTCCTGTCTGATCGGTAGCAGGTCCTCGCGGGGCGCGAATCGGGCGCCCCGCGGATTTCGGGGGACGGCCCCTCAGGCCGCCTCCGCCATCTGGGCCTGGAGGCTGGTGAGGTAACCGGCTGCCCGGGAGGCCGCGCTCGCCGCGGTGAAGATGGCCTTGGGGTCGCTCCGGAGAAGCTTGATCCAGGAGGCGATGTAGCTCGCGTGCGTCGGGTGCGGCTCGGCCTCCAGCCCGAGCTCGGCCAGGAGGAAGGCGGACCCGAGTTCGGCGATGAGTTCCTCGGCGGCGTAGGCCTGGCTCTTGAACCGTCCGGTCAGGTCCCGGTCGAGGCGGCCCTTAGCTCCGGACCAGTGCGTGAGCTCGTGCGCCATCGTGCTCGCGTAGCCCTGGGCGGTCGGGAACCGGTCCCGGGGCGGCATGACGATCCGGTCCTCGCCGGGCTGGTAGAAGGCGGCGTCCCCGCCGTGGGTGATCCGGGCGCCGGTGCGCTGGACGAACCCGTCGAACACCTCCGGGATAATCCACTCGCTCGCCGGGTGGGGCTCTCCGGCCTCGGGCGCGCCCTCCACCTGCGCGGCGTTGAAGGCGTAGCTGGCCCGGGCCACGAAGCGCTTCCGGTCCTCGCCGTCGGCTTCGTATTCCTTGAAGAAGACCACCAGGGTGCTGCGCTCGCCCTTGCGGACCTGGGCCCCGAGCTCCGCCCATTGCTTGTAGGTGGCCCAGCGGTCGTCCGAATATCCGGCGGCCTGCGCGCCGACCCAGAGGGAGATGGTGTTGATCCCGCGGTAGGCCTTCCCGGTCATGGCGTTGCGGGGGAGGCCGCCGCCGGTCCGGTGCCAGGGGCAGGTCCACTGTCCGGCTTCGCCAGCTTCCATGGTCGCGATGATCTTGTCGGTGACTGCCTGGTGAACGTCGAAGGCCATGGTGCTCTCCCGTTGGCCGCCCAGCGCGGCCTCGTGGGGAGGCCTGGAGACGGCTGGGAGCGACCCGCACCGAAGGCGGGAACGGAGTGGACGACGGCGTAGCCGTTGCGGGGAATAGCGACGGCCCGTCGTATGACCCCCCAATCGAGAGGCCGTGCGGAGCCGGCAGGGGGAGGATCTGGCCCGTCCCGTCGCATTTGAGCGGTCCCGCTAATCCGTCGGTGACCACGCCGGCACGTGGACCTTGGCCGTTCGCTTCCTGGTAATCCCCGCCCGGCATTTTGCCCCCATCACCAACAGGGAGGCACCACGATGCTCAGGATCGACGACAAGCTCACCGCCGCGGAGACCAAGGACTACGTCGACCGTGCCAACGAAGCCATGGACGCGGCCATGGCGGCCAAGGCCGATCCGACGAAGTGGCTGAGGTCCGCCTTCGCGGACGCGGACATGACGTACGCGGTCTGGCCGGATTCGCAGGCCAAGTTCCAGGTCGGCGTCGCCGTCGTGAACGGGGTGGCGTTGCTCGCTCAGGCCCGGGATACGGGCCGGACGATTGGCGCCCGGACGACGTACGTTCGGTGCACGTCCTTCGCCGAGGCGGCCGCCATGTCGATGGTGCACGGCGACGACAGGCAGGCCGCGGCCTGATCAGACAGAGGCGTCCGGGCTCCCGGACGTCTCGCTCGCTACCGGCGTCTCGCTGCCCTTGCCGGACCGTCAAGAGTATCGCACGGGATCACCCCACGGGCAGGTCGCATCGAGCTCCCGGAACAGGTCGTCGGGCAACACGGGAAATCCGCTGACGAGGGCCTCCACGGTGTCGTGGTGGCTGAACCCGTCCGAGGCGCGCCAGATCCAGCCCTCGGCAAGCTCGTCCTCCCAGGTGCCCTCCCAGGAAACCGGCTCGACGGTGTAGCCGAGGTGGAACGCGTAGGCCGTGACGACGGCGAGGCGCAGGGGCGAGATCGGGTCTGACATGGGATACCTCCGCCGCGGAGGATGCCACCCCGGCCGGGCCGATGCGATCAAGTGACTGGATGACTCCCGAAAAATTCCGGGTGGCCCGCGTGGCCTGGAACGGGACACGGGGGCCGGAACATAAGAGGTCCCGACCAAACATCGACCAAACATTGGTCGTGGATCGGGGCGTTTCGGGGCGAACGGCGGTGAACGAAACGGGGGGCGGCCCCCTACGGAAATGGGGTCTACAGAGGGAGCGCCTGCGGTCCGCGCCCCCGTTCGGGACGTGGGGGTCGCAGGTTCAAATCCTGCCACTCCGACCAGTATCATCAAGACCCTGTCTTTCCCGAGATCATCGAACACCAGAAGCTGTCCGGCTTTTCGTGCGGATTGTCCTGACGGGAGCGCCTCGCGACGTCACGATCTCGGCCGATCGACGTCCCTCTTCGCCTGAAAATTCGGCCCGCGCGTTCGCGTGACGGGCAAGCCCCTGTCCGCTCGGACTGTCCGTCTGGAGTGAGGCGATCGCACGTTGGGGGTACGTCGGGGTCGTCCGCCGGAATTCAGCTCCGCGCATACGGACGATTCAGGTCTTTCCCCGCATCCTATGCGGCGGCCCTCGGCATTCCCGACGGCGCCCAGGCAAGCAGTGGTCGGGCGAAGGGTGATCGGGCAAGCGTGACGGACTTATCGGACAGATCCGTCGCGCAGCCGACGGTCGATGGAGTCGCCGACCGCTTCGGACCCCGTGCGCATGGCATCGCGGCCTGGCCCTTCGGACCACCCCGTCCCGCTCTGGTCGTTCCGCCCTTGACGAATCGTGCCTGGCCTCGCCTGCGTGTCGTCACGCTGGTCCACGGGCCGTGCGACGGGCCGCTCGCCGCCACCCGGGCGTCCGTGGAGGCTCAGGGCTATCCGAACCTCCGCCACGACCTCATCCCGTTGGCAGAGGGCGCGGTGCAGTTGCCCGTCATCGTCGCGGACGAGGGGTGGGACGCTCTTCTGGTCCTTCGTCCGGGGGATCTTCTGGCCCCGGATGCGCTCGCGGCCCTCGGCCTGCAATTCCTTCTCAGTGGCGCCGATGTCGTCGTCGGCCTGCGAGTCGTCTTCGATACGGGACCACTCGGTCTCGACGCACCGGCGGCGCCACCGGGGACGCTCGTCGATCCCGCGCCGCCGGACGGGCCGCTCGCTTCCTTCACCGGCGGCGAGGTTCTGCTCAAGCGCTCCTGCGTGCAGGCCGCCGGCGGCCTCGACCCCGAGGCCGCGCATCCGGTAGCCGCCCTCTGGCCCCGCCTCGTCCGACAGGGCGCCGCACTCGCACGCGTGGGCCGACCGGTGCTCCTGCACTATGCGCCGGGCAGCGTTGCGCCCGCGATGGCCTCCGGCCTCTCGGTGGCTAGCCTGACCGACCAGGGTCAGCTCGGCGGCGCCGGGATCGCCCACCGGCGCCTGTGCGATGCGCTTGCCCTTGCCGGCCACGCCGTCAGCGATCACTGCCTCGGGGCAGAATCGCCGCCGGCCGCGGCCGAGTGGGTCGAGCGGTTTCCGCAGACGGAGCATGCCCTGTCGCAGGGCGGCTACGACGTTGTCCTGGCGGGCAACCTTCATGGCGCGACCCGCCGCACCACGATCCTGGGGCGGCTCGCCCGCACCGTTCCGGTCGCCGCCGTTCTGCACGATCTCTTCCCCGTCACCGGGCGCTGCGCCTCCCCGTCCGGCTGCCCGATCATCGCCGAGGGATGCGACGCCCGCTGCCCCTCGCCCAACGCCTATCCGCAGTTGCTGCCGCAGCGGATCGCCGGCGTTTATGCGGAAAAGCAGGCGATCCTCGCCGGACCCGAGGGACCGCTCCTGTTCGCGGCCTCCGACTGGTCGGAATCCGCGGCGCGCGCGCTGGCGCCGAAGGGGACACGCGTCGACCGCATCGACCTGGCTTTTCCGACGGGGGTGTTCCGGCCCGGATCGCGGGAAGCCCTGCGGGGCGAACTCGGCTTGCCGTCCGGTGACGTCCTCGTGATGTTCGCCGCCGTGATCGCGGACGCGCCCAGCAAGGGGACCGCCGAGCTGACCGCGATCCTGCGCCGGGTCGCCCGGCCGGGGCTCCGTTTCGTCGCGGTCGGGCGGCTCGACGATCCGGATTCCCTGGGAATCCCGGATTTGATCGCGGCGGGTCCCATCGGCGACGAGGCGACGCTGGCAGCCTGGTACGGTGCCTGTGATCTCGCCATCACGGCGAGCCGCCAGGAGACGTTCGGCCAAACCCCCGTCGAAGCCGGGCTGTGCGGAACTCCGACCGTCGCCTATCGCACGACCGGTCTCGCCACCGCCGTCCTGGACGGGGTCTCGGGCCGCCTCGTGCCACCGGACGGGGGCGCCCTCGAGGACGCACTCCGAGCGCTGATCGCCGATGCTTCCGAGCGCAGACGCCTGGGAGCCCTGGGGCGGATCGCCCTCGAGAGCCGCAACAGCCACGCCGCCTGTGCGATGCGCCTGAACGACGTGTTCGTCGCGCGCGGGATCCTGCCGGCCTCGGCCGGGGCCGGACGTCTCCGCTTCGCGCCGGAGATGCTGTCGACCTTCGCGATGGCGTTGGACCGCGCGCCCGGACGTACGGGCCTGATCCCCGGCGACGCGTCGCGGGGAGTCCGCTTGGCCCGGCGGGCCAAGCACGCTCTCGTGGGTCGCGACATGCCGCCGTGGCTGCGCCGGCTCCTCTACGCGGTCGCGACGCTTCGGAGAACGTTCCGGCCCGTTCCCAGCGGAGAGGCGCGATGACCGTGCCGTCCGAGCCGCGCCGCCTCTATCTCGATCACACCCATCTGCGCGGGCACGTCACCGGGATCGAGCGCGTCGCCCTCGACCTGTTCACGTCCGACACGCTCCATCCGCACCCTGTCACCACGGTCCGGGCGCGCGGGATCGCCGGCATGATCGCGGCCCAGCATCTCGGCCTGCCCCTACGGGCCCTGCGCGATCCCTCGGCCCTGTTCCTCTTTCCGGGGTTCCCCCCGGGGCCGCTCTCGGTCCTGCGCCGTCGCCAATGCATCACCTATGTGCACGACACCTTTCTGCTGACGCGCCCAAACGACCTCAGCTGGAAGAGCCGCCTCTACATGGCGCCGAGCTTCGACTTCGCGCTGCGCTTCGGGCGCACCTTCCTCGTCAACTCCCGCACCACCGGAGAGGCGGTAAGGACCTTCTGCGCCCGCGAGGCCCTAGTGGCCCTGCTGCGGCCGGCCGTGCGCGATGTATTCGGACTCACCGACCTGCCCGCAGGCCCGCCGCCCGCCCCCGGCATGCCGCTTCGGCTGCTCTGCATCGGGACCATCGAGCCGCGGAAGGACTACCCGTCCGCGCTCGCGATCGTTGCAGCCCTGAATGCGGGTGGGGTCGCGGCGGAACTCCATGTGGTCGGCCGGGTCGGCTGGGGACACCATGCGTTCCTCGCCGCACCGCCGCCGTTCCTCACCCTGCACGGCTATCTCGACGACGGGGCCCTGCGCGGCCTCGTCGCCCGGTGTCATCTCCTGCTCTCGACTTCGAAGGCCGAGGGGCTCGGGTTGCCACTCCTCGAGGCTCAGCACGGCGGGCTTCCGGTCGTCTCACCGCACGGACCGGTCTTCTCCGAAGTCCTGGCCGGCTCCGGTTTGCAGATCGAACCCTCCGATCCGGAGGGTGCCGCGGCCGCGATCCTCGCTTGGGTCGAGAATCCCGCATTCGCAGCGGTCCCGACGGCCGCCCGGGCCAACGTGGCACGCTGGAACCGCTTGGCCGCCGGGGACGCGGCGTGTTTCTCGACATTTTTAAAGGTCGGCCCATCCGCCTACGAGGTCGCGGAAGATCGGCTCGTACAGCCACCCAATCGTGACCCAGCATGACGTCGGGCGCAGTTGTGCACAGGCAAATGACGAAGGTCCGGCGGACTACGTAGATCGCAACCTGTCATCAAGCCTGTTCTTGCCAATATCATCTCGATTCCCGGCTTGGACGAGAACATCGTGGGGTGCGGCCATCGCGACGCACAGCGCATCAGCTCCCTTGGCATAGGTTCTGCGCAGACGACGTTGTTGAGGACGTTTCGGTGGGCGCCTGTTCCGTTTCGAAACAGACCGGCGACGAAACTGGAACAGAGTTGTTCGAGGCGGAAGACAAGAACCGCGCGAGCGGCGACCCGGTCGGGAGACGAGACAGATGTTCGACTTCGGAAGCCCGGTCCGTGGCGAGCCGGTGATCCTCGAGACCAGAGTACCGAGCGGGCTCGACAGTGGCCTGATCCTGCGTCGCCTGTGGCGCGGCACCGGCGTGATCCTGCTCGGCGGGCTCGCGGCCGTCATCCTCGCCGTGGTGCTGCTGAACGCCGTGACACCGACTTACACCGCCGTGACGCAGATCCTGGTCGATCCGGCCGATCTTCCGGTGATCCAGAACGACTTGAGCAACCGGCAGCCCCAGGCGGATAGCGGCGTCTCGATCGCCGAGAGCCAGACGCGGGTGATGCAGTCCGACAACGTCCTGCGGCGGGTCATCGACCGCCTCGATCTGACGCGGGACGAGGAGTTCGTTCCCGCAGCCTCGACAAATCCTCTGGTGCTGAGCCTCAAGGCGCTCCTCGGCATGGAGCCGCCGCCGGCGAGCCGCGAGCCGGTCAATCTCGCCCTCGACAACCTGCGCCTCAAGCTCGGCGTGCGTCGGGCCGAACGGACATTCGTCATCGACGTCTACGTCCAGACCCGGGACCCGGAGAAGTCGGCCCGGATCGCCAATGCCATCGCGGACGCGTATTTCGCGGAGGATGCGGCAGCGCGCACCGATGCGGCGCGCCGTGCCTCCGAGGCCCTGTCGGGCCGTTTGACGACGCTGCGCCAATCGGTCGAGGAGGCCGAGCGCAGGGTCCTGCAATATCGGGTGACGAACAAGCTGGTGACGTCGAGCGGGCGCCTCCTGAGCGACCAGCAGCTTAGCGACCTCAACCAACAGCTCGTCACCGCGACCCTGAAAATGGCCGAGGCCAAGGCCCGCCTCGATCAGGCGCGGCACATGCGCACCGGCGAAGCCGGGACCGCCCTGCCGGAGATGCTGCAATCCCTCGAGATGCAGAACCTGCGGCAGCAATACGCGACGCTCTCGCGCAACACCGCAGAACTCGCCCAGCGCCTCGGCGACCGCCACCCGGCCATGGCCGACCAGTATGCGCAGCAGCGCGATCTCCAACGCCTGATCCAGCGCGAGAAGGAGCGCATCATCGACACCTCGCAGAAGGACTACGACCGGGCCGTGGCGAGCGAGTCCGCCGTACGCCGGAGCCTGGAGCGGGCCAAGACCGAGACGGCGGGCAACGATCGCGCCAATGTCGGCCTGCGCGAACTCGAGCGCGAACTCGATGCCCGGCGGTCGATCTACGAGGCATTCCTGCGCCGCTCACGGGAGACCAACGAACAGGAGCGCGTGAACAGCTCCAACGTGCGGGTCATTTCGACGGCGACGCCGCCGCGGAGCCGAGCCTGGCCACCCTCCCCCAAGCTGGTGCTGCCGCTCGCCCTGCTACTGGGCATGGGTCTCGGCGCCGCCGCCGCTCTCTGGCTCGGGGCCCGTCGCGACCGACGCGTGATGACCCGTCCGCCTCGGACGAGCGGGTCGACCGGGGCCCGCAGCTTCCGAGCTGTCGATGCCTGAACGCAGCGCCGTCCGCCACGGCTCCCACGATCGATCCCCTCAAACCTCCCCCGCGCCAGCCTCCCCCGAGGCGCGATGGATCAGCCCCGGGTTCCCGTCGCTCATCCTCGGGGTGCGCACGGGACAGGTCCCAAAGGCGATGACATGAGCGTTCGCTTATTCGACATCACGTTCACGCCCGGATCGGCCTCCGACATCCTCGCGACCTCGGCCCGCCAGCCGGCGACTCGGCCGCGCATGATCGTCACCGCGAACCTCGATCACATCGTTACGCTGTCGGAGAACGCGGCGTTCCGGAAAGCGTATGAGGGCGCCGTCGCTCACACCCTCGACGGCATGCCCCTCGTCTGGCTCGCCCGGCTCCGCGGGGGCCGATCGGCACAGCGGGTCACGGGCCACGACCTGATCGCGGCCGCCTTCGCTGCGCCATGGCCTGCCGGCCAGCAGATCTTCCTCGTCTGCTCGACGGAGGCCGTCGGGCTCCACCTCGCCGAGCGCCTGGTGGCGGAGGGGATCCCGCGCGCGTCGATCGCCTTCACGGTGCCGCCCTTCGGATTCGAGAACGATGAGACCTATGGGGCGCAACTCTGTGCGGCCGTGCGGGCGCACGGGACGACCCTCCTGGTCTTCGGCGTCGGTGCGCCACGCTCGGAAATCTGGGTCGACCGCCAAGGAAATGCCCTCGGCGGTCCCGTGGTCCTGGCCGTCGGTGAAGCGCTGAACGTCGCGGCCGGGCTGGTGCCCCGCGCGCCCGCCCTGATGCAGCGCTTGGGGCTCGAGTGGTTCTTCCGGTTCTGGCACGCGCCGCACCGGCTGTTCCGCCGCTACTTCGTCCGCTCCTGGGGGCTGATCGGAATTGCCCTGCGCCGATCGCTGCTCATGACATCCCGCCGGCGTCCCCATGCTGCCCGGCCGCGTCCGACCCCCAACGCGCGGCGCGCGCCCGATACGCCCTGAAGCGTCGAGGAGGTATCAGGCCGCGGCGAACAGGTGCGGATGCCGCAGGCGTAGGGTCAGGATCAATGCCAGGGTCTTGATGTCGGTGACCTCGCCGCGATCCGTCATGGCCGCAAGTTCGCTCAGGGCCATCTCGCGAATGGTGATGTCCTCATGCTCCCCGGCAAGGCCGCCGCCGGGACCGACCCGGTCGGGCGCCTCGTACGGGGCCAGGAACAGGTCCATCTGCTCGGTCGAGATTCCCGGCATGCTCCAGCCGCAGGTCACCGGTTCGAGGGCACCGAGACGCAGGCCGGTCTCCTCGTAGGCCTCGCGCCGTGCGCCTTCCTCGGGCTCCGACTCGTCGAGGAGGCCGGCCGGGACCTCCAGCACGGAGGTGACCCCAGCCGCATAGAAGGCCGGGGTCCGGAACTGCTCGACCAGCAGGGCGACCCGCCGGGTCGGGTCGTAGGGCAGTACCGCTGTCGCCCGTCCGTGATCCTCGATCTCGCGCGCAAGGCGTGTGCCGTCGTCCATCGTCACCTCGGCGACGAGAAACCGGCTCCAGCCGTCGTGCACGATTCGGGTGCCGCGGATAATCGGCGCCATTCTGCTCTCCCCCGTCGGATCGCCGAGGCTGCGGCGACCGGATGGGAGGGCCCTAACAGGGCGTTGGCGCATCAATGAGGCGTGAGGCGCGTGTTTTCGGCAACAATCTCGGGGATTGTGCGGCTTCTGCGGATCGTAAACGTCATCCGATCCGCGTCCCGCGCCTGCGCGAGGAGGGTGTCGCCCTCCTCCCTGACTAGGTGCGGAATGTCGATCACCGCCATCGGATCGGTGCACGTCACCACCAGGACGGCGCCGGACGGCATCCGGCGCAGGGCTTTCCGGGTCCGCAGGGCCGGCAGGGGGCACTTCAAGCCGGTGAGGTCGAGATGCTCGGTCTCGCTGCCTCCGTCCGTCATCGGCAACGCATCCCAGCCCGCAGCTTTCCCGCTCACCGCTGCTCTACCCCCTGAAGGAATGAAAAATCCCGCCGACGGCTTTGACCGTCGGCGGGATCATGGACGTCCGATCCGGGCGCTAAGCGCACCCGGACGGCGAGACGTCAGTAACCGTAGCCGTAGGCCGGATAGCCGTAGCCATAACCGTAAGACGGGGCGGCATAGTAGCCATAGGCGGGCGCGCCGTAGCCATAGCCGTAGCCCGTTCCGACGTAGCCGCGATCGTAGTAGCCGTAGCGCGGGGCCTGACTGGCGGCGATGGCGCCACCGATGATGCCGAGGGCCGCACCGGCCGCGAGCGCGCCGCCGACTCCGGGCCCGCGACGGTAGCCACCGTGATAGCCCCGGCCATAGCCACGATAGCGCACGGTTTCGATGGCCGTGCCGCCACCGACCTGGGCGGCGCTGAGCATCGGCATCGGAGCGGCCTGAGCGGCGGTGAAGGAACCGGCCGAAAGACCGATGGCAGTGGTGCCCGCGAGGGCGAAGGACAAGATGCGCGACATGCGAACGTTCTCCGTCACAGGAAGAGATAGTCCTGGAAACGGCAACATTGGCGATCCGTTCCAGATTCGCGACAGTCAAGCCAGGATGGCGGGTGTTTTCGAGCACCTTCGCCTTTTGCCGGCGGATGTGCCCGGCTGTGACGGCGCGTCGTTCAGAAGACGCATTCGGTGAAAGCAGGCTCCACGGAGCGCTGCCAGCGGCCCTCGTAATCGGCGAGGCGCTCCTCGGCGAGGGAGCGTCCGGCGGCGACGATGGCCTCCAGCGGCTGCAGGAAATGGGTCTCGTCCCGCCCCTGAGCGTCGCGTCGCGCCCGGGCGGCAAGCCCGGCGCGGGCGATCGTCAGCGCCTCGGCCGCCACCGCCCCGAGGGATCGACCCGCGATGCGGGCGGCCAGACCGAGGCGGGGAACGGTGGCGCGCAGCCCCTCCCGGTCGCAGGCGTTCCAGTTCTTGGCGATGTCCCAGGCCGCCGTAAGCGAGGCTTCGTCGTAGAGCAACCCGACCCAGAAAGCAGCCTGCGCAGCGATCATCGACGGACCGCCCACATCGGATCCGCGCATCTCGATGAAGCGCTTGAGCCGGACCTCCGGGAAGGCGGTCGAAGCGTGGTTGGCCCAATCCGACACCGTCGCGCGCTCCCCCGGCAGCGTCGCGAGCCGGCCGGCCATCAGGTCGCGGAACGAGGCGCCGGAGACGTCGTGGTAGGTCTCGCCGCGCTTCACGAAGTACATCGGCATGTCGAGCAGCCAGTCGACGTAGGACTCGTAGCCGAAGCCGGGCTCGAAGGCCCGCGGCAGCATGCCGGTGCGGTCGCCATCGGTGTCGCGCCAGATCTCGGACCGGCGCGACAGGAAGCCGTTGGGACGCCCATCCGTGAAGGGCGAATTGGCGAAGAGGGCGGTCGCCACCGGCTGCAGCGCCAGGGCGACGCGCATCTTCGCCACCATGTCGGCCTCGGAGGCGAAATCGAGGTTCACCTGCACGGTGGCGGTACGCAGCATCATGTCCAGGCCGAGGCTGCCGACCTTGGGCATGTACGCCGCCATGATCTTGTAGCGGCTCTTCGGCATCACGGGGGTTTCCTCCCGCGTCCATTTCGGACTCATGCCGAGATCGAGGAAGCCGATGCCGAGACTGTCTGCAACCCGGGTCGTCGCCTCGAGATGCGTCCGCAACTCCGTGGCCGTCGCGTGCACGTCGGCCAGCGGTGCACCGGAGAGCTCGAACTGTCCGCCGGGCTCCAGGGAGATGGCGCCGCCCTCGGCACCGGCGAGACCGATCAGGTGGCCGGCATCCTCGATCGCCTCCCAGCCGGTCTCGCGGCCGAGCCCCTCCAGCAGCGCCCGGATGCCCTTCTCACCCGCATACGGGACCGGGCGGTGTCCGTCGCGGTAGAAGGGCACCTTCTCGTGTTCGGTGCCGATCGCGAAGCGCGCGCGCGGCTTCTCGCCCTCCGCGAACCAGGCGATGAGCTCGTCCCGCGTGGTCAGGGGCGTCGTATCGGACGTGTCGCGCGCCATGCGCTGCCTCTTCAGGAAGGTCGTTCAAAGGAGAGGCGCGCCGGACCGCAGCGGCGTGGCCCCTTACATCGGGTCAACGCGCCTCATAGGCCACGGGACCCGCGCGAACAACGCGGGCAAGCGACGCCTCAGCGAGCGTCGCCGAGCACCGCCTGAATCAGGGCCAGCACCATCACCGCCGCCGTGTCGGCCCGCAGGATGCGCGGACCGAGGGAGAGGGCCACCGTGTTCGGACGTTCCAGGATCATGGCGCGCTCGTCCGGTGAAAACCCGCCCTCGGGTCCGATCAGCACCGCGAGAGGCGGGGCGGCTGCGGGATCGGCGGCCTGCCGGAGAGCCAGGATCGGATCCGAAACCGGGGCGTCCTCGTCGCAGAACACGAGCAGGCGCAAGGGGTTGAGGTTTGCGAGCGCCGCCGGGAGCTTGGCCGCCTCCTGGATCTCCGGCAGATCGAGGATGCCGCATTGCTCGGCGGCCTCGATGGCGTTCGCGCGCAGGCGATCGACATTCAGCCGCTCGCTCTGGGTATAGCGGGTGTAGACAGGGCGAAGGGTACCGGCCCCCATCTCCACCGCCTTCTGGGCCAGGTAGTCGAGCCGGGCCGACTTCAACGGCGCAAACAGGTAGTGAAGGTCCGCGCGTGGCGGCTGCTGGCGTGTGCGCTCTCGCACGATCAGGTCCGCGCTCTTGCGCCCGGTCGGGGCGATCTCTGCGCGCCATTCGCCGTCGCGCCCGTTGAACAGGAGAACTGGATCGGAGGGCCCGCGCCGCAGGACGTTGAGGAGGTAGTTCGCCTGCGCCCGGTCGAGGGGCAGCGTCGCTCCGACGGAGAGGTCGGCCTCGACGAAGAGGCGTGGGGCGGTGAAGTCATAAGCGGCCATACCCGGCGTGGTCGCGTGGGGTGGGTCGGCTGTCAACGGCGCGGTCCCGACCCGCAGCGGCTGATGCAAACCCGCAACACGCGGCAACATTGCGCCGTAAATCCACCTTCGAATGCGACCCGGCGTTTGCGGCTCGAAAGACGCCACATTCCTATGCCGAAACGAAAGCAAGACCGAAAGGCGCGAACTCTTGTGCGCTTCCGGGCACGCATCAGGCCATTCCGCATCCGGTCGCCGGGCTCACCCCCATCGGATCGCGGATGGGGGGAGAAAGGATCTCAAGGCATGTCGTTCAAGACCATCGCGACGCTGGCCGTCGCCCTCGCCGGCACGGCGCTCTTCAGCGAACAGGCCTTCGCGCAGTCCGCCGAGTGCGGCGAGATCCAGCAGACCCTCCAGGCCCGCAAGGACCTGATCGGCAAGGCGAACGCCGCGTCGAACTCGAAGAAGAAGATGACGCCGGCCGAGGCCTGCACCCTGTTCGGCAAGCTCCAGGCCAACGGCACCGCCGGCCTGAAGTGGATCACCGCCAACAAGGAGTGGTGCTCGATCCCGGATTCCTTCGCGGAAGGCTTCAAGGCCGACCACCTCAAGGTGTCGGGCATCAAGACCAAGGTCTGCACCGTCGCGGCCCAGGCCTCCAAGATGGAAGCCCAGGCCCGTGCGCAGGCCCAGAACGGCGGCGGCGGTGGCCTCCTCGGCGGCCCCGGACTCACGGGCAGCCTGAAGATGCCGCAGGGCGCCCTCTGATCCGGTGCTGAAACCTTTCCGGACGAGTCGGCCCGACGCGCCCGTGCGTCCATGGACGGCGTGAGCTCCCCGCACGCGGACCGCCGCGTCGCCGATGCGGTGGCGGGACATTGGGTCGACCGGATCGCGCCGCGCTGGTCCCGGCCCTACCTGCGCCTCGCCCGTATCGACCGGCCGATCGGCTGGTGGCTCCTGCTTCTGCCTTGCTGGTGGTCGGCCTCCCTCGCGGCCATCCGGTCCGGTGCCGCTTTCCCTGACCCGATCCATCTGGCCCTGTTCTTCGTCGGCGCCGTCGCCATGCGGGGTGCGGGCTCGACCTATAACGACATCGCCGATCGGGACCTAGACGCCCAGGTGGAGCGCACCCGCTCGCGCCCCCTGCCCTCGGGCCAGGTCCGGGCGCGCCAAGCCGCCGTCTTCCTCGTGCTGCAGGCCCTGATGGGCCTCGCGGTACTGCTCCAGTTCAACGGTCCGGCGATCGGCGTCGGCATCGCCTCGCTGGTCCCGGTGGTGATCTATCCCTTCATGAAGCGCGTCATGCCGGTGCCGCAGGCGGTCCTCGGCCTCGCCTTCGCGTGGGGCGCGCTGATGGGCTGGGTCGCGGTGTTCGCACGCCTCGATGTGCCGGCCCTGCTGCTCTACGCGGGCACCATCGCCTGGGTGATCGGATACGACACGATCTACGCCGTACAGGATATCGAGGACGACGAGATCGCTGGCATCCGCTCATCGGCCCGCTTCTTCGGGCGCCGGATGCGGGGGGCGATCGGTCTGTGCTACGGCACCAGCGTCGGCTTCGTCGCGCTCGCTGCGGTCCTGGCGGGCGCAGGCCCCGTGGGCCTGCTCGGCGTCGCCCTGTTCGGCGCCCATCTCGGGCGACAGGTGCTGCGCCTCGACACGCGCGACGGGCGCGGTGCCCTGACGCTCTTCCGCTCCAATCGGGAAGCGGGTCTGATCCTGTTTCTCGGCCTCGCGGCGGATGCCGCCGTGACGCACATCCTCTGAGTCTCGCTCGGGATCCGGCGAACCGGCTCAGCAGCGGGCGCCGGAGATGATCTCGTTCTCGCCGCGATGGATCAGGGGACGAACCGGCAGCGCGCCGGTCTTGCGGCGGACGAGGAAGCGCGGGCGGCGGCCGTTGAGGAGGCCGTGACGGCGGCGGGTCCGGGTCCGGCCCAGGGCCACCGGGCCGAGTTGGTTCGAGACGCTGGCGAGTTCGCCGTCCTCCTTGACGATCATCCGTGGCAGGCCCGACTTGGCGGCGACGTCACGCCAATGTGCCACGACCTCGTCCTCGCAGAACGGTCCGAGGCGGGTGACGACCCGGCCGGTGGCGTCGACGAGGAGGAGGTCGAAGCGGTCCTCGCCGCAAGCATCCGAATCATCCTCGGCGTAGGCGAGGGCCACGCCGGCGGGCCGCCCCGGGCCCAGGCGGTCGATTACCGGGAGACGCGACAGCGTCAGAACGGGGGCAGCGCCGACGAAGGTGGCATCCGCCGACATGTCGTTCATGTTCGCGAAAGTGTTCATGGCTCGTACACCCTGTTGGCGCCGGCAACCTCTATGGGCCACCCGTCTATGACAAGCAGATTTACGTCTAACCTCCTCAGGCCAGCTTAAGAGTGAGCGTTAAGCGAGTATGGACAAGGGTGAAGCACGTGGAATGCTCAACGCTTCCTTGCTTCGATCTAAGAGATTTGTCCGTATCGACATCTGCGTCGCTCTCCTTGTGACAACCCGCCCGGCACCCTACAACGAAGGAAGCACCGCCCTCCATGCATCCGTGCCGGGGCGACGGGCCCTTCAACAAGCGCCCAGCCTGACCTCCTGAACCGTATGGAGACGCATGTCCGATCCGATCCCCCCGGAAGCCGCACACGCCCTCGTTCCCGCCCTGCGCGAGACGATCCGCGAAGCGGCCGCCCTCGCGTTGCCGTTCTACAAGGCAGGCGGACAGACGGGGGCGCGGGTCTGGTCGAAGGCGGGCGGCTCGCCGGTGACGGAAGCCGACGTGGCGGTGGACACCTTCCTGAAGGTTCGCCTCAGCGCGATGCTGCCCCGAGCAGCTTGGCTCTCGGAGGAGACCAGCGACAATCCGGTGCGGCTCGATGCCGGCCTCGTCTGGATCGTCGATCCCATCGATGGGACCCGCGCCTTCATGTCCGGGCATCCCGATTGGTCGATCGCCGTGGCGCTGCTGTCGGCCGGGCAACCCGTCCTCGGCTTCGTCCACGCGCCCGTGACCGACACCTTCTATGAAGCCATCGCGGGAGCGGGAGCCACCCGCAACGGACAGACCATCACCGTCTCCGGCCAGCGCGCCGTCGAAGGGGCTCGCGTCACCGGTCCGAAGCCGATGATGGACCGCCTGGCCCGGGGCGCCGGGACGAACGGGCAACAGGCCGAGCTCGTCTCCGTCGAGCGGGTTCCGTCCCTGGCCCTGCGCGTCGCGCGGGTTGCCGAGGGTTCCATCGATGTCGGATTGGTCTCGCCCCATGCGCGGGACTGGGATCTCGCGGGCGCCGACCTGATCCTGCGCGAGGCGGGCGGCACGGTCAGCGATCTTCAAGGCCGTCCCACGACCTACAACCGTCCGGACCCGGTGCATGGAGAACTCGTGGCCGTGTCCCAGACCTTGCGAAACGATGTCGTGGCGGCGCTGACACCCCGCTGAAAACGCCGGCGGAGGCGGCGCGCGGGTGCCTCGAAACAGGAAAGCCCAGCACCTGGGCGCTGGGCTCGATTGTAACGTCGGCTCGATGACGAGGCGCGTGGTCCGCCCCGACAGGATCAGGGCGGCCTCGGATCAGTGATGCTCGCGGAGAGCGACCGCCTCTGGGGCCATGCCGAACCGCTCGGCCAGATGCCAGCGCAGTTCGCGGAGCGAATGGTAGTTGTAGGAGGTGTCGATCAGATGGCTGAGGTCGACGGTCTTTGCCTCATGAGCCATGGTTTGCTTCAGGTGACCCACCTTGAAGGTCGCCGCATCGGTGACGGGCGAACGGACGCCGCGGCGTCGGGTATATTCAAACAACATATTTTTCTTGTGTACTTTCAATAACGTGCAGGTTTTGCGTGCCGTGTCTCGGACGCATCGGGCCGATTGAGCCGCGCGCGTCGTTGGTGTTGCGGGATATGCCGGATGCTAAACCCCTTCTCCCCAGAAGGGTGTCGGTCACCGGCGGCGCAGGCTTCGTGGGAAGCCCTTCAGGGTGACGCCAGCCCGGGGGCTGGCGCCGGGAGCATCAGGCCGCCTGGAGGTTACCAGCCGAGTCCTTGCCGCTGCGCTTGTCGGTCTGAATCTCGTAGGAGATCTTCTGACCCTCGATGAGGTTGCGCATGCCAGCGCGCTCGACTGCGGAGATGTGCACAAACACATCCTTGCCGCCGTCGTCAGGCTGAATGAAGCCGTAGCCCTTGGTCTCGTTGAACCACTTTACAGTGCCGGTATTCACGAAATAGATCCTCGTATCGTTCGTCGATCAACAGCCTGCGTCTGCTCGACACAAGCGGCAGATCCTCTTCGGTAGGCCTGACGGAATCAGCAGGACGTGAGACGCTTGCGGTACAAGATCCCAGCTCACCGATACCCGCTATCTCTCATGTAGTCCGATCATGCGGCGGCAACAAGGCGTTCTACCCGACGGAAACGACCCCGGTTCGGAGCGCCCCTAACGGCGTCCCCTGTGTTATTTGCGCGGCCCAGCGCATATAAGAGTTCCTGAGCAAGCGGTTAGGCGATTCATGGCGGGCATCTCGGTTTCCCTCGAAGGGGCGAACATCCAGCTTTCATTTCAGAAGGACGATCAGGCCACGGCCGTCGTGATGGATGCCCGGGCGGCTCGCGCCCTGGTGCGGGCGGTGGGCCAGCTTCTCACCGCCATCGACGAACCCGACGACAGCGATCTGCCCGAGGACATGTCCGACGAGGAGATTGCGATGCTCGACGTCACGTCGTCGGCGATCGAGATCGGTACGGACGAAAAAGGCCAGGCCGTCGTGGCCCTCCAGGCTGGCGCCCTGCCCCCGTTTCAGCTTCGCCTGACGGATGAAGAGGCCCGTCACGTGGCGACGAGCCTCTCCGAAATCCTGAGTGCACCGCGCGACGTGCGCGCGTCGCACGGGGACCACTGACCCCCCCTACATCCGGACGCCGGGATCGGTCGGACCGCCCGGCAGGTAATCCGGCTCCGAGCCCGGGCCGGCCGGCTCGTCGATCCCCGGATCGTTGACCGGATACGGCGTGCGCGGCCCCGTCGGTCCGATATCGGGCTGTTCGTCCGGCGGGGGCGGCGTCGGCAGATCGCCCGGAATTCCACCCGGCAGCGGCTCGGGAATCGGCAGGCCGGGATTGGCCATCTCGTGATTGGCCATGCGAAGCCTCCTGTCTGTCTGAGGGATGTGCGGACCAACACGGCCGAGCGCGGCCAGGTTCCCGCGCCCGAAGGGCCCGTCCGTTACCCGTGCGGAACCCGCATCTCACGGGACCTGTTCAGTGCCATATCTTTCGCATTCCGGAGAAAATCCATGTCTGACATCAGGCAGGCCAAGGTTTTGATCGTCGCCACCGATGGGTTCGAGGAGACCGAACTCACCGTCCCGCACAGCAAGCTCAAGGAGGCCGGCGCCACCGTGCACGTCGCGGCGCCGCAGTCTCGCACGGCGAAGGAATCCATTCGCGGGTGGGACAAGACCGATTGGGGCAAGAACGTCGCGGTCGACAAGGATCTCGAGTCCGTGTCACCGCAGGATTACGATGCCCTCGTCCTCCCGGGCGGCCAGATCAACCCGGACAAGCTGCGCCTGGAGCCGAAGGCCCTCGCGGTGATCCGCAGCTTCGTGGATTCCGGCAAGGTGGTCGCTGCCATCTGCCATGCGCCTTGGCTGCTGATCGAGGTCGGCGCCGCGAAGGGACGCCGGATGACCTCGTTCGAATCGATCCGGACGGATGTGGTGAATGCGGGCGCGGACTGGACGGACGAGCCCGTCGTGTCGGACCGGGGCCTGATCACGAGCCGCAACCCTGGCGACCTCGACGCCTTCTGCGCCAAGATCATCGCGGAGATCCAGGACGGCAATCACGCCAGCCGCGCCGCCGCCTGACCGATCCACGATCCCGTCGTCGACGGTCGCACGCCCCGGATTCGGGCGTGCGGTCCGTGGCATGGCCGGCTGACGGGCAGTAGGGACTTTGGTCCTAGCGCTTGACGGCCGTCTTCTGCACCTTCGCCTTCTCGGGCGCCGCACCGGCGAAGAGTTCGGAAAGGTGGCGCTGGTCGAGGGTCTTGGCAAAATCCGCAGCCGGCTCCGCCGGGACGGCAGGCTCTGCGTGCCGCGGCGTGATCGATCCGGTGGTGATCGGGTCGGGAAGCTCCGCCTGAGCGCGGAGCGGAAGGGTCGGCTCGCGCTGCAGGCGCAAGGTCCAGTGAGCGGCGGTGGAGAGCGCAGCGACCGCGAGGATCGCCTTGATGCCGCCCGTCAGGAGGCGTCTCATAGTGGTCTGGCCCGAAACTACGCAGTGGCACACGACCGGTTCCCCGGCCGATACCTACACTTGCCGAGGATCCTTAACGACCGGGACCGGGATGCAGCCGAAGACCGTCCCGGGATGAGACGGGGCCGATGAGGTGGGCCTTGCGCCAAGGCTGCGGTTCCTGTTCCCCGCGTCCCTGACACGCCTGTCGCCACCCGGCCCACTAGGCCTCACAGGAACCATGCAGAGAACTGGTCCGCACCGCCCCGTCACGACAAGCCCCGCTGCCATGCCAAGCCCGAGAGGGTTCGCGAAACCATCGAGCGCCTCGGCAGCAGGGACCGCCGATGTAGGCGGCGCCGATGGAGCCGGCAACCGGCTTCCCCCGCGTCATGACGGCTGCGACGATCCGCACGCCGCCGCGAAGGCTCGCAGGCGGGCGCTGTCACCCGCCTCGTCCGCGCCGGACAGACGCGCATAGAGGTCGGCCGCGCCGGCGAAGACCTGGCGCCCGGCGGCATCGTCACCAAGGAAATCGACGATCTCGTGCATCTCGGCGACCCAGCGCTGGGCTTTGGGAAGCATGTCGGGCAAGCCGCGGGCGAAGCGCGCGAGGAGAGCCGGCTCGGTTTCGGCGAGCTCCGCCCGCAGGGCTTCGCCGGCGCCCGCCCGTTCGGCCCCCAGCACCATGAGGGCGGCCAGAGCGGTGAGGCCCTTGTTGATGCCCGCATAGGCCATCTTCAGGCCCGAGGCCGCGCCGATACCACCGGTATTCACCCTGAGGTCGACACCGAGGTCGCGAAGAGGTCGCGCGGATTCGGCGGCATAGCCCGACACGTGGAGGCGCGGACCGGGCGTGCCGGGTTTCGGCGGCAGGCCGATGATCGCACCGTCGAGGAAGGCCGCCCCGGTCGGCGCGACGATCCCGGCGATGCGTCGGACCGTCACGACGTTCACCGCGTTGCAATCGACGTAGACGGGCTTGTGCGCCGCCGCCGCGAGGATCGGCGCCAGAGTGATGGCGAGGGCCTCGGCATCGGCCGGCGGGACGATGGAGAGCAGCAGGTCGGCCCGCATCAGGCCGGGCAGGTCGGTGTCGGTCATGCCGGCGGCGAGCGCCCGCGCCCGGGTCCCCGGGCTGCGTCCGTCGAGGACGGTCAGGACTTCGGCGCCGTTCCCGGTGAGGCGCGCGGCGAGTGCGCTCCCCATCGCGCCGGCGGCCAGGATGGCGATCGTCGTCATGGGCACGGACCTCCGAAAACGAGAACGACCGCGCCGCGGCTCTCGGCCGGGGCGCGGTCGTTCGAGGGACGCAAGATCCGGGCGAGGCCCGCGGGCCGCGCCGGACGCCGCCTTCAGCTCAGGGAGCCGCAGAAGCGCTGGATCCGGGTGCAGGCCTCTTCGAGGGCCGCGTTGGAGGTGGCGTAGGATATGCGCAGGTTGGGGCCGAGGCCGAAGGCCGAGCCGTGGACGGCCGCGACGCCCTCCGCCTGGAGCAGCTCCACCACGAAGTCCTCGTCGGTCGCGATGGTCTTGCCCGCCGGGGTCTTGCGCCCGATGGTCTCGGCACAGGACGGATAGACGTAGAACGCGCCCTCGGGCGTCGGGCACTTGAGGCCCTTGGTCTGGTTCAGCATCGACACCACGAGGTCGCGGCGGGTGTGGAAGGCCTTGCGGAACTCGGCGAGGTGGGCCTGCGTCCCCTCGAGGGCCGCCACCGCGGCCCATTGCGAGATCGTCGAGGCGCCGGAGGTCTGCTGGCCCTGGACGAAGTCCATCGCCTTGATCAGGTGCTCGGGGCCGGCGGCGTAGCCGATGCGCCAGCCGGTCATGGCGTAGGCCTTGGAGACGCCGTTCATCGTCAGCGTGCGCTCGTAGAGGCCGGGCTCGATCTGGGCCGGGGTGACGAATTCGAAGTCGCCGTAGGTCAGGTGCTCGTACATGTCGTCGGTGAGCACCCAGACCTGCGGGTGGCGCATCAGCACGTCGGTAATCTTCTTCAGCTCGTCGCGGGCATAGGCCGCGCCGGAGGGGTTCGAGGGCGAGTTGAGGATGATCCACTTGGTCTTCGGGGTGATCACCCGCTCCAGCTCCTCGGGCTGCAGCTTGAAGTCATGGGCCATGTCGGTCTCGGCGAAGACCGGGGTGCCGCCGCACAGCACCACCATCTCCGGGTAGGAGACCCAGTACGGACGCGGGATCACCACCTCGTCGCCGGGGTTCAGGGTGGCGAGGAGGGCGTTGTAGATGACGTGCTTGCCGCCGGTGCCGACGATGGTCTGGGACGGCTTGTAGTCGAGCCCGTTCTCGCGCTTGAACTTCTTGGCGATGGCCTCGCGCAAGGGCACGATGCCGGAGACGGGCGGGTACTTGGTCTCGCCGCGCCGGATCGCCTCGATGGCCGCATCCTTGATGTGCTGGGGGGTGTCGAAATCCGGCTCTCCGACGGAGAGGCTGATCACGTCCATGCCCTGCGCTTTCAGCTCGCGCGCCTTCTGCGTCATCGCGATGGTCGCGGACGGCTTCACGCGGGACAAGGCGTCGGCCAGAAAGCCCATGGGTGGTCACTCCCGTCTGTTTTCGAAGGTCGGATCGAGCGGCGCGGACCCTAGTCGCGCCGTCGCGCACGGGCAAGGGAGATGGGCGAGGGAGATGACCCTCGCCGCATCGATCCCCGCTTGCAAGCGGCACCGGCGCGCAGCGAACGCAAACCGCCGCGGCTCCGGGAGGAGCCGCGGCGGTGAGGCCGTCGGGGGTGGTCCCGCGGGCCCGGCGCTGCCGGGCCGGGTCCGGACCCGTCAGATCCCGCCGAAGACCCAGCGCAGCTTCGACAGGAAGCCGCCGCCGGAGCGCGTCTCGCGCACCTCCGCGGGCTCGTCCTTGACCGGGGTCGCCGCCGCATCGGCCTGGATCAGGCCGAGGGCCGCCGTGTCGGTGGTCTCGCGGTCGATCAGGATGAAGCCGCCGGTGTCGCGGTTGGCCGTATAGGCGTCCACCGCCACCGCCCGGTCGAGGGTCAGGGTCACGTCGGCGATGTCGTTGGCGGTCAGGCGCGCGGCCGGCTCGGGGTTGCCGGTCTCGGGATCGATCCGGGTCCGGATCGTGGAGACGACGGCGTTCACCGTCACGGTCCCGATCTTGGCGAGCAGCGTGGCGCCGGGCAGCAGCTCGGTCTCGGCCGCCCAGAACAGGCGGGCGTCGAGGCTGTCCGTCACCCGCATCGGGGCGTCCGCGGTGACGATCACCGAGCCGCGCGAGGCGTCGATCTCGTCGGCGAGCACCAGGGTCACCGACTGGCCCTCCACCGCATACGGCAGGTCGCCGTCGGCGGTGACGATGCGGGCGATGGTCGAGGTCCGGCCCGAGGGCTCGACGATGACGGCGTCGCCCGGGGCCACGCGGCCGCTGGCGATCAGGCCGGCAAAGCCCCGGAAATCCGAGTTCGGCCGGTTCACCCACTGCACCGCCATGCGGAACGGGGCGGCCTGCTCCTCGACGCGGACCGGGACCTCTTCGAGGTACTGGAGCAGCGGGGTGCCGGTGTACCAGGGTGCGGCGGCGCCCGGCAGCACCACGTTGTCGCCGTTCTTGGCCGAGAGCGGGATCGCCCGGATCTCGCTGAAGCCGAGGGGGCCTGCGAAGGCGTTAAAGGCCGACAGGAGCTCCTCGAACCGGGTCTGCGACCAGCCGACGAGGTCCATCTTGTTCACGGCCAGCGCCACGCGCTTGATCCCCAGCAGGGAGACCAGAAGCGCGTGCCGCCGGGTCTGCCGGGTGAGACCCTGGCGGGCATCCACCAGGATCACGGCCACGTCCGCCGTGGAGGCGCCGGTGGCCATGTTGCGGGTGTACTGCTCGTGGCCGGGGGTGTCCGCCACGATGAAGGAACGCTTGTCGGTGGAGAAGAAGCGGTAGGCGACGTCGATGGTGATGCCCTGCTCGCGCTCAGCCTGGAGGCCGTCCACGAGGAGCGCCAGGTCGATCTCGGCGCCCTGCGTGCCGTGCTTGCGCGAGTCGCGCTGCAGGGTCGTCACCTGGTCGTCGAAGATCTGCTTGGTGTCGTGCAGCAGGCGGCCGATCAGGGTCGACTTGCCGTCGTCGACGGAGCCGCAGGTGATGAAGCGCAGGACTTCCTTGTTCTGGTGGGCGGACAGGAACGCGTCGTAGCCGAAGGCTTCGGGTGACTGGTGGATAGTCATCTTAGAAATAGCCCTCCTGCTTCTTCCGCTCCATGGCGCCCGCGCCGTCCTTGTCGATGACCCGGCCCTGGCGCTCCGAGGTGCGGGCGGCCAGGGTCTCGCCGATGATCTCCGGCAGGGTCGCGGCGCCGCTCTCGACGGCACCGGTCAGGGGATAGTCGCCCAGCGTCCGGAAACGGACCGACACCTCCTGGGGCGTCTCGCCGGGGTTCAGCGGCAGCCGGTCGTCGTCGACCATGATGAGCTGGCCCTCGCGCTCCACCACCGGGCGGGGCTTGGCGAAGTAGAGCGGCACGATCGGGATCTGCTCCTGCTCGATGTAGAGCCAGACGTCGAGCTCGGTCCAATTCGAGAGCGGGAACACGCGCAGCGACTCACCGCGCTTCTTGCGCATGTTGTAGAGGTGCCAGGGCTCGGCGCGCTGGCGCTTCGGGTCCCAGCGGTGCTGCGCCGTGCGCAGGGAAACGATGCGCTCCTTGGCGCGCGAGGCCTCCTCGTCGCGCCGCGCGCCGCCGAAGGCCGCGTCGAACTTGTGCTTGTCCAGGGCCTGGCGCAGGGCCTGGGTCTTCATCACGTCGGTGTGCACCTCCGAGCCGTGGCTCACCGGACCGATGCCGCGGGCGAGACCGTCCTGGTTGGTGTGCACGATGAGGTCGAGGCCGAGTTCCTTCGCGCGCTGGTCGCGGAAGGCGATCATCTCCTTGAACTTCCAGGTGGTGTCGATGTGCATCAGCGGAAACGGCAGGCGCCCCGGCGCGAAGGCCTTCAGCGCCAGGTGCAGCAGCACCGAGGAATCCTTGCCGATGGAATAGAGCATCACCGGGTTCTCGGTCTCGGCGACCGTCTCCCGCATGATGTGGATGCTCTCGGCCTCCAGGCGCTGGAGGTGGGTGAGCCGGGCGGACCGGCTCGCCCCTTGGGCGGTGGCCGCGTGGGTGGTGAGGGGGGCGGCGCTCATCGGGCCATCTCCAGGGCGTTCGAGGTTCGGGTCGTTTCGAAGGCGGCCGCTTCCTGGCCGGGCGCGACATTCCGTTCGGGCGATCGCTCGTCGGGTGGCTGCTCTTCGGGGGCGTGGACGTGCAAGCCGCATTCCTTCTTGGACGCCTGTTCCCACCACCAGCGGCCGGCGCGCTCGTCCTCGCCGACGCGGATCGCCCGGGTGCAGGGCGCGCAGCCGATGGAGGGGAAGCCGCGATCGTGCAGCACGTTGTAGGGCACGTAATTGTCCGCGACGAAGCGCTCGACGTCGGCGCGGGACCAGTCGGCCAGGGGGTTGATCTTCAGGAGGCCGCGGCCCTCGTCGGCCTCGGCCAGGGGCGTGTCAGCCCGGTTGGCCGACTGCCCGGCCCGCAGGCCCGTGAGCCAGCCGGCGGCGCCCGCCAGGGCCCGGCCCAGGGGCTCGACCTTGCGGAAGCCGCAGCAGGCCTGCCGGGCGGCGACCGAGTGGCGGAACCCGTTGATGCCGGACTCGGCCACGAAACGCTCCTCGGCCTCGCGCTCGGGCGCATAGGCGCGGATGCGGATGCCATAGGCCGATTCGGTCTCGGTCCAGGTGTCGTAGGTCTCGGGGTAGAGCCGCCCGGTGTCGAGGGTGACGATCTCGGTCCGGCCCTTGTGCATCGCGACCGCGTGCGTGAGCGCCTGGTCCTCGATGCCGAGGCTGGTGGTGAACACGAGCCGGCCCGGCACCGTCGCCTCGATCAAGGCGATCCGGGCCTTCAGGTCGCGGCCTGCCATCGCGGACGCGAGGTCCCGCGCCGCGTGTTCCAGTTGAGAGCTCATGAGAGACTTCGCGATGTACCGTGGTGGAGGTGGCTTGGTGGCGAATGTGGCGATGTGACTTGTCTGGCACCTGAAATGTTCGCTATAACGAACGCTGTCAAGGCATGGCGGCCATCGATACCGGGCAACTCCCCGGTGCCGCGCCCCCATTGCCGAAATGGGCCGCAGGGGCATTCTGTTGCTCGACGAAGGAAATTCCTTCTCATTATGCGGCCACGATGTGCCGACCAGCACGTCGCCGCGTCTCACGAACCCGCGAGGCCAGCTTGGATTCGATCGACCTGAAGATCCTGGCGCTGCTGCAGCAGGACGCCACCCTGTCCATCGCCACCATCGGCGAGAAGGTCGGCCTGTCGCAGACGCCCTGCTGGAAGCGCATCCAGCGGCTGGAGGCGGACGGCGTCATCGATCGGCGCGTCGCCGTGCTCGATCCGGTGAAGCTCGGCCTGGGCCTCACCGTCTTCGTCTCCATCGAGACGGCGGATCACTCGCGCGAATGGCTGGAACGCTTCGCCGAGACCGTCTCGGCCATGCCGGAGGTGCTCGAGTTCTATCGCATGGCCGGCGACGTGGATTACATGCTCCGCGTCGTCGTCGCCGATATGCGCGCCTACGATACGTTCTATAAGCACCTCATCGCGACTCTACCCCTCAAGAACGTGACCTCCCGGTTCGCGATGGAAAAGGTCAAGTCCACCACCGCCCTGCCCCTTCCGGCCCCGCCCGCCAACGGACGCTTCACGCCGACGCTGTCGGTGGTGGCCGGGGAATAAAATTCTCTTTTGCCCTGCACACGCAGGCAGCTCCTTCTACCGTGACGTCGTTCTGTAAAACGGACAACCCCGTTGACAGCCGGCCTCTCAGGACGACATGGCTTCCCACATGGCACGACACGCGATCATTCCCCGCACGGCTCCCTTCGGCGACACCGAACGCGCGAGCCTCGACGCCGTCCTCGGCGCCGCCTCCCCGATTCAGCGGGCCTGGCTCGCGGGCTTCCTCGCCGGCCTCGACGCCAGCGGTGCGCCGCAGGCCGCCACCGTCCCCGCCGCGCCGCCCAAGGCCGCCGAGCCGCTGACCATCCTGTTCGCGAGCGAGTCGGGCAACTCCGAGAAGCTCGCCGGCGACATGGCCAAGCTCGCCCGCAAGAACGGCTTCAAGCCGAAGGTCCTCGACTTCGCCGATCTCGACATCGCCAGCCTCGCCAAGGAGAAGCGCATCGTCGCCATCGCGGCGACCTGGGGCGAAGGCGAGCCGCCGGCCCGGGCCGTGCGCGCCTACAACGAACTGATGGCCGACGGTGCGCCGCGCCTCGACGGCGTGTCCTTCGGCGTGCTGTCTCTCGGCGACACCTCCTACGCGGAGTTCTGCGCCATCGGGAAGGCGCTCGATGCCCGCTTCGAGGCCCTGGGGGGCACCCGGGCCCATGACCGCGCCGACCTCGACCTCGATTTCGAGACGCCGGCCGCCGCCTGGATCAAGGATACCCTCAAGGCACTGGCGCCGCCCCCGAGCGCCGACAACGTCGTGGCGGTGGACTTCGCCGCGCGCGCTGCCGGCGACGAGGACGAGGAGGCCGAGCCGAGCCGCGAGCCCCGGGTCGTGGAGGTCATCGACCACGTCAACCTGAACTCGTCGCGCTCCGACAAGGAGACGATCCACCTCGCCCTCGAATTCGAGGACGGCGCGCCCGCCTACGAGCCCGGCGATTCCCTGGAGATCTATCCGGAGAACGACCCGGCCCTGGTGGACGAGATCCTGGCGGCCACCGGCCTGTCCGGCGACGCGGCCCTGCGCCAGGCCCTGCTGGCCGAGCGCGACATCACCACCCTGTCGGCCACCACCGTCGAGCGCTTCGTCAAGGCGACGGGCCATGCCGAGGCGCAGAAACTCATCGACAGCGGCGAGGCCAAGGCCTGGATCGAGGGGCGCCACCTCATCGACCTCATCCAGAGCTTCCCGGCCACCGTCACGGCCGAGCACCTCACCACCATCACCCGGCCCCTGCCGCCGCGGGCCTATTCCATCGCGTCCTCCCGCAAGGAGGTGGGCGACGAGGTCCACCTCGTGATCGCGGCGGTGCGCTACGAGACCCACGGCCGAGCGCGCAGCGGCGTCGCCTCGACCCACGTGGCCGACCGGATCCGCAACGGCGCCAAGCTGCGGGTGAAGCTGAAGCCCAACCGGCACTTCCGCATGCCGCAGGACCCGGCCACCGACATCATCATGGTCGGTCCCGGCACCGGTGTCGCGCCGTTCCGCGCCTTCGTGCAGGAGCGCCGCGCCGTCGAAGCGCCCGGCCGCTCGTGGCTGTTCTTCGGCGACCGGCACTTCACCCACGACTTCCTGTACCAGCTCGAGTGGCAGGAGGCCCTGGAGGACGGATCGCTGTCGCAGATCGACGTGGCCTTCTCGCGCGACCAGCCCGAGAAGGTCTACGTGCAGGACCGGATCGCCCAGCACGCCAAGGAGGTCGTCGCTTGGCTCGACGGGGGCGCCAGCTTCTACGTCTGCGGCGATGCCACCCGGATGGCCAAGGACGTGCGCAACGCCGTGGTGAAGGCCTTCCAGGACGTGAAGGCCCTCAGCCCCGCCGAGGCCGAGGCCGCCGTCGCCGCCCTGGAGCGCGCCCACCGCTACCAGCAGGACGTCTACTGAGACCCCTCCCTCCCCCTTGTGGGGAGGGACCGAGGGTGGGGGTGGTGCAGGATCGAGCGCTCGCGGTGCCTCCTGCACCACCCCCACCTCCAGCTCCTCCCCACAGGGGGGAGGAGAGTTCCCGAACCGGATGCCCGCCATGGCCGACAAGACCACCACCCGCACCTACGAGACCCCGCCCACCGACCGCCCGATCTCGGAAGCGGAAGCGGCGCGCGCCGCGGGCCTGGCCGCCAACGAACACATCAAGATCGCCAGCGGCTACCTGCGCGGCACCCTGGCGGACGGCCTCCTCAAGCACGCCACCGGCGCCATCTCCGAGGATGACGGTCAGCTCGTGAAGTTCCACGGGATGTACCTGCAGGACGACCGCGACATCCGGGCCGAGCGCACCAAGAAGAAGCTCGAGAAGGCCTACAGCTTCATGATCCGCCTGCGCATCGCCGGCGGCGTCGTCACCCCGAAGCAGTGGCTGGCGCTGGACGAGATCGCCACGACCTATGCGGGCGGGGCGCTCCGGGCGACCACGCGCCAGACCTTCCAGTACCACGGCGTCATCAAGTCGAACCTGAAGCGCACGATGGCGGCCATCGACGCGACGCTCCTCGACACCATCGCGGCCTGCGGCGACGTCAACCGCAACGTGATGGCGGCGACCAACCCGGCCCAGACCGGCGCCCACAAGGCCGCCTACCAGCTCGCCAAGGACATCTCGGACTCGCTCCTGCCCAAGACCAGCGCCTGGCGCGAGATCTGGCTCGACGGCGAGCGCGTGGTCGGCGGCGAGGACGCGGCGGAGATCGAGCCGATCTACGGCAAGACCTACCTGCCCCGGAAGTTCAAGACCGTGGTCGCCGTGCCGCCCTCCAACGAGGTCGACATCTTCGCCCACGATCTCGGCTTCATCGCCATCCTCGACGAGAAGGGCGGGGTGACGGGCTGGAACGTCACGGTGGGCGGCGGCATGGGCATGACCCACGGCGAGACCGACACCTTTCCGCGCACCGCCGACGTGATGTGCTTCGTGGCGCCGGAGGATGCCCTGAAGGTAGCGGAAGCCGTGATGACGGTGCAGCGCGACTGGGGCAACCGCAAAGTCCGCAAGAACGCCCGCCTGAAGTACACCATCGAGCGCTACGGACTCGCCGCGTTCCGGGCCGAGGTGGAGACGCGCGTCGGCAAGCCGCTCGCCGACCCGAAGCCCTTCGCCTTCACGGCCAACGGCGACCGCTACGGCTGGACCGAGGGCGACGACGGGCGCCACCACCTCACGCTCTACGTCGCCTCGGGCCGGATCAAGGACTACGAGAACGGCCCGCAGCTGCTCACCGGCCTGCGCCGGATCGCCGAGATCCACGAAGGCGACTTCCGCCTCACCGGCAACCAGAACGTCATCATCGCCAACGTGCCGTCCGAGAAGCGGGCGGAGATCGAGGCCCTGGTGGACCAGTACGGCATGCTGAAGGGCGCCAGCGCCCTGCGCCGCAACTCCATGGCCTGCGTCGCCCTGCCGACCTGCGGCCTGGCCCTGGCCGAGAGCGAGCGCTACCTGCCGAGCCTGATGGACGAGCTGGAGGCAAGCCTCGCCTCCCACGGCCTGCAGGACGACGAGATCACCATCCGGATGACCGGCTGCCCCAACGGCTGCGCCCGGCCGTTCATCGCCGAGATCGGCCTCGTCGGCCGCGGGCCCGAGCGCTACCACCTCTATCTCGGGGCGGCCTTCGACGGCTCGCGCCTCGGCAAGCTCTACGCCGAGGACGTCACCGCCTCCGAGATCAAGCCCCTCCTCGACCCGCTCTTCGCCGCCTATGCCCGGAACAAGCAGGCCGGCGAACGGTTTGGCGATTACCTGATCCGCGACGGCTACGTGACCCGGACGACCAACGGCCCGGATTTCCACGACAGCACGGGCGCGCTGAAGAGCGCCGCCTGATCCCGGAGCGCCCGGGCTCCGTGACGCCGGGAGGCCATCCCCCCGCGGCCACGGACCCGGCGGCAATCTCCGCAAGACCAGGATAGTTGCGGCGCACCATCGGACAGTGCGGCGCGGGGACGCCCAAAGCTAACGGTCAAGCTCGAACTTCGTTAACCGGGAGCGCAACCGTTCCCGTGCCGGCCCGTTGTCTGGTGAGACAGCCGGGGAGGCCCTCATGGCCAAGCATGAGATCTTGAATTTCTTCGAACATCGGCGCGACGGCGCCTGGGTCTGCGTGAAGCCCTTCACGTTGACGACCAAGAGCAGCAGCGTCGACATCCGCCAGGGGATGCGCTTCGACTACGGCAAGCGGATCGGCGGCGTCGATCTGGCCGAGTACCTGGAACAGCTGGGCTCGCAGTTCGGATCCTGATCCGTTCCGATCCGGTTCCAGCCCGAAACTGTCCGGCGCGGTGCCGGGCCGCGTCGTGCGTCGGCAGGCCATCGGCGAGGGACTGTAGGGCGCGGCGTGTTTTTGACGCCAGCGTGGCAACAGCCTAGTTAAACGCTATGACCCGTACAGCGGCCCTCGTCCGCGACATCCCCGACGAAGCGGCCCCCACCACGCGCTGCCGCATTCTCGCGACGGCGGAAGAGGCGTTCCGGCTCGTCGGCTACCAGAAGACCACCGTCGCCGACATCGCCAAGACGCTGCGGATGAGCCCGGCCAACGTGTACCGCTTCTTCGAGTCGAAGAAGGCGATCCACGAGGCCGTCATCAAGCGCCTGATGGACGACACGGAGCAGCGGGTGGCCCACGCCGCCGCCGCGCCGGACCGGACCGCCGCCGCGCGGATCGCCGGGGTCGTCACGGTCATGCACCAGGCCTGCGTCGAGCGTTGCGAAGCGAACCCGCGCCTCCACGAGATGGTGGAAGCGGCCATCACCGAGAGCTGGGACGTCTGCCGCGCCCATGTGGACCAGATCGGCTCGGTCCTGCGCGAACTCGTCCAGGCGGGGGTGGCGGCCGGCGAGTTCGACGTCGCCGATCCGTCGACCGCGGCGGCCTGCATCCATACCGCCGTCATCCGCTACTGCCATCCCGCCCTGGTCAGCCATTACCCGGACGCGGGTGCCCCGCCCCTCGACGCGATGATCGCCTTCCTGCTGGGAAGCCTGCGCGCTAGGAGCTGAACCCCTATCGCATCTCCGCGACGATGCCCTGCGCCACCGCGCGGGGGTCCGCCGCCTGGGTGATGGGACGCCCCACCACGACGTGATCGATCCCGATCCGGCGCGCCCCGCCGGGCGTCATGACGCGCTTCTGGTCGCCCGCCTCGGCGCCCGCCGGCCGGATGCCGGGGGTGACGATGGCGCGGTCCGCCCCGATCCGGGCGCGCACCGCCGGGGCCTCGGCGGCGCTGCAGACGATGCCGTCGATCCCGGCCTCCGCCGCCTGGCCGGCGCGCCGGGCCACGAGGTCCGCCACCGGCAGGGCATAGCCCGCCTCCACCGCATCGGCATCGTCGTAGGAGGTCAGCACCGTGACGGCGAGGATCCGGGGGCCGTTCGCACCCCGGCCCCGGATCGCCGCCCGCATGGTCTGCGGATAGGCGTGGACGGTGAGGAAGGTGGCGCCGAGGTCGGTGAGGGCCCGGACCCCCTCCTCCACGGTGTTGCCGATGTCATGGAGCTTGAGGTCGAGGAAGACCTTGTGGCCGGCGGCGGCGAGGCGCGGCACCAGGGCGAGCCCGCCCGCATAGGCCAGCCGGTAGCCGATCTTGTAGAAGGTCGCCGCATCGCCGATCCGGTCGACCAGACGTTCGGCCTCGTCCACGGTGCCCACGTCGAGGGCGACGATCAGGCGGTCGCGCGGGTCCAGCAATGCGGTCATGGGGCTCTCCGGTTCCGCCGCGAGCGATCCCGCGCAGGGCCGTTCCTGTCAACGGGCAATCCCGCCGGGGGGAACGCCGTCAACGGGGCGCCATCGCCCGCGCCACCTCGGCCTTCAGGACCGGCAGTAGCTCGGCCTCGTACCAGGGATTGGCCTTGAGCCAGCCGCTGTTGCGCCAGGAGGGATGGGGCAGCGGCAGAACCCGCGGCGTGCCGGGGCTCGCCAGGATCTCGCGCCAGCGCCGGACCGTGTCGGTGAGCCCGGCCTTGGCGCGGCCGAGATGCCAAGCCTGCGCGTATTGCCCGATCACCAGGATGAGTTCGAGGTTCGGCAGGCCGGCGAACAGCTCGTCCCGCCAGCGCTCGGCGCATTCCCGGCGCGGGGGTTTGTCACCCCCCTTCGCGTCGTAGCCGGGAAAGCAGGCCCCCATGGGTACGATGGCAAGGCGGCGCGCGTCGTAGAAGGCCGCCTCGTCGAGGCCGAGCCAGTCCCGCAGGCGGGTGCCCGAGGGATCCATGAAGGGGATGCCGCTCTTGTCGGCCCGGTTGCCGGGCGCCTGGCTCGCGACGCAGAGCCGGGCCGAGGCCAGGCCCTGGACGATGGGGCGCGGCTCCTGCGGCAGGGGCGCGCCGTAGTGCGGCGCATCCCGGCAGATCCGGCAGGCGCGCAGGCGCGCCACGGTGGCGTCGAAGGGCGTCTCGGTGGGCTTGATCTCGGAGAGCATGATGCCCTCCGAGATAGGCGGCGCCGGAGCGGCGGGCGAGGGCCCGTGTCGTCGCGCCGGCTCAGGCCCCCTTCAGGCCGCTGAGGTCGAGGGGCAGCGAGCGCAGGCGCTGGCCGGTGGCGGCGAAGATCGCATTCGAGATCGCCGGCGCGATGACGGGCACGCCGGGCTCGCCGATGCCGGTGGGCGCCGCGGTGGAGGGCACGATGTGGACCTCGACCACCGGCATCTCGCTCATCCGGGTCGGCTCGTAGGCGTCGAAGTTCTTCTCCTGCACCACGCCGTCCTTGAGCGTGATCTTGTTGCGCAGAACCGAGGACAGGGCGAAACCCACGGCGCCCTCGACCTGGGCGCGGATCACGTCCGGGTTGACCGCGATGCCGACATCCACCGCCGCCACGATGCGGTTCACCTTCACCTTGGCGTCCTCGGCCGTCACGTCCGCCACCATGGCCACGTAGGAACCGAAGGATTCGTGCGCCGCGACGCCGAGGCCGCGATTCTTGTCGCGATTCTTGTCGGCGCCCTTCTTCGGATCCCAGCCGGCCTTCTCGGCGGCGAGCTTCAGGGTGGCGGAGAGGCGCGGCGCGCCCCCCAGCAGCCCGAGGCGGTAGGCGACGGGATCGGCGCCGGCCGCGTGGGCGAGCTCGTCGATGAACACCTCCATCGCCTGGGCGGTGTGGGTGTGGCCCACCGAGCGCCACCACAGCACCGGCACGCCCTCGCGGGCGTTGTGGACCTCGAAGCGGTAGGCGGGCAGCGCGTAGGGGGTGTCCGAGGCGCCCTCCACCGTGGTCGCGTCGACGCCGTCCTTCACGATCATGGTCTCGAAGGCGGTGCCGATCATGATCGACTTGCCGATGGTCCGGTGCTCCCAGCCCGTGATCCCGCCCTTGGCGTCGAGGCCGGCGCGGAGGCGGTGGACCACCATCGGCCGGTAGAAGCCGCCGGCCATGTCGTCCTCGCGGGTCCAGACGAGGTGGACGGGAGCCTTGCCGCCGGTGGCGCGGACGATGGAGGCGGTCTCGGCGAAGTAGTCGGCGCCCGGGGTCGCGCGCCGGCCGAAGGAGCCGCCGGCCCATTGCGTGTGCAGCCGGACCTTGTCGGTGGTCACCCCGAGCGTGGCCGCCACCACGGCCTGCTCGATCGTCTGGAGCTGGCAGCCGGCGAAGACGTCGTAGGTGCCGTCCGAGGCCTTCTCGATGGTGGCGTTCAGGGGCTCCATCGCCGCGTGGGCGAGGTAGGGGAAGGTGAACTCGGCCTCCAGCACCTTGGCCGAGCCGGCGATCGCGCCGGCGGCGTCGCCCTTCTTGGACGCGACGAGGCCGGGCGTCTCCAGGCGCTTGCGGTGATCAGCCAGGATCGCGTCGGACGAGCGAGTCTCGGCCGCGCTGTCGTCCCAGGTGATCTTGAGCGCCTCGCGGCCCTTCATGGCCGACCAGGTGTCACGCGCCAGCACCGCGACGCCGGTGGGGATCGTGAGCACGTCGACCACGCCCGCCACCGCGCGGGCGGCCTTGTCGTCGACGGTCTTCACGGTGCCGCCGAAGCGGGGCGCATGGGCCACCACCGCGGTCAGCTGCCCGGGGCGGCGGATGTCGAGGGAGTAGATCGCCGTGCCGTCGGTCTTGGCCACCGAATCGGTCCGCGGCACCTTCTTGCCGATGAGGGTGAACTGGCTCGCCTCCTTGAGGCGCGGTTCCTTCGGCACCGGCTGAGCCGCGGCGGCTTCCGCGAGTTCGCCGAACCGGGCCTGCCGGTTCGAGGCCGCGTGGCGCACCGTGCCGGATTCGACCGTGATCTCGGAGGCCGGGACCGTCCAGCGCTCGGCGGCCGCCGCCACCAGCATGGCGCGGGCGGCCGCCCCCGCCTTGCGCAGCTGGACCCAGGAATTGGCGATGGCGGTGGAGCCGCCGGTGCCCTGGACGGGGCCGAAGGCGAAGTTGTTGTAGAGCGTGGCGTCGGCCGGCGCGAAGGTGGTGCGGATGGTGGCCCAGTCCGCATTGAGCTCGTCGGCCAGGATGGTGGCGAGGCCGGTGGTGTTGCCCTGGCCCATGTCGAGGTGCTTGATCACCACCGTCACGGTGTCGTCGGCGGCGATCCGCACGAAGGCGTTCGGCATCGGCGGCAGGGCCGAGAGGTCGGGGCCGGGGGCGGCCTGGGCGAACTTCGCCGGGTCGAGGGTGAAGCCGATGACGAGGGCCCCGGCGGCCACGGTGGCGCCGCCCAGGAAGGCGCGGCGGGACGGCACGGGCGGGGCGGCCTGACGGACCTTCAGCATGGGGGGCTCCAGTTCAGACGCGAGAGTCGGAAAGATCGGGAATTCGGGGTCGCGGCGGGCCTGAGGCTCAGGCGAGGGTTCGCGACGCCTCGTGGATCGCCGCGCGGATGCGCTGGTAGGTGCCGCAGCGGCAGACGTTGCCATCCATGGCCCCGTCGATGTCGGCATCGGTGGGCTTCGGGTTCCCGGACAGGAGGCCGATCGCCGACATGATCTGGCCGGACTGGCAGTAGCCGCACTGGACCACGTCGAGGCCGCGCCAGGCGGTGCGCACCGCTTCGGCGACCTTGCCGGAGACGCCCTCGATGGTGGTGATCTGGGCCGCGCCCACATCGCCGATGCGGGTCTGGCAGGCGCGGACGGGCTGGCCGTCGAGATGGACCGTGCAGGCGCCGCACTGGGCGATGCCGCAGCCGTACTTGGTGCCGGTCTGGTTGAGGTGGTCGCGCAGCGCCCAGAGGAGCGGCATCTCCGGGTCGGCATCGACCTCGTGGGAGACCCCGTTGACGGTGAGTTTCAGCATCTCGGCCTCCCGATTGCAGTTTGGAACGAGGCTAAGCGTTGCTTGATCGTAACCATGTGCGGCAGCACACCCCGGCAGACCGCATTCCATCGCCGCACCGTGGCCAAGCGCCCCTGAAATCCTTGCCGGAATCCTGTTCACAGGCCGCCGCCGTGATGCGGATTCCGACAATCCGCCCGGTTCCGGCAGGCGCTTCTTAACATATCCGGCGCAGGTTCCGAGCGGTTGTATCCCGGCCTCTCCGCGGTCCCGATCTCGACCGCGACGCCCCCTCCGACTCCTCGCGACGGTGATGACCGACCTGACTGCCGAGATGATTCAGCGCGGCCGCGGCCCCTCCGCCCAGGAGGCGGCCCGTCGACGCGAGGTGGCGCGCGACATGCGATCGGCGCGGGAGAAGCTCACCTCGACGAGCGGGCTGGAACGTGCCTTCGACTACGAGCTGATCCGGGTCTACGCGCAGTACCGATCGGGCGCGGTCATCCCCCTGGCGCTGCTCGGCCTCGCGGTGGCGGGGATCGCGGCGGTCTGGACCCCGCCGGCCCTCGCGGCGGGCTGGGGGCTGTGCCTCCTGGCGACGGTGACGGTCTCCAAGCTGCTCACGCGCCGCTTCCTGGCCCAGGACCCGGACCTCGTCTCGGTGCGGAGCTGGCGCCGCACCTTCATGGCCGCGGAGTTCCTCCAGAGCACGGCCTGGGCGATGATGGTGCTGGTCGGCGCCTCCGGGGCGCGGACCTTCGTGCTGTTCGGCCTCGTCATCGTGGCCGCCATGGCGACGATGCTGGCCGCGACCCTGCCGGCCGCCGCCGGGGCCGCCCTGGTGCCCCTGTGCATCGCCGCCCTCTCGCTCCTGGCGGTGTCCCAGGACATGAACACGATGATGCTGGTCACCATGGTGGTCGGCGCGCAGCTGTTCTTCCTCGGCCTCGGGCGCCGCGTCTACGCCTCCACGGTGGAGGCGCTGCAATCCCAGGCGGAGAAGGATTCGATCTTCGGCGAGCTCGAGCAGGCCAAGGCCAATTCCGACGAGGCCCGCCGCCGCGCCGAGGAGGCCAACCTCGCCAAGTCCCGCTTCCTGGCCACCATGAGCCACGAGCTGCGCACGCCGCTCAACGCCATCCTGGGCTTCTCCGAGGTGATGAAGAACGAGGTGTTCGGCGTCCACGTCGCGCCTTCGTACAAGGAATACGCCTCCGACATCCACGACAGCGGGATGCACCTCCTCAACCTGATCAACGAGATCCTCGACCTCTCGCGCATCGAGGCCGGGCGCTACGAGCTCAACGAGGAGGCGGTTCAGCTCGGCCACGCCGTGGAGGAGTGCCGCCACATGATGGGCCTGCGCGCCCGCGGCAAGAACCAGGTCGTCCACGAGTTCATCGACGGCAGCCTGCCCCGGCTCTGGGCCGACGAACGGGCCCTGCGCCAGATCGTGCTGAATCTCCTGTCGAACGCGGTGAAGTTCACGCCGCCGGGGGGCGAGATCACCATCAAGGTCGGCTGGACCTCGTCCGGGGGCCAGTACGTCAGCGTGAAGGACAGCGGCCCCGGCATCCCCGAGGACGAGATCGGCACCGTGATGTCGTCCTTCGGACGCGGGTCGCTGGCGATCAAGACGGCCGAGCAGGGCTCGGGTCTCGGCCTGCCCATCGTGAAGGGCCTCGTCGACCTGCACGGCGGCAACTTCCAGCTGAAGTCGAAGCCCCGCGAGGGCACCGAGGTCGTGGTGATCTTCCCCGCGAGCCGCGTGATGGAGACCCTGCCGGCGCTGGAAGTGCCGGGGGAATCCCAGGCCGCCCCCGCCGAGAAGCGTGCCCGGGCCGCCTGAGGGCGTCAGCCCGCGCTGCGCTCCGAGACCCCGGCCTGGGCGAAGGTCGCCATGTCCCGGTGGCAGGCGAGCGCGCCCTTGAGGAGGCCCAGGGCCAGGGCCGCGCCGGAGGCCTCGCCGAGGCGCATCCCGAGGGCCAGCAGCGGCACGAGGCCCAGGCGCTCCAGCACGTCCGCATGGGCCCCCTCCGCCGAGACGTGCCCGGCGAGGCAATGGTCGAGGAGCGTCGGGTCGAGCCGGTGCAGGAGCGCGGCGGCGGCGGTCGCCACGTAGCCGTCGAGCACCACCGGCACCCGCTGCAGGCGGGCCGCCAGGATCGCCCCCGCCATGGCGGCGATCTCGCGGCCGCCGAGGCGCGCCAGGATCTCCAGGGGATCGTCGAGGTGGCCGGCATGCTGGGCGAGGGCCGCCTCCACGGCCGCGACCTTGCGGGCGAGCCCCGCCGCGTCGACGCCCGTTCCGCGCCCGACCCAATGGGCGGCCTCTCCCCCGTAGAGGGCCGCGTAAATCGCCGCCGCCACGGTGGTGTTGCCGATGCCCATCTCGCCGAGCGCCAGGCAGTCGGTCCCGGCGGCCACCGCCTCCATCCCGAACGCCATGGTGGCGACGCAGGCCTTCTCGTCGAAGGCCGGCCCGACCGTGATGTCGCCCGTGGGCATGTCGATGGCGAGGTCGAACACCTTGAAGCCCAGGCCGTAGGCGGCGCAGATCTGGTTGATCGCCCCGCCGCCGGCCGCGAAATTGTCGAGCATCTGGCGGTTCACCGCATCCGGGAAGGCCGAGACGCCCCGGGCGGTGACGCCGTGGCTGCCGGCAAAGACGCAGACGAGGGGACGGTCGAGGCTCGGCTGGCCCTTGCCCTGCCAGGCGGCGAGCCAGGAGACGAGATGTTCCAGGCGCCCCAGGGAGCCGGCGGGCTTGGTCAGGGTGGCGTCGCGCTCGGCCACCATCGCCACCGCGTCCCGGTCCGGCCCCGGCAGGGATTCGACGAGGCGGCGGATGTCGCCGAAGGGGCTGTCGGGGGCGGTCGTCTCGGAGGTCATGGAGCGATTCCGGTGGCCGGCCCCGGTGCCAGGATAGCGGGCCGCCCGTCGCGGGAGCTATAACGCTCCGGGCACGGGTGGTGAAGGCGAGGCAGGGTCGCGATGAACGAGGAGGCCGAACCCGCGTTTCCGGGGGCCCGCCTGGCCTACGACCTGGCGGGCTGCCTGCGCTTCTACTCCCGCCTGCCCGTGCCGGCGCTGCCCGGCGAGGGCGACCCGCACGCGGTCCCGGACTTCCGCACCCTCCCCCGGATGCTGCCCCTGGCGGGCTTCCTCCTCGGCCTGCCCGGAGCCGGGGTGCTGCTCGCCGCCTGGGGCCTCGGCCTCGGGCCCTTCCTCGCCGCCGCCCTCGCGGTGACGGCGGGCGTCCTGGTGACGGGGGCCCTGCACGAGGACGGCCTCGCCGACGTCGCCGACGGATTCGGCGGCGGGACCACACCCGCCCGGCGCCTGGAGATCATGCGCGACAGCCGCATCGGCGCCTATGGCGGCGTCGCCCTGATGTTGTCCCTGGCCCTGCGGATCGGCGCCCTGGCGACGCTCCTCGACCGGGTCGAGCTCCTGGCGGCTCCGGCCCTGCTGCTGGCCGCCGCGCTCTCGCGCAGCGCCGCCCTGGCGCCCCTCGCCCTGCTGCCGCCCGCCCGTGCGGACGGAGCCGGCGCCGCCGTGGGACGTCCGAGCCGGCGGACCCTGGCCACCGCCGGGGGCCTCACCCTCCTCGTCGCCCTGGTGGCCCTGGTCCTCGGCCTTCCGGTGCCCGGCCTCGTCCTGATGCTCGGCCTCGGCCTCGGCGCGTCCCTCGCGGTCACCGCCCTGGCGCGACGGATGATCGGCGGGCAGAGCGGCGACGTGGTCGGTGCCGCCCAGCAGGCGGCCGAGATCGCCGCCCTCATCGGTCTCCTGGCGGCGGTCCCCGCCTGATCCGCGGCCGGACTTGATCCGGACGCCATGGCCCTGGCATGGACAGGGGCGATGACCCAGCTCCGCCCCAAACCCTCCAGCCCCTGCACGAAGCTCTGCCTCCTTGATGCGGCCACCGGCCTGTGCGAGGGCTGCGGCCGGACCCGCGACGAGATCGCCCTCTGGGGCTCGATGTCGGAGCCCCAGCGCCGGGCGGTGATGGCCACGCTCGACGCACGCCTGCGGAACGCCTTCCCGACCCGGGTCCCGGCCCCGGCGGCGTCATGATCCTGGTCGGACTGCTCATCCTGGGCGGCGCCCTGGCGGTGCTGCTCCTGTCCGATGACACCCAGCGCATCGCCGGGATGGAGCCGGACCAGTTTGCCCAGCTCGCCATGAGCGCCGGCCTCCTCGCCGTGGTGGCGGCGGGATTCTGGCACCAGTTCCGGGGCCGCATGAGCGCGAACCTGACGGCCCTGCTGCTCTGGGGCGCCCTTGGGGCCGCCCTGGTGGCCGGCTACGCCTACCGCGACGACGCCCGGATCATCGGCGACCGGATGCTCGGGGCCTTGCGCCCCGGCAGCGCGGTAACGGGGTCGGACGGCACGGTGACGATCACCCGGCGCAGCGACGGCAACTTCCACGTCCGGGCCGAGGTGAACGGCCAGCCCCAAGGCTTCCAGTTCGACACCGGCGCCAGCTCCGTGGTGCTCACCGCCGAGAGCGCGGCCGCCCTCGGCATCCGCCCGGCGGAGTCCGAATTCAGCGTCCGGGTCTCCACCGCCAACGGCGTCACCGTGGCGGCCCCGGCCTTCCTCGACAGCCTCCGGGTCGGGGGTATCGTCGCGCGGCGGGTCCCGGCCCTGGTGAGCCGGCCGGGAGCCCTGCGCGAAAACCTCCTCGGCATGAGCTTCCTCGACCGCCTCGCTTCCTTCGAGGTCCGCGGGGACCGGCTGGTGCTGCGCGGCCGCTGAGGTTCTTCGCCAAAGGAGACGCCGCCCGGCCGACGGGGCGGGCGGCGTCTTCGCGTCTCCGACCCGGCCGGTCGCGTCTCAGAACCGGTAGGTGAAGCTGCCCTTCACCGCGTGGTCCTGGGCGCGTTCGCCGACCTGGCCGGTATAAGCCACGCCCAGGGTGGTGGCGCGGTCCACCCGCACGTCGAGGCCGGCCTCGGCCACCAGCGCGTCCCGGCCGATCGGCGTGCCGGCCACGAGGAAGCTCGGACCGGTGCCGAAGCCGAGGAGCGCCTTCGGCACCACGTCGCCATAGGCCCGGCGATAGCCCATCAGACCGTGCAGGGACACCGGCGCCCCGGAGCCCAGGCCCAGGTCCAGGCTGGTCTGGCCGCGCACGCCCACCGTGGAGGTCGCCACCTCGGTGGTTTGCGCCGCGCCCGTCAGGGCGGCGAGCCCCCCGGTCTCGGCGAAGCGGTCGCGCCCGATCGACACGTAGGCCCCGCCCACGAAGGGCTCGAGGTAGGTCGGCTGCAGGGCGGACGCCTGGAGCGCGAGCGCCGGCGCCGCACCCAGCACGATCCGGTATCCGATTTCGCCGAAGCCCTGCACGGTGGAGCCGCCGATGCGGGCCGTGTCGCTGTCGGAGACGCCCGCGAAGGTCACCGCCCGGCGCAGGCGGCTCGCCTGATCGGCATAGACCGCGCCGAGGCGCAGGGCGAAGGCCCCCCGCGCGAAGCCGCCATAGACGCCGCCGAAGCCGCTCTCGATCGTGCCGGTGGCGAGCCGTCCGGCGCTGTCGAGGCTGGTCAGCGTGTAGCCGCCCGTGAACCCGAGGCGGAAGCCGGTTTCGAGGCGCAGATCGGCGCCGAGCACGAAGCCGGAGGTCTGGCGCGCCAGGGACGCGGCATTGCCGTCACCGCGGACCTGGCCGAAGCTGCCGAAGCCCTGGCCCCAGAGCCCGAACACCTGCGGATCGAGCACCCGCATGGGCACGGGCACCACCGGGGCGGCCCGGCCCGGCAGGTCGGCGGTGTAGGTCGCCGGAAGGGCGCCGTAGTCGGTGGCCTCGCCCGCGCCCCAGCGCAGGCGGTCGAGGATCGCTTCGCGCACGAAGAAGGCGGTCTCGAACTGGGCGCCGGCCGCGCTGGCGTGGATGTCACCGGTGAGCGCCCCGAAGGCGGCGCGGGCCTCGGGCGTGCTCAGCCCGACGGTGCGGCCGTAGAGGGCGGCGCCCGCCCCGGCCGCCTGGATGGCGTCGGCGACGCTGCCCTGGTTGCGGGTCTGGGCGATGGTGGAGAACGCGACGTCGTTGCGGGTCAGGGTCAGGTCGACCGCGTTCGCGCCATAGCCCAGGGTGGGCGTCAGGAAGGCGAAGTTGGCGGTGACGCCGGAGAACTGGCCCTGCACGCCGCCGCCGGCGGTCAGGACGGTGTAGCGGGTGCGCGGATCGTAGGCGCCGTCGGCCGCCAGCACCTGGACGGTGCCGCCCGACAGCGTCGCGGTCCCCGTCACGGCGAGGCGGTCGGCCTGGCCGGCGGCGTTGGCCTCGACCCGGAGGGTGGTGCCGGCGGCGAAGGCGGCGTTGCCGGCCACGTTCAGGGTGCCGATGGAATTGCCCGGCGCCACCACGGCCCCGGACTGGGCCACGAGCCCGCCCATCGTGCCGGTGCCGCCGAGAAGACCGCCCGTGCCCACCGTGACGGTCCCCGCGATGGTGCCGTTGGCATAGAGGGCCCCGGTCTGGCCGATGGTGACGTCGGTGGCGACACGGTCGCTCGCGGCCATCGACAGCGTGCCGACGACGTTCCGGAAGTAGCCGGCGGCGCTGTAGAGGTCGATGCGCGCCCAGTAGCTCAGCGGCATGCCGTAGAAGGCGCTGAGCGCGTTCGTCTCGGTGTTGACGATGATCTGATTGATCGTGCTGTCCTGGAGCGCGCCATAGAGGCCGCCTTTCGGCGCGATCTGCGCGGCCGCGCTGCTGCTACCGCCATACAGAGGCGCAAGCAGAATGGCGGCATCCGGCCCGCCGGCAGGTGCGGCTTCGCGCGGCGCCTCGGCGAAGGTGAGGACCGGCAAACCATAGGTCAGGCGCGACTGGTACAAGGCCTGATTGGCGGCGGACGGGAGATAGGGGTTGCCCCCCGTGTTGGCCGCGCTCGTGGCGCAGGTCGCGACGGCGGCGCCGCAGCCGGCCGACAGGTAGCTCTGGAGTTCGCCCTGGGCCTGGGTGAAGAGCGAGGTCAGGTTGATGGCCGTGCCGGTGGTGGCGGCATTGTCGATATAGGCCGGGTTGGTGAAGGCCTGCGCGAGATTATAAGCCGAGAAGGCGCGACTTCCGATGATGTCGAGCGGATAATGGACGCCGAGCACGATGCGGCTGTCGCCGTATTCCGAGCCGCGCATGAGCATGCTCTGGTAGAGCGACGGCGTCAGCATGCCGAGCAGAATCGAGTCGGTAATCCCGTAATTGGTGTGGCCGCTGGGGAACGAAGGGTTGGTGGTCAGGCCATTGATCGAGGTCGGATCGAACGGGTCGATGCCCTTCGGACGGACCTGGACCGGGCGCGAACTCCCGTAGACGTCCTGTCCGTCTTGCGTGTTGGTCACGCCGGCAGCGATATCGAGGACGCTCGTCGTCGTGTTGGGCAGCCCGTTGAAGCGGGGCAGCGTGTATCCGGCAGGCGCGACGGCGGGAACCGGGACATAGCCGGCCGGCGTCACGCTCGGGTTGTTGGCCGCACCGTTGGCGAAGTAGTTCTTCGCGACGCCCAGATCGGAGCTGGTGAACTTGTAGGCCCGGTTCAGGAAATCAAAAGTCCGGGCCAGCGGTCCCGTCGTGTCCGTGCTGGCGCGGATGCCCTGCTGATAGAGCGGACCCAGCACCGGGCCGTAACCGCCCACCGGCTGGATCGGGTTGATCGTGCCCGGCATTCCCGGATTGCTCTGGATGGCCTGGAGCGGGAGGCCGCCGGCCAGATTGTCGGCCGGTCCGAGCTTCACCACCGATCCGTCGACCAGGGTGATCGAGCCGAGGAAGGGGGTGCCGCCCGGGAGGGCCTTGCCGCTGATGGCGAGGGCGCGCTGGTCCGGCGTCGACTGGTTGTTGATGGCGATGGCTTGCGAGAGGTTGCCTTGCAGCGTCGCCTGGCCAATCGCACTGGCGTTCAGGGACAGGAACGGTGCGAGGAGGTTCAGCACATTGGCATTGGACGGCGTGATAGTCGCGGTCTGTGCCTGCGCAGAGGCTATACCCGATGCCGCGAGAATGATGGCCGCACTCGAAACACTGTATTGGAATCGCATCGTTCGCCCCATCGAATCCGCTGGTCGGATCGATGGTTGAAATACCGAAAACTACAGCCGCAAATTGTTCATAATGATGTCACAATCTAAGCTGTGATCTTGCGTGCCATATCAGCAACAACCCCAATGCACTTCCTGAATATTGCGCCAGCAAACAAGAAGACGCCCGCTTCTAGTTATAAAGGCCCGGACGGGAAGGCTCAGGCGGCATCCTGTGCCCCGTCCCTGTCCGGAATGGCCGGATCGGAAGCCTGACCGCCGCGGGAGACCCGATTCACTGCCTCCCGCAGGGTCGCGAGGCCGGCCTCGGGCTGGAGGCCGAAGGTGGAGAGATGGCGGCGATAGGCGCGCGCGCCCGGGCGGCCGTTGAACAGGCCGAGCATGTGTCGGGTCACCGCGTGCAGGCGCACGCCCTCCTGCAGCATTCCGGCGAGGACGGGCTCGAAGGCCGCGATCGCGGCGAACGGGTCGGCCGCCGGGGCGGGCTCGCCGAACAGGACCGGATCGACGTCGAGGAGGATCGCTGGGTCGCTGTAGGCGGCCCGGCCGATCATGACGCCGTCGACCTCCGCCAGACGGGCGACCGCGTCCGCGAGGGTGGCGATGCCGCCGTTGATGGCGATGGGCAGCGTGGGATGGGCCCGCTTCAGCCGGGCCACCCGCGGATAATCGAGGGGCGGCACGTCGCGGTTCTCCTTGGGCGACAGGCCCTGGAGCCAGGCCTTGCGGGCATGCACCACGAGGCCGTCGACGCCGGCCGCGACCACGGCGTCCGCGAGGGCGTCGAGGGCCCGCTCGGGGTCCTGGTCGTCGACGCCGATGCGGCACTTCACCGTGATCGGCACCGACACGGCCGCCTTCATGGCGGCGACGCAGTCGGCCACCACGGCGGGCTCGCGCATCAGGCAGGCGCCGAAGCGCCCGTCCTGAACCCGGTCGGACGGGCAGCCGACGTTTAGGTTGACCTCGTCGTAGCCGAAATCCTCGGCGATGCGGGCGGCGTGCGCGAGGTCGGCCGGGTCTGAGCCGCCGAGCTGCACCGCCACCGGGTGCTCCAGCGCGTCGAAGCCGAGCAGCCGGTCGCGCGGGCCGTGGATGACCGCCCCGGTGGTCACCATCTCGGTGTAGAGGCGGGCGTGCCGCGACAGGGTGCGGTGGAAGGCCCGACAGTAACGGTCGGTCCAGTCCATCATGGGGGCGACGGAGAAGCGGAGGTCGCGGGCGATCATCCGGCGGACATAACGGTCCGCGCCGCCGGCTTCAACGCGAGGCGGCTCCGCTCAGTGGTCGTGCTTGCAGTCCGGCCCGTGCACGTGGCCGTGCGCGCCGTGCTCTTTGGCAGGGTCTTTGGCATGATCGTGCGCGTGGGCATGATCGTGCCCATGGGAATGGGTGTGCGCGTGATCATGGCCGTGATCATGGTCATGCCCCGCATGGGTATGGCCGTGGTCGTGATCCGCGTGGTCGTGCGCGTGGTGCCCGTGATCGTGATGATCGTGGCCGCACTGGCTGTGGTCGTGGGCGGCGCGCTCGGGCTTGAAGGCGCGGGTGACCGGCGTGGCGGCGCAGCCCTGGCCGCGCACCAACTCGGCGGCGCTGCGGGGCACGTAGAGCACCTCGGCGGCGATCTCGGCCGGCACGTGGCTGCCGCCGAGCTGCCAGGCGAGGCGCAGGAGCCGGGCCGGGTTCTCGGCACGGACCTCGAGGAGCGGCTCGCCGGCGGCGCGGATCGCGACGAGGCGCCCGTCCTCCAGGCGCAGGGCATCGCCGTCCTCGAAGGCCGCCGCCTTCGCGAGCGCGAGGGTCAGGCTCAGCCCGCCTTCCCCGGTCAGGCTGTCCGGGGGGGCCTGCCGGGCGGCATGGTCGAGCACGATCGTGTCGACGATCGCATCGGCGCGGACGGCGACCTTGCGGACGATGGCGGTGGCGCGCTGCATGGAGTCCTCGCGGCGGGATGGGCGGACGGCGCCGCCCGGATGGGCCCTGATCGGCGCATCACTAGAGGGTTTTTCGACGAAACGGAAAGGCAGGACGGAACCTGAGCCGTTTCGCGTGCATTTCTCGCGCGGAATGCTTAAGCTCGGGCGGCACGAACATCACGGCCGAAGGCCGGGTCACGACGACGCACAAGGGAGTCTCGGAACCATGAAGAAGCTCATCGCCGCCACCCTCGCGGGTGCTCTCGCCCTCTCGGTCGGCGCCTGCAACACCCCGCAGGACCGCGCCCTCGGCGGCGCCGGCCTCGGCGCCCTCGCCGGTGCCGCCATCGGCGGTGCCGCCACCGGCCGCGCCGGCGGCGCGCTCGCGGGTGCCGCCATCGGCGGTGCCGGCGGTGCCATCGTCGGCGCCTCCACCGCCCCGCGCTGCCCCTACGGCACCTACCGCGACGCCTACGGCGACGTGTACTGCCGCTGAGACCCGGCACCGCGCGGCCCGGAACGGCCGCGCCGGACCATCAGGCTCCCTCTCCCCCGAGAGGGAGCCTTTTTCGTGAGACGGCGAATCACGCGCCTCGGGCGGCGTCCCGCGCGATCCAGGCCAGCATGCCCGCCGCAGCCGCGCGGCCCGAGGCGAAGGCCCCCTGGAGGAGGTAGCCCCCCGTCGGGGCCTCCCAGTCCAGCATCTCGCCGGCCACGAAGGTGCCGGGCCGCCGGACGAGCATGAAGCCGGCATCGACGTCGCCGAAGCGGACCCCGCCCGCCGTGGAGATCGCCCGGTCGAGGCCGCGCGGCGCCAGGAGACGGAGCGGTACCGCCTTGATCAGGGCCGCCAGGGCCTCGGCGGCCGCGGGCAGCGGGTGCGCCGCCTCGCGCAGGAGGCCGATCCCCACGGGCGTCAGCGCCGCGGCCTTGCGCAGGCGGTTGGCGAGGGAGAGCCCGGGTTTCGGATCGCGGAGCGCCCGTGCCAGCGCGGCCTCCTCCACGTCCGGCCGGAGATCGATCTCCAGCCGGGCCTCGCCGCGTTCGGTGGCGGCCCGGATTCGATGTGCGAGGGCGTAGATCGCCCCGCCCTCGATCCCGTCGGCGCTGATCACGGCCTCGCCGCGCACGCGGGTGCCCTCGAGGCTGAGGGCGATCCGCTTCAGGGGCGTGCCGGCGAAGCGCGCGGAGAAGACCGGCGACCAGGCCACGGTGAACCCGACATTGGCGGGCTTGAGGGGCGCCACCGCGATGCCGTCCCGTTCGAGCAGGGGCACCCAGGCCCCATCGGAGCCGAGGCGCGGCCAGCTCGCGCCGCCGAGAGCCAGGAGCACCGGGCGGTGCGCGGCCTCGACCCGTCCGTCCGGGGTTTCGAAGACCGGCCCGCCCGCGTCCGACCAGCCGGTGAAGCGGTGGCGGGTGCGGATGCGGACGCCCAGCCCGTCGAGGCGCTGGAGCCAGGCCCGGAGCAGCGGCGAGGCCTTGAAGGCCTCGGGAAAGACGCGGCCGCTCGACCCGACGAAGGTCGGCTGGCCGAGGTCGTCGCACCAGGCGCGCAGGGCGCTCGGCGGAAACGCCGCGATCGCCCCGGCGAGGGCGTCCTCAGCCGGCTGGTAGCGCGCCAGGAAGGCCGGTAGCGGCTCGGAATGCGTGAGGTTGAGCCCGCCGCGTCCGGCGATGAGGAATTTTCGCCCCACGCTCGGCATCCGGTCGTAGAGGGTCACGCCGTGGCCGGCCTGCGCCAGCACCTCCGCCGCCGCGAGGCCGGCCGGGCCGGCCCCGATCACCGCGGGGCCGCGAGCCTCGCGGCCGTTGCGTTCGCTGTCAGTCATGCGCTTTGGGAAGCCGCCGGGGGCCGGCCCTGTCAAGCGTGACGGCCCGATGCCCTTGATTCGCCCGGTTCAGAGTCCCAACTGCGCCTCATCGGCTGCGGGCCCCTCTGGCGGGATGCTGCATGATGCGTTCCGTGATGTCGGAGCCGATGCTTTCTCTCCTCAAGAAGCATCGACGGTCCTGCGTCATGGTTGATTTTCTGTATTACGAGTGGCTCGGCAAGCCCGTGTGGATGTGGCTCGGGTTCCACGCCCTCGTGGCCGGGTTGCTGGCCTTCGATCTCGGACTCCTGCATCGCGACAAGAATCACGAGATCGGCGTGAAGGAGAGCCTGCTCCTCACGCTGTTCTACTTTACCCTGGGCATGATCTTCGGCGGCTGGGTCTGGTGGTATCTCGGGCCCCAGGCGGGCCAGGAATACGTCGCCGGCCTCGTGGTCGAGAAGTCGCTGTCGATGGACAACGTCTTCGTGATCGCCGTCATCCTCACGGCGCTCGGCATCCCCCGCGCCGCCCAGCACCGGGTCCTGGTCTGGGGCATCCTCGCGGCCGTCCTGCTGCGCGGGCTGATGATCGGCCTCGGCGCGGCCCTCGTGCACCAGGCCGCCTGGGTGCTGTCGATCTTCGCCGCCTTCCTGATCTTCGCCGGCCTCAAGATGCTGCTCTCGAAGGACGAGGAGCCGGGCGACATCCGCGAGAACCGGGCCGTCCGGTTCCTGCAGCGGGTCCTGCGCATCACGCCCGAGCTGCACGGGCAGCACTTCGTCGTGCGCAAGCCCGACCCGAAGACCGGCAAGACCGCCCTCTGGCTGACGCCCCTGGCCCTGGCGCTCATTCTCGTGAACGGCGCCGACGTGATCTTCGCCGTCGACAGCGTGCCGGCGATCTTCGCCATCACCACCGACACCTTCGTGGTCTACACCTCGAACATCTTCGCGATCCTCGGCCTGCGCGCGCTCTACTTCGCCCTGGCCGCGATGGTAGACCGCTTCGCCTATCTCAAGACGGCGCTGGCCTTCATCCTGATCTTCATCGGCGGCAAGATCGTGGTCGCCGACACCTTCGACCTCGTCCACGTGCCGCCGTGGGTCTCCCTCGCGGTCACCGTCGTGTTCCTCATCGCGGGCATCGCCTACAGCCTGTGGCGCACCCGCGGCTCGGTGACGGAAGAGGCGCACGGGCAGGGCGGCGGGGCGGTACAGCACCGGGCCTGAGCCGGCTCCCAGAGGTGAGCCGGGATCTCCCGGCTTACCCGAGCGGGATCGCAGGCCGCACGCCCGCGAAGTGCCCGTCGGCCCTGGCGCAGGCGCCTTCCTCTCCCGGGGCTCCGCGCCCACCCTCTTCCGCAGGAGGACGCGAGCGGAAGCGCGCCCTCTCGTCCCCTACCGTCCCGGCAGCGCCGCGATCAGGTCCCGCAGGGTCGTGATCGTCGAGGCGTCGGCGACACCATCGATGCGGGCCGGACGGAAGTGGCGCTGGAACGCCGCCACCACCGCGCCCATGCGGGCATCGAAGGTGGCGCTCACCGGCAGGTCGTAGCCGTAGAGGGCGAACATCGCCTGCAGCGCCTCGATCGGCGGCCCGGCATCGCCCTGCGCGAAGAAGCGGCCGTCGCGGATCGGGGTTGGCGGCACCCAGTGGCCGATGCCGGCGCGGGCGAGGGTCTCCCAGGGGAAGTGCTCGCCCGGGTCCTCCTTGCGCTCGGGGGCGATGTCGGAATGGGCGAGGATCCGGTGCGGAGCGAGGCTCCAGCGCTTGGCGAGATCGCCGCACAGGGCGATCACGGCCTCGATCTGTGCCGGGGGGTAGGCCGGCAGGCCGCCCGCATGGCCGCCATTGACGATCTCGACGCCGAGGGAGCGTGAATTCACGTCGCTGAGCCCGGCCCAGGAGCCCTGGCCCGCATGCCAGGCCCGGCGTCCCTCGGGCACCATCTGCACCACGCGGCCGTCCTCCAGCACCACGTAATGGGCCGAGACCTCCGCCACGGGGTTGGCAAGGCGCTGCAGGGCGACGGCCGCGCTTTCCATGCCGGTATAGTGCAGGATGAGGAGATCCACCGGGCCGGACCGCCGCTCGCCGTGATTCGGCGACGGGTGGACGCTGGTGGCGACGGCGCTCTCGGGCGTCGGTTTCACGTGAGGCCCCGCTCGGCGCTGATCCGGTCATAGGCGGCGTTGATGGCCGCGAGCCGGCGGGTGGCGATGGCCACCGCCTCCGGCGGCAGGCCGCGCGCGATGGCCCGGTCGGGATGGTTCTCCCGCACCAGGGCCCGGTGGGCGGCCTTCAGCCCGGCATCGTCGACGTCGTGGTCGAGGCCGAGGACGAGGTAGGGATCGTCGGAGAGCCGGACGTGGCGGGCGGCGATGCGGCGGAACGCGGCCTCGTCGTAGCCGAAGGTCTCCGCCACCGCCCGCAGGTAGCGCTCCTCCGCCTCGTGGATGGCGCCGTCGGCCTTGGCGATGTGGAACAGGCCGTCGAGCACGTCCTCCAGCAGGGCCGGCTCGTCGTGGAAGGTGGTGGCCAATTGCCGGGCATAGGCCTCGAAGCCGTTCGCGGTGCCCTTGGCGAGGTCGAACAGGCGCTGCACGCCGGGCCGGGCGCGCTCGTCCACCTGCACCACCTTGGCGAAGGCCTCCACCTCGGCCTGCGTCACCACGCCGTCGGATTTGGCCATCTTGGCGGCCAGGGCCACGAGGCCGGTGGTGAAGACCACGTCGCGCGGCGTGGTGCCGAACAGCGCGCCCTCGCGGTCGACCAGGAAGTGCCCGGCCACCCCGCCGACGAGGCCGCCGAGGGGACCGCCGATGGCGAGGCCGAGGCCGGCCCCGCCGAGCTTGCCCCAGATGCCCAGGGTCATCGGACGACCCCGCGGGCGCGGGGAACGGGGCTGGCAGGGGCAGGGAGCATGGACGGTATCGACACGGGTGGGATCGACTTCGGCGCGAAACGAAGCGCGTCCTTACACCGGACGGCTCCGTTTCGGCGAGGGGCGATCGCCCGGGTCGTTTGTCCCCTCAGCGCCGGGCGCAGAGGCCGACGAGGCCCTGGCTCTCAGTGGGGCAGGCCGCGCTCAAGGTTCCGTCGGCGCCCGCCGTCACGATGGCGCTGCCGCCCTTCAGGCAGAGGGCCGAGGCGAGGATCTCGGTGCCCTCGCAGGTGATCGCGCAGCCCGAGGCCGGGCAGGTGTCCTGGCGCACCACCCGGAACGGGGATGCGGGTGCGGCGGCCGCCAGGGCGGCCTGACCGGGCTCGCCCTTCTGACCCGCCGGGCCGCGCTCGCCGGCCGGCCCCTTCGCGCCCGTCTCGCCCTTCGGTCCGGCGTCCCCCTTCGGACCCGTCTCTCCCTTGGGGCCGGGTTCCCCCTTCGGTCCGACCTCGCCCTTGGCACCCGGCTCGCCCTTGGCACCCGGCTCGCCCTTGGGCCCCTGGGGACCGGGCAAGCCGGCAACGCCCTGCGGGCCGGCGGGGCCGGTCTCGCCCTTGTCACCCGTGTCGCCCTTCTGCCCCGTCTCGCCCTTCGAGCCGGGCTGGCCGGCGGGGCCGCAATTGGCGATGACCGCCTCGCGCTCGTCCTCGCCCGCCTTCAGGGTGGCGATGCAGTTGGTGGGCACGTAAGGCAGGCGGAAGACGAAGCGGCCCCGGCTGTCGGCGATGATCGAGATGTCCTCGTCGAGCACCACCACGGTGCCGGGCTTGCGCACGCTGCCGGAGATGCGCAGGTCCCCGTTCTCGAAGCGGGCATCGTAGACCTGGATCGGCTGCGACACGACCTGGGGCCGGCGCGCCTTGGCCTCGCCCCGGGGCTGGGCCGCCGTCTGCGCGGCGGCGGGGAGGCCGCCCGCGACGGTGATCAGGCCCGACAGGACCACGAGGGCACGAGCGAAACGCATGGAGTTCTCCCGGCTGATCCGCGTCTTGTGCGCGGCAGGTGAGGAGTGCTGCCCTGCCCTCGCTATAGGGTCAAGCGCTGCGGATCGGCCGGTCCGGAAACCATCGTCCACAAGCGTCCACAGCCGTCCACAGGCCAAGTCCCTGTGGGCAGGCGAAATTCCGAATCCCCCCGGAAACCGATTGAGTGTGTTCCTGTTTTGTTCTTAGCGTAGCGGGATGGAGCGGAGCCGATGAGACAGAGCCCTGAAGACCCTCCCGATGCCGAGACCGAGACTTTGCCGGCGGATCCACCAAATCCGGATGCCGCGAATCCGGGTGCGCCCCCGGATCTGGCGGCCCTGCGCGCCTTCGTGGCCGATCGCGGAGGCGCATCCGTCCTCCGGGGCGCCCTACCCCTCGGCATCCACGACGTCGATACGCGCCTCGCACAGGGCGGCCTCGCCCTCGGTCAGTTGCACGAGATCGCCCCGGCGCAGGCGGGCGACGAGCCGGCGGCGCTGGGCTTCGCCCTTGCGCTGGTGGCGCGCCACCTCGCCCGGGTGCGCGGCGAGGCCCTGCTCGTGGCGGGCCGGGGGCATCCCCTCCCCTACGGGCACGGGCTGGCCGGGCTCGGCCTCGATCCCGGCCGCCTGCTGCTGTTCGAGGTGGCGAGCGACGGGGACGCCTACCGGGCCCTGGAGGAATCCCTGCGCGCGCAGGGGCTGGCGGCCGTGGCGGGCCTCATCGATGCCGCCCTGCCCCTCGCCCAGAGCCGCCGGCTCCACCTCGCGGCGGCCCGGACCGACCTGCTCCTCCTTGTCCTGAGGCCACCGGAGGCGGAGAGCCCCAACGTGGCGGCGACACGCTGGCGGGTCGCCGCCGGCAAGGCCCTGCGCGACCGCTTCGGCTGCATCGAGCGGCCGTGCTGGCAGGTGACCCTCGACCGGAGCCGCAACGGGCGGACCGGACATTGGCTTCTGGAGTGGGATCATGCCGCGCATCGTTTCGGTCTGGCTGGAGCACTGGCCGGTCACGCGGCTGAGGCGGGCGCAGGCGGCGTCCGTCCCGAGCGGCGCGCCCAGCGCTCGGGCTGACGGCGACCGCGACAGCGGCCCGATGGTCGTGGCCGCCATGGAGGCCAACGGCCTGCGCCTGGTGGCGGTGGATTCCGCCGCCCGCGCCCTCGGCCTCGTGCCCGGTGAAACCCTGGCCCGGGCCCGCGCCCGGATCGGGACGCCGGTCGCCGTCCATCCGGCCGATCCAGAGGCCGACGCCGCCGCCTTGCACCGCCTCTGCCTGTGGGCCAAGCGCTACACGCCCGTCGTCGCTTCCTACGGCCCGGCGGAGGGCGGCGACGGGTTCTTCCTCGACATCGCGGGGGCGAGCCACCTGTTCGGCGGCGAGGCCGCGCTGCTGGAAGACCTCGCCCGGCGGCTGTCGACCCGCGACATGCCGGCCCGGATCGCCCTCGCCGACACGCCGGCCTGCGCCTACGCCCTGGCGCGCCACGGCGGGGGCGGCCTCGTGGCCCCGGGCTGCAACGCGGAGGCCCTGCACGCCCTGCCCGTCTCGGCCCTGCGCCTCGATGGGGCCACGGCGCAGGCCCTGGCCCGCCTCGGCCTGCGCCGGATCGGCGACCTCGCCACGGCGCCCCGGGCGCCGCTGGCCCGGCGCTTCGGCGAAACCCTGCTGCTGCGCCTCGACCAGGCCCTCGGACACCGGCCCGAACCCCTGGTCACGGCCGAGGACCCGCGCGAATTCCAGGCGGCGCGGGGCTTCCTCGAACCGATCGGGCAGCCGGAAACCATCGTGGCCACCGCCATGGGTCTGATGGAGGGCATCGCCCCCCGGCTGGAAGCGGCCGGCCTCGGCGCCCGGGCCGTACGGCTGACCCTGACCCGCGTCGATGGGATCCTGCGCAGCCTCGACCTCGGCCTGAGCCTGCCGACCCGCTGCCCGGCCCAGATCGGACGCCTGCTCGCCCTGCGCCTCGACCGCCTCGGCCCGGCCCTCGATGCCGGCTTCGGCTTCGAGACGGTGGGCCTCGAGGTCACCGCCACGGGCCCGATCGCGGCACGCCAGACGGCCCTGATGGAGCCCCCCGGCGGGGGCGAAGGCACCGAGCATCTGGGCGATGCCCTGCGTCAGCGCCTCGGCCGGCGGATGATGCGCCTCGGGTTTCGCCAGACCCACCTGCCCGAGCGGGCCGAGGCCGTGGAGCCGTGGCGCGCGAGCCTCCCCGCGCAGGCGGGCCGACCCGATCCGGGAGCCCGCGCGCCCCTGCCGCCGCGCCCGCTGGTGCTGCTCAGCCGGGGCGAAGCGGCCGAGGACGTCATCGCGCTGGCCCCCGACGGGCCGCCGCACCGCTTCCGCTGGCGCCGGCGCCTGCACCACGTCGCCCATGCGGACGGACCCGAGCGCATCGCCGACGAGTGGTGGCGGGCGCCGGGTCCGCTGCGGGACTACTACGTGGTCGAAGACGAGGCCGGCCGCCGCCTCTGGGTCTATCGCGAGGGCTTCCCCACGATGGAGGCGCCCGCGCGCTGGTTCGTGCACGGGCTGTTCGCGTGACGCGACGGGGGAGAACCGCGCCGGGGCGATGCCGCGCCACGCAACCTGTGATAGCACTCCGCGCGATCGGGCACGCCCGTCCGGGACGGAAACGCAGGGCCATCGGAATGATCCCCACCGGACGGGCGTGGAATCGGGTGCGGCCGTTCGCGGCGGCGCTGCCGGGGATCGTCCACGTCCCGACCTCGGACGCCGCGTCGGACGCTCGCGGCCGCGCCGCCTTCGTCGCGGCTCATCGCTGCGAAGTGGTCGCGCGGCTGAGCAGCATCCACCTGCACGGCCCGCGCAGCACGTCCCGGGATCGGTTCCTCACCGTGAGCATCGTCCGAACGGATCAGCGCTACGTGCAGTGCATCTTCTTCGACGAGGATACGCGGATGGGCTGCGAAGCCGCGTCGGGCGGGTGTGCGCAGGGGCCGGAGGCGTCTGGCGATGTCCTGCCCGACTCCGCGAAGGCGGCCCTTCACCGGCTGGGCTTCGTGCAGTTCCGGCGGAACGAGAACTATGAGCGGGAGATTTCGCTGGGCACGCCGCCCGACTTCGATGCCGCGGCCGTTGTCATGATCGGCACGCTCTCCGATGCCTACGACGCGCGCGCGCACACGCCTCTGGAATTCCACGCACCGCGGGCGGTCCTTCCCCGCGATGCCTGTCCCGGGCTGGTCAGCGAAAACCAGCCGGCCCGGGACGCGGGGGCCTACTCCGCCGCGTCGACGTAGAGCTTGCCACCCTCGGCCTGGAACTCGGCCGATTTCGCCGCCATGCCGGCCTCGCGCTCGGCCGCGCTCAAGGGCGCGGCCTCGCCCAGCACCTGGCCGGCCGCCTCCATCGCCAGCACCTCGGCGCGCAGGTCCTGCGTGATCTTCATCGAGCAGAACTTCGGGCCGCACATCGAGCAGAAATGGGCGACCTTGTGGGCGTCCTTCGGAAGGGTCTCGTCGTGGTAGGCGCGGGCGGTGTCGGGATCGAGGGAGAGGTTGAACTGGTCCTCCCAGCGGAAGTCGAACCGGGCCCGCGACAGGGCGTCGTCGCGCAGTTGCGCCGCCGGATGGCCCTTGGCGAGGTCGGCGGCATGGGCCGCGATCTTGTAGGTGATCACGCCTTCCTTGACGTCGTCGCGGTTGGGCAGGCCGAGATGCTCCTTCGGGGTGACGTAGCAGAGCATGGCGCAGCCGAACCAGCCGATCATGGCGGCGCCGATGCCCGACGTGATGTGGTCGTAGCCGGGGGCGATGTCGGTGGTCAGCGGGCCGAGGGTGTAGAACGGCGCCTCGCCGCACTCCACGAGCTGCTTCTCCATGTTCACCTTGATCTTGTGCATCGGCACGTGGCCGGGGCCCTCGATCATGGTCTGGCAGCCCTTGTCCCAGGCGATCTTGGTCAGTTCGCCCAGGGTCTCCAGCTCGGCGAACTGGGCCGCGTCGTTGGCATCCGCGATGGAGCCGGGGCGCAGGCCGTCGCCGAGCGAGAACGACACGTCGTAGGCCCGCATGATGTCGCAGATCTCGTCGAAGCGCTCGTAGAGGAACGATTCGCGGTGCCCGGCCAGGCACCAGCGCGCCATGATCGAGCCGCCGCGGCTGACGATGCCGGTGACCCGGCGGGCGGTGAGCGGCACGTGGGCGAGGCGCACGCCGGCATGGATGGTGAAGTAGTCGATGCCCTGCTCGGCCTGCTCGATCAGGGTGTCCTTGAAGACCTCCCAGTCGAGCTTCAGCGGGTCGCCGCCGACCTTCTCCAGAGCCTGATAGATCGGCACCGTGCCGATCGGCACGGGCGAGTTGCGCACGATCCACGAGCGGATGTTGTGGATGTTGCGGCCCGTCGAGAGGTCCATCACCGTGTCGGCGCCCCAGCGGGTCGCCCAGACCAGCTTCTCGACCTCCTCGGCGGCGGACGAGGTCACGGCGGAATTGCCGATGTTGGCGTTGATCTTCACGAGGAAGTTGCGGCCGATCGCCATCGGCTCCACCTCGGGGTGGTTGATGTTGGCCGGGATGATGGCGCGGCCCCGGGCCACCTCGTCGCGCACGAATTCCGGCGTGATGAAGGCCGGCAGGGCGGCGCCGAAGCTGTTGCCGTCGGCCAGGGCCGCCTGAGCGCCCTCCAGCATCGTCTCGCGCGCCAGGTTCTCGCGGTGCGCGACGTAGATCATCTCCTCGGTGATGATCCCGGCGCGGGCGAACTCGTACTGCGTCACCATCTGGCCGGGCGCGGCCTTGCGGATCTCGCGGGTGGCCGGACACGGGGCCACGAGCTTGTCCTCGGGCACGAAGCCGTTGTCCTCGGGCTTGACCGCGCGCGGGGTCACGGTGGCGTAGCCGCGCCGGGCGATCCAGGGCTCGCGCACCAGCGGAAGGCCGGCCCCGAGGTCGATCCCCGCATCCGTCTCCGTGTAGGGACCCGACGGATCGTAGACCCGCACCGGCGCCTCCTTCGGATCGCTCAAGGTGATCTCGCGGAACGGTACCCGGATGTCGTCGTGCCCGGCCACCGCCGCGTAGACCTTGCGCGAGCCCATGATCGGGCCGGTGGTCACCGTGGGCGCCTGCCCCTGCGGCAGATCCTTCGGAAGAACGGGTGCATTCATCGGGTTCGCTCCTGGCGTGGGAGACGATCCGGACTCGCGAACGGCGGTGTCGGATGGGACGACGCCTGAACATGCGCGCCGCGTCTTGGAATTCCCGTCCCTCCGCCGGTACGAACCGGATCAGGTTCAAGGGTCAGGGCGTCGCGCCCAATCTCAGCCCCCGCACTCGGAGCTCCCCTCGGAATGCTTCCAGATTCGAGGTCGGCGGCCGTTTTGTCAATCGCCGGCCCGACGAACTGAGACGGAATAGGGCCTGAAACGAACTTTATCGTCAGGCCCCGCGTTCCTTTACCAGAAGTTCGATCCTCGGGATCGGCATGCGAACGACAGGTTCTCCCATGAAGCGCATACTCCTGGCATCGGCCGCCCTGGTCGGGGCCCTCTCGATGATTCCCGCCTCAGCGGACGCACGTCCGGGCGGCGGTGGTGGTTTCCGTGGCGGTGGCGGCGGGTTCCACGGCGGCGGCCTGGGTGGCGGCGGATTCCGCGGCGGCAACTTCGGCGGCGGTGGCTTCCGCGGTGGTCTCGCCCAGGGCGGCGGGTTCCGCGGCGGCAATGTCGGGGGCAACTTCGGCGGCGGCGGGTTCCGCGGCGGCCTCGCGCAGGGTGGCTTCAACCGCGGCGGGTTCAACCGCGGCGGGACCATCGGCGTGGGCGCCGGTGCCGTCGGTGCCGGGGCGGGCCTCGCTGCCGGCAACGGCTTCCGGGGTGATCGCGGCGGCTTCAACCGCGGTGGGTTCAACCGGGGTGGCGCCTATGCCGGGCGCGGCTACGGCTACCGTCGCGGCTATGGCGGCCTCGGCCTCGGGCTCGGCCTGGGTCTCGCCGGCGCCGGGATCGGCTACGGCCTCGGCAGCGCCTATGGCGGCTACTACGGCGACGACTATTACGCCAGCGGCTATGCGCCGGCCTATTACGGCGGTTACGCGCCCTATGGTGGCGGCTATGCCGCGACGGGCTACGAGGCCACCCCGGAGGTCGCGACCAGCGGCGAGGACGTCGCCTACTGCGTCCAGCGCTTCCGGTCCTACGACCGCCGCACCGGGACCTATCTCGGCAATGACGGTCAGCGCCACGCCTGCCCGTAACGGCTGACAGGCTCCGGGACGATTAGAAGGGGCTCCGCCGCGCGGCGGGGCCCTTTCGCGTCCGCGGGGCACTTTGATCGGGGGTGCGGAGGCCGGACGCGTCGGGCCTCACGAGCCCTGCAGGCTCTCGGCGAAGTCGTCCGGCACCTCGCCGAAGCTGCCGAGGATCGTGGCGCTCTCCAGTTCCCCCGTCTCGTCGTCGGCCACGACCTTGATCGCCGCCGTCCCGGGAAAGCGGGCGGCCATCGCCTCGGCCTTCTTCAGGGCGCCGCTCTCCGTCACCGCCACCTCACTGTCGCCCGGCGAGAGCCGCTTGCGCTTGAGCACGAAGGTCTGCACCAGGAACGTCGTCTTGAGGGCCATCGCAGGGTCTCTCCACCGGGCCGCGCCGGATCGCGTCGGATCCGGATACCGAGCGCACCTAGCACGAAAGCCCGGTTCCCACGCGACCCGAACGCCGCGGACAGGCCCGGGCCGCGCTCCTCCGCTCAGGCTATCGGTTCGTGTGGTGCCTCGAGCCGCTGGATCAGGCGCCCCCCGTCCCAGAGCTCGACCGAACGGCCGTCCATGAAGGCCCGTGCCCGCTCCAGCGCCTCCGCCTCGGTGCAGCCCGCGAGGGACTTGGTGCGAAGGACGCGGCCGGCATTGTTCAGCAGCAGCACGCGGTAGGCCGACGGCGGCGTCCCCTGCCCCGGCGCATCGTCCCGCATGCCCCCCTCCCGCCTCGACGATCGCGACGGGCCGGTGCGTCGCCCCGAATTCAAGACGAACCGCGCACCGACTCCGCATGTGTCGCAAGAGTACGGCTCTGCTCGTTAACGTACACACCGCATCGGCAAATCATTCCACGATGGGTTCAAGTCTTCCGTTCGCGGTGGTCGCCCCGCACGAGCGGATCACCACAGGCGCACCAGCCGGAAACCTGCGATCACATCTGCGAGATCGATGCCGAGCAGGTCCGTCAACAGCAAGCTGGCGCGGAACAGCGGCCGGGTGAAGGCGGCGGATACGAGGAAAAGACCCAGCAGCACCAGCCCCGAATGCCGGGCCATCCGGTCCACGAAGGCCCAGGGCGGGGATGGCGGCGAAGCCGGCGGGCCGGAGAGCCAGGGTCGGACGATGCCGTAGCCGTCGAGCCCTGGGATCGGCATCAGCCCGAGCACCAGGGCTGTGCCCTGGAACAGCACCGAGACGGCGAGCACCGCACGCAGCGTCTCGGCCTTCGGACTGGCCAGGGCATAGAGCAGCGCGAGAACGACGAGGAAGAGGACGCTCATCGCCGGGCCGGCGGCGGCCACCGCCGATTGCCGTCCCCGGCTCAACCCGGCCTCGGGCGGACCGCCGACGCGGCCTGGCAATCCCACGTCGCCCGGAAATCCCACGCCCCCCGGAAATCCCACACCCCCCATGATGGTGAAGAGCGCCGGCAGCAGCATGGTCACCACGGGGTTGGGGGACCGCAGGGGATCGAGGCTGAGCGCGCCGGTCGGGGACAGGCCCCAGAACAGCGCGGCCCGGGCATGGCCGTATTCGTGCAGGCACAGGCCCAGCACCCAGCCGGACATCAGGAACACGAAGGCGGCGCCCGAGCCCGCGAGCGCCCCGGCGCCGATGCCGAAGCCGACTCCGCAGAAGATCAGCCCGATGAGGAGCGCGTTCGGGCTCAGGCCGGGACCGCCCATGCCCTCCGCGCGGCCGGACGCGTCCCTCATGCCACGCCGCGCCGGACCGGTGCGGGCGCGGCGGACCGGTGACGCGTCGTCAGGAGGCGGCTTTGGGGCCGGAGGCCGCTTCGGGGAGGGACGGGCGCGGGAGCATTCACGCGACGCAACATCGCTGGTGACACGCCAAAGTCCAGCCCTACCTCTCGGAGACGCCCCAGTGTCCCCTCCATCCCCAGGGTCCGGCGCGGTTCGGCGCCCCGCCACGACGGTCCGGGGTCGTCGCTCGGTCGCGGCTTCCCCTTCATCGAGCGCATGCGCCTTCTCGCTTCCCTCGTGGCCACCGCCATCCTCGGTCTCTCCGTCCTGGCTGTGACCCTGCTGACCGTCTTCCAGCGGCACCTGATCTATCCGGGCGCCTTCCGCAGCCGAGCGCCCGCACCCGCCCGGCCGGCGCCCCCGGGCACGGAGGCGATCAGCCTGCCCACGGCCGACGGCGAGCGGCTGTTCGGGTTCTGGCGCGCGCCGGAGCCGGGCTGTCCCGTGGTGCTCAGCTTCCACGGCAACGGCTCGCGGCCGGAGCCCGGTGCGGCGCGCTTTGCCGGCGCTCCCTGGCGCGGGGCGGGCTGGGGCGTCCTCGCCATCGCCTATCCCGGCTCGACCGGGAGTCCGAGCGAGGCGGGGCTGATCGCCGACGGACAGGCGGCCTACGCGATGGTCCAGGCGCGGGTCCCCGGAACCCCGGTGCTGCTGCACGGCCACTCCCTCGGGGCCGCGGTGGCGGTGGCCCTGGCCGAGGCCCGGCCGCATCTCGGCCTCTATCTCGAGGCGCCCTTCGACTCCCTCTCCGCCATCGTCGCCGGGCGCTTCCCCTTCCTGCCGACCAGCCTGCTCCTTCGGGACACCTTCCGGTCTGATGCGCGCATCGCCGCCGAGGGCGGTCCGATCGTCATCGTCCACGGCCGGGACGACCCGGTGGTGCCCCTCGCGCATGCCGAGCGGCTGGCGGCGCAGGCCGGTCCGCGCACGCGCCTGACGGTCATCGCCGGCGACCACGTCTCCATTCTCGGGACCCAGGACCGCGAGGCCGCGGCCGTGTTCCAACCGAACGACCCCGCCCAGCGCCGGCCTGTTCCGGCAGCGGTCCACTGACGCACGCATCCGACGGGAGACACCCTTGGGACGACGAGCCCGACTCTGGCGCGACGACGACCCGGCGACGCACGGTCCGCAGGCTAAGTCTCCGGTGATCTGCCCGCTCTGCGAGCGGCCGATCCCGCCCCATGCCAAATCGAGCCTGCACCACCTGACCCCGAAGCTGAAGGGCGGGGCGCGGGCCGGCACCGTGCGCCTACACCAGATCTGCCATTCGGCGATCCACGCCCGCTTCAGCGAGGCCGAGATCGCCCGGCGCCTCGCCGACGTCGATGCCCTGCGGGCGGCGCCCGAGATGGCAGAGTTCCTGGCCTGGGTCCGCACCAAGCCGGACGACTTTCACGCCGCGACCCGCATGACCCGCGACCGCCGGGGCGCCAAGCGCGACCCGCATTGAGGGCGGCGAGGGGTGGCCGCACGCGGGCAAGGCGTGGCCCAAACCGGAGCCGGTCACGGCCCGGCCTTTACCCTCCGTTCGGCATGATCCGCGGGCGGTCCTCGCCGTATCGCCATCCTTAAGACCTGGCGCCGAAGGATCGCGGTCCTGTGGGCGGGGGCGGATCATGGCGGCGGTCGCGGTGGGACAAGGCACGGCGGAAGGAACGGTGGACGGAACGGGGCAGCGCGCAGCGGGATCCCCGCGGGATGCCGCCCGGCTCGCCTGGGTGGATGTCGCCAAGGGCCTGTGCATCATCCTCGTGGTCATGATGCATGCGACGCTCGGCACCGGAATCGCGATGGAGGGCGAGGGCTTCCTGCACACCGTGGTGGCCTTCGCGCGCCCGTTCCGCATCCCGGACTTCTTCCTGCTGTCGGGCCTGTTCCTCGGCCGGGTCATCGACCGCGACTGGCGCCTGTTCCTCGACCGGCGCCTCGTGCACTTCGTCTACTTCTACGTCCTCTGGGTGCTGATCCAGTCGGCCTTCAAGTACGGCCCGATCACCGACGGAGCCGGGCCGGGCGCCTTCGTCGTCCACCTCGCCCTGGCGGTGGTCGAACCCTACTCGACCTTGTGGTTCATCTACCTGCTGGCGGTGTTCTCGGTGCTGACCAAGGCGCTGCGGCCGGTGCCGACGGCCTGGCTCCTCGGCGGGGCGGCACTGCTGCAGGTCCTGCCGATCCATACCGGTTTCGAACTGATCGACGAGTTCTGCGACCGCTACGTCTGGTTCCTGGTCGGCTACCTCTTCGCCGCGCGCATCTTCACCTTCGCCGATCTCGTGCAACGCCACGCCCGCGCCGCGCTGCTCGGCCTGGCGCTCTGGGCCATGGTCAACACCGCGATGGTCTTCGTCCCCACGGGCTTCCCAGCCGTGCCGGTCCTGGCGAACCTCCCGGGCCTCGCCCTCGTCCTGAGCGGCGCCGGCGCCCTCGCGATCGTCGCCATCGGGGCCCTGATGTCCCGGGCCGGCGGGCCGGTGACGGCGGCGCTGCGGGCCTGCGGCCAGCGCTCGATCGTGATCTACCTCGCGTTCTTCTTGCCGATGGCCCTCACCCGCACGCTGATCGTGCGGTCGGGAGCGATCACCGACATCGGCTGGGCGAGCCTCGTCGTCACGGTGGTGGCGATCCTGGTTCCGCTGGGCTTCGAGCGGATGATCCGTCACACGCGCCTGTCGTTCCTTTTCGTGCGACCGCGGGCCTTCCACATCGTCGGCGCCCGCCCGCGGCCGGGCGCTCCCGCCCTGCGCGCGGTCTGAGCCCTCAGGCCGCGGCCTCGACCCGCGGCCGGACGAGACGGTCGAGGAAGTTCCCGATCTCCGCCCGCCGGCGGGCCGGCTCCAGCAGGTCTGGGCCGAGCCGGTGGCGGGCGATCCGGTCCCGGTGTCCCTCCGGGTCAGCATGGATGCGGCAGAGGTCCGCCGCATAGGCCTCCACCGCCGCGCGGTCGGGCAGCGCGCCCGCCTCCACCACGTCCTCGGCGCTGAGGCGCAGCATCGCGGCCAGGGCGTCGAGATCGAGTTCGGGGTGGTACTGCGTGCCCCAGAACACGCCGGCCCCGTGCCGGATCTCGATCGCCTGGACCGATAGGACCGCGTTGCCCGCCAGCACCGTGGCGTGGGCCGGCGGCGTGATGACGGCGTCGAGATGCATGGCGGGAGCATCGAAGCGCTCGCCCCGCCCGGCGAGGAGAGGGTGCGCCCGCCCGGCCTCGGTGCGCACGAGATCGCGCGAGAATCCGTATTCCGGACCCTTCGGGTTGCGGGCCGCATGGCCGCCGGCCACCACCGCGGCGACTTGGACGCCCCAGCACGAGCCGAAGACCGGAAGCCCGGCGCCGAGGGCTTCGCGCACGAGGTCGATCTGGCGCCGCACGGCGTCGGACGCGTCGCAGACGTGGAGCGTCGATCCCGTGAGGAAGAGGGCGTCGAAGCCGGCGAGCCGCGTCCCGGGGGATAAAGCCGCATCAGCGTCGGCCGGGGTGATCAGGGTGCAGTCGACCCCGGGCGAGATCTGGCGCAGGACCTCCGCATAGGCTTCCGCCGAGGTGACGCCGGTGGCTGAGACGTGATCGGCCCGTCCGGACCGGTCGTTCCCATCGGCCACGAGGAGGTGCAGCATGGATGCGGTCCCATCCGGCCCCGGGGGCCGGCCAAAGGGACGGGGAACGATCCCTGCCTGCCCTCGTTCCCGTCAGGCGGGACGCCGGATCGCCGCATGGCGGTCGGCGGCGATTCGCACCGAGAGCCCACGATCGGAGGCTTCGATGGCCACGCGACGTCCCGCGACCGCCCCACTCGGTCGCGCCCGCCCTCGGTGGGCCTCCCTGGGTCTCGCCCTCGCCGGTCTGGTGCCCGGCCTCGCTCCGGCGCCCGCCGCGGCGCAGTACATGGCCCTGACCGCCCCCGCGCCGAAACCGGCCGCGCCCGAGCCGCCGAAGCCGGTTCCGCCGCCGACCCGCGCGGCGGAGCAGGCCTTCGACGGACACCTGCCGAACCAGCGCACGGGACACGGGCGCGAGCGCGTGGTGCGCGACATCTGCATCGGCTGCGACCGCTGACCCCGATCGATCAGGTGTCCGCGCGGGCGCCTCGCGTGATCGCCTCCACCATGCCCTGCGACAGCCGCACGAACTGGCCGGTGCCATGCCCGCGCGCATCGAGGAGTTCGGCGAAGACTGGCTTGGCCGGCTCGTAGGCCAGGGCGTCGCGGGACCGCGGCCTTCGGCGCTTCTCCCGGAGGCGGTCGGCAAGGGCGGCAGGAACGAACGGATCGCGCAAGTCCGGCAGGCTCCTCGTCACGGCCCGCGCGGGTGGGAACCCGCCGGGCGAGGCCCGGGCTTAGGTCCAGGGTGGTTGCGGGAAGCTTAAGGCCGGGCCGCCCGTCACGCTCAGAACCCGCGATCACGGAACCGTATTCCCGCGGCCGTGGTTGGGTCTGCCGAACAGGGAGAAAACTTGATGTCTGACAGCGTGTTGGCGACCGTGACCGTTCCGTCTCTCAGGGCCGCCCGCGTGGCACGGGATCGTCTGTCGCGCGCCGGCTTCGCCCGCAACAGCATCGAGATCGACCGCGTGGACGACGACGCCTTCGAAGTGTCGATCGCGACCCGGCCGGAGAACCATGCCCGGGCCGAGCGCATCCTCAGCGGCTCGCCCCTGGGCAACGACCTGCGGGCCGCAGGACAGGCCGCGGCGAGCCGCTTCCAGGACAATCGCGGTCTCGCCCTCGGTCTCGCGGCCCTGGCGGGCTTCGCCCTGTTCGGCCTGATGCGCCGGGACTAGAACCACCCGCAAGACCCTCGCTCCGCCGGCTCCGGCCGGGGGAGCCGACCGGAGCGATGCGTGGCGAGCCGTTACGGGCTGGAGATGCGGTCGGCGAACGGCAGCGACGCGGCGGGCCTCGCCGAACTCCTGCGCGGCTCCGGCCACCCCGCCGCGAGCGAGACTTTGGCCGAGCGGATCGAGGCCCTGCGGCACGGCTCGGGCGCGGCCCTCGTCGCGGTCGAATGGGGTCCGCCGAGCGGCCTTGTGGTCCTGCACTGGTATCCCTCCCTCACGGCCAGCCTGCCCACGGCGCAGATCACCACCCTGCTGGTCGATCCCGAGGCCCGACGGCGCGGTATCGGCCGCCTTCTCCTTAAGGCGGCCTCGCAGGCGGCGCGCTCGGCCGGATGCGGCGAGATCCAGTTGCTGGCCCGCCACGACCAGGCGGATCTGCAGGCCTTCGGCGCCGCCACCGGATTCAGCGATCACGGCTCCGTCTCGGTCCGGCCCCTGCGCAAGAAGGGGTGAGCAGGCCCACCGGGTTGCGGGGGTCGAGCGGGCGCCCGCGCGGCCGCTCCCGCCGCCCCGGTCGCCCCCTGAACATCCGGTGCACGAACCGCGCGGGCCGTCGAATTTCCCCTGGTTTTTCAAGGCTTTGAAAAATCAGCCGGTTAACACCCCTTAAACCCGCCGCAATTACCGTGCGCAAGCAGGGTCGCTCGAATCGCGAACGAACCTTGGGGCAGACGGGACGCATGGCGAAGGGACGTGGAGGCGCGGGCAGGGGGGAGCCGAACTTCGACGTGCCCGAGGGCCGTGTCGGGGACCCGGCCGATCTCGATCTGCGGCTCTCGCGCGCCGATCGCGCGGGAGGCGGCGTGGCACGAGGCGAGTCAGGTTCACGGGGCGGCCGCGGCGCGAAGAGCCGTGCCCCCGCCCCATCACGGGCGCTGCGCAAGGCGCCGCGCCGGGCCCGCCGCTCGATCCTCGGCCGGCTCGTCTACGGCGTCCTCGTCCTCGGCCTCTGGGGGGTGATCGGCATCGCGGGGCTCGTGGCCTACCACGCGTCGCAGCTGCCGCCGATCGACCAACTCGCGGTCCCCAAGCGCCCGCCCAACATCGCCATCCTGGCGAGCGACGGTTCGCTCCTGGCCAATCGCGGCGAGACCGGCGGCCGGGTGGTCGGCATCAAGGAACTGCCGCCCTACCTGCCGCGTGCCTTCGTGGCCATCGAGGACCGGCGCTTCTACAGCCATTTCGGCGTCGATCCCGTCGGCATCGCCCGCGCGGTCGCCCAGAACGTGACCCGCCGCGGCGTGTCGCAGGGCGGCTCGACCCTGACGCAGCAGCTCGCCAAGAACCTGTTCCTCACCCCGGAACGCTCCGCATCGCGAAAGATCCAGGAGGCGATCCTGGCCCTCTGGCTGGAGCACAAGTACAGCAAGGACGAGATCCTCGAGCTCTACCTCAACCGCGTCTATTTCGGCGCCGGCGCCTACGGCGTGGAGGCCGCGGCCCAGCGCTATTTCGGCAAGCCCGCCAAGGCCGTGACGCTGGCGGAGGCGGCCATGCTCGGCGGCCTCGTGCAGGCGCCGTCGCGCCTGGCGCCGAACCGCAACCTGCCCGCCGCCCAGGCCCGTGCCGCCCAGGTGCTCGCCGCCATGGAGGAGCTGGGCTTCGCCAAGCCCGCCGACGTCAAGCTGGCGCTCGCGACCCCGGCCCGGCCCGCCGGCGTACGCGGCGGCGGCTCGGCCAACTACGTCGCCGACCTCGTCATGGATGTCCTCGACGACTTCGTGCCGAAGTTCGAGAGCGACATCGTCATCGCCACCACCGTCGAGACCGGCCTTCAGGCCGCCGGCGAGAAGGCGCTGGTGGACGAGCTGAACCAGAAGGGCGGCCGCTACAACGTCGCCCAGGGCGCCCTCGTCTCGATGAAGCCGGACGGGGCGATCCGCGCCCTGGTGGGCGGGCGCGACTATGCCCAGAGCCAGTTCAACCGCGCCACCACGGCCAAGCGCCAGCCCGGCTCGTCGTTCAAGCCCTTCGTCTACCTCGCGGCGGTCGAGCACGGCCTGACCCCCGATTCCGTGCGGGAGGACGCCCCGATCAGCATCAGGGGCTGGAGCCCGGAGAACTATTCCCGCGATTACCGGGGCGCGGTGACCCTGCGCGACGCCCTCGCGCTCTCCCTCAACACCGTGGCTGTCCGCCTCGGCCAGGAGGTCGGGCCCAAGACCGTGGTGCAGACGGCCCAGCGCCTCGGCATCTCCTCCCCGCTGCAGGCCAACGGCTCGATCGCGCTCGGCACCTCGGAGGTGACGCCCCTGGAGATGGTGGGCGCCTACGCCGCCTTCGCCAATGGCGGCACGGGGGTGATCCCCTACGTCATCGCCAGCGTGAAGAGTGCCGACGGCAAGGTGCTCTACCGGCGCAAGGACGGCGGCCTCGGCCGCGTCATCGACGCCAGCGCGGTCTCGATGATGAACGCCATGATGCACGAAACCTTCGTGAGCGGCACCGCCAGGAAGGCGGAGGTTCCGGGCTGGGATCTCGCCGGCAAGACCGGCACCAGCCAGGACTTCCGCGATGCCTGGTTCATCGGCTACTCGGCCACCCTGGTGACCGGCGTCTGGCTCGGCAACGACGACGGCGAGCCGACGAAGAAGGTCTCGGGCGGCAACCTGCCGGGCGAGATCTGGAAGGCCTACATGACCGTGGCGCTGAAGGGCCAGAGCCCGGTGATGCTCCCCGGCGCCAATCGCTGGCGCAACCGCGGCCCGTCGTCCGAGCCCGCCGTCACCAACAGCACCCCGGGCGGCCTGATCGGCGCCCTCCTGGGCGAGCCGCAGGCCGCCGCCCCGCCGCGCCCGGCCGCCCGCCACGCGGATGCGAGCCGCGGCCCAAGCCAGGACGACCGCAACTTCCTCGAGAAGCTGTTCGGGGTCGGCGAGTAGCGCCGGCTCCGGATCCCCTCCAATCGTTACTGCGGGGTGACAGGTCCGCGCTTCGCCCAGGCGCAGCGCGAGCCGGCGGATACGGTCCTGGCTCCGGTCCAGCCGGACCAATGTCAGTCGTCCGGTCCCCAGGTCAGCCCGTGCTGCGCCTGGAAGGCGGCCAGCGTCGAGACGGAGGCTTGCCCATCGGCGAGGGCCACGTAGCCGTCGGGCCGCACGAGGTAGAGGGCGTCCCGGGCAAGACCGACGCGCTCGGCCTCGGGGCTCCAGGCGCAGACGTGCAGGCGCAGACCCTGCTGACCGCACCAGCGCGCCAGGTCCGGCGCCGCCGCCCCGTGGACCCGCACCCGCCATTCCGGGTCGTCCACGTCCGCGCCCGGCACCCAAGGCAGCCGGTCCCCGCCATGGATCCGGCCCGCCCGGCCGGCGCTGAGCGCGCTGTGCCGGTAGGCCAGGGCGATCTGCGCGATCGTTCGGAACAGGTAGCGCCGAAGGGCCGGGGAACCGGCGACGAGCCGTGCCAGCAGAGGCGCGAGGGTGGTCCGCCCGAGCTGCGCCAGCGGGGTCTCCGACGTCGCCAGGGTAAACACCCGGTCCGTCGTCGCGACGAGCCGGCGGGCAAAGCCGATCCGCTCGGTCTCGTAGGTGTCGAGCAAAGCGTCGTCGGCCCGCCCCCGGAGACAGGCGGCGAGCTTCCAGCCGAGATTCATCGCGTCGCCGATGCCGGTGTTCATGCCCTGCCCGCCGGCCGGGCTGTGAATGTGTCCCGCATCCCCGAGCAGGAAGGCGCGCCCGTCGCGAAAGCGGTCGGCGACCCGGTGATGCACCCGGTAGGTCGAGAACCAATTCACGGTCCGCGGCGCGATCCGCAGCCGCTCCAGCGCAGTGACGGCGATCTCGTCGAAGGTCAGGCGCTCGCCGCGACCGGCCTGATCGTCGCGCATCGTTCCGACGAGACGCGCCCGCCCGCGCTCCGCCAGGGGGAACACGGCGAGGAAATCGGCGGCCCCGTCGAGGTTGATATGGATCTCGCCGTCGATGGCCGGGCCGTCCGCGGCGAGATCGGCGACGTAGAAGAAGCGCTCGTAGGTGCCGCCCGGGAACCCGATGCCCAGGGTCTCGCGCACCGTCGAGCGTGCGCCGTCGCACCCGGCGAGGTAGGCGGCCGCCACCTGGGCCGGCGCTCCCTCGGCCGTGCGCAGGGTGGCGACGACGCGCGCCCTGTCCTGCGTGAACCCGATGAGTTCGGTGCCTCGCTCAACCCGGATCCCGGCCGCGGCGAGGCGATCGATCAGGAGCCGCTCGTGCGCGTCCTGCGGGTAGATCAGCAGGAAGGGATAGGGCGTCGGGTCCCGCGGGTCGGCCGCGAAGGCCACGCGGGCGCGCCGGGTGCCGGCGGCCCAGACGTTGACGGCCGGCACCCGGTGCCCCGCGGCGGCGACCGCCTCGGCGAGGCCGAGGAGGCGGTAGAGTTCGAGGGTGCGCGCCTGGATTCCGAGCGCCCGGGAGGCGGTGCCGGGCCCCGCTGTCCGGTCGATGATCCGGACGCGGATGCCGAGCCGTGTCAGCCACAGGGCGAGGACCAAGCCCGTGGGCCCGGCGCCGACGATCAGGACTTCCGTGCGTTCCATGGATCGTCATGCCGACCCGGATCGCCGGGCGCGGCCCGGCCTGCCGGCGCATCGTAGCATCGCCCCGGGGGCCGGCCGCAAGCCTGCCCAACGGGCTTAGGCCATCCCGAACCGCCTACCAGTAGAGCTGAAACCGCCCGATGAAGCTGTCCGCGTCGATGGTGCGGCCGCCCTGCACCGCCGACGGGCTGGTATGCGAGCGGACGTAGTCGGCGACCACGCGGATGTTGCGGTCGGGGTACCAGTTCAGTCCGACCGTGACGTCGCGCTCGATGCCGCCGCGAATGCCGGCATCGTCGAGGTCGATGGCGCTGAAGCGGGTGCCGAGTTCGAAGACGCCGATCCCGCCCCGCGAGACACGGTCGGCCTCCGCCACCTGCACGCCGGAGAAGATCGCGTAGGTGGCACCGTAATCGGGGGCGAGCTTGTAGGCGCGGCCCTTGCCGTTGAGAATGAGGCTGGCCTGGACGTAGCCGCCCTGGAAGCCGACCGTGCGGGCGCCCCCGAAGCGCTCCACCTCCGTGCGGATGTACTCGGCCTGGACCAGGAACGGGCCGTCGCGATAGGCCGTCTCGAGGCCGATGCGGCGGACGCCCGACGCGTCGCGGATGGCGCCGGTGTCGACGAAGTCGCGCTGGTACAGGAACGCCTCGGACCGGCTCGACAGCGACAGCCCCTGCCCGTCGCGGGGCAGATCGCGAAAGCTTCCGGCGAGGCCGAGATGCAGCACCCGGTCGTCCTCGTGGATCGGCGCGTAGGTGGCGCGCCCCGTGGCGGCGACACCCTCGCTGCCGACCCCGGTATTGGCGTTGCCGCCGAAGACGCTGGCGACCACCGTCCAGTCCTCTCCGTGGCGGCCGAGCGCGAAACCGAAATTGCGGGCCGGCGCGAAGGCGTCGGCGAGCGAGCGCTCGGTGAACAGGGTGTTGTTGTCGCCGGTCAGCTGGTCGAGGCTGAAGGGCTCCTTCATGTTGCCCACCGTCAGGAGGGTGTTCGCGAAGCCCGTATAGGCGGCGGCCGCGTCGTTGATCGGCCGCATCGGGTCGGCGAAATCGTACTGGAGGGCGAGCTCCAGGCTCTTGCCGAGGGTGAGATAGCTCTCAATCCAGGCCCGGCGCACCGCGAAATTCTCCGGGAAGGGCTCGGGAAAGCCGGGCTGCCGGATGGCCGCCGCCCCGTAATCGAGCTGCAGCTTGCCGCCGATGCGCAGCTTGGCGACATCGGGGAAGCGCAGGGTGATGCCCTTCTCGTCGATCGTCAGGGTCTCGCCGTTGGGCTGGTCGGGATTGCGCGTGTCGGGCCGGCTCTTGTCGGTCTTGGCGTCCTCGGACAGCGCAGGAGTGCCGGCGAGGCAGCACAGGCCGAGGACGACCGAATCCAGCCATCGCACCATCGCACGCATTCCTCACAGGGGCCCGGCGCGGACCGTCCGCGCCGGATCGTCCCCGGCCATTGGCCACAACTTCGCCCCGGCCGCTACAGCATCGGCAGGCTGCGCGGGCGCGGACCGCGCGGGAAGGCCGCCTCGAGGGCGGCGCGATCCTCCGGCGTCAGGCCGATCGACCCCGCCGCCGCGTTCGCCCGGGCCCGCTCGGGCCGCGCCGTCTTCGGGATGGTGAAGGTGCCCTCCTCCCGTGTCAGGAACGCGACGGCGATGGCCCGCGCCGTGGTGCCGTATGCCTCCGCTAGGCGGGCGAGCACCCGGCCTCCGGCGCTTCCGGCCTCGGGGAAGTCGCCGCTCCCGAAGGGTGAATAGCCGACCAGGGCGACGCCGTTGCGTCGGCACCAGGGCAGCACCGCGTGCTCGATGGCGCGCTCCTTTAGATGGTAGAGCACCTGATTGCAGGCGATCTGGCCCGGCCCCGCGATCGCCAGGGCCTCGTCGAGATCGGCGACGTCGAAGTTGCTCACCCCCCAGAACCGGATCTTGCCCGCCTGCTTGAGGGCGGAGAAGCCCGCGATGGTGTCCTCCAGCGGGTAGCGGCCCGGCCAGTGCAGCAGGTAGGCATCGAGATGGTCGGTGCCGAGGCGCTTCAGCGAGCGCTCGCAGGCGGCGACCACCCCCGCCCGGCTGGCGTTGCCGGGCACCACCTTCGACACCAGGAACACCTCCGCGCGCCGTCCCGCGATGGCCTCGCCCACCAGGGGCTCGGCCTCGCCGTACATCTCGGCGGTGTCGATATGCGTCAGGCCAGCGTCGAGGCCCGCCCGCAGAGTCGCGACCGCGGCGGCGCGGTCCGCCTGGTCGAGGTGCCACGTGCCCTGTCCGATGACGGGCACCGCCGGCCCCGCCGTCCCGAAGGTTCTACTCCGCATCCGCCTCGCGCTCCCAGAATGGTGATCTCCTCTGGCAACGCATGGCGGCCACACCGGTCCCCGATCCGCGGGCCTGCGTCACCTTGGCCTTACTCGCGCCATCATGGGGCGATGATCAGGACGGGGTTCGAAGCTCGGCGCGCCAAGGGGCGCCGCCGCCTCCGGACCCATCCCCGAAGGGGTCCATCCGTTGCGCAGCGCTGCACCCTCCCCCATCCTGACCGGATCGCCGCGGCCGGCCCCCGCCGGGGCACCGCACGAGGGACGCCGCTGATGCTGCCGCAGCACCGCTGGTTCTGGCTCCTCATCCTCTTCGCCTGCGGCGGCGCGGGCCTCCTCTACAACGTGCTGTTCGCCGGCGGCGCGACGCCCCTCGCCGGCCTGACCTACGGCCTGGCCGTGGGCGGCACGACGCTCGCCTTCGACCGGGGCATGATCCTGGGCGGCCTGCAGGCGCGGATGCGCCGGATGCCGGCGAAGCTCTACGTGCCGGCGGCCGAGCTCGCGTACGTGCTGATGATCGCCGCCGGGATCGCGCTGGGCGGGTTGCTGGTCTGGGCTCTCGGACTCACCGACGACGACCTCAGCCACGCCGTGCGGATCACCCCGCGGGTGCTGGCCTACTGCCTCGCGGTCTCGGCGATGCTCGTCTTCGTCATCCGCATGCGCGATCTCATCGGCGGCGAGGTGTTCGTGAACTTCCTCGTGGGGCGCTACCACCAGCCCGTGCGGGAGGAACGGATCTTCCTGTTCCTCGACGTCGTCGGATCGACCGCCTTCGCCGAAACCCACGGCGACCTGAAGGCCCAGGCCTATCTCGGCGCGGTCTTCGCGGCCCTCGCCGAGCCCGTCCGGCGCAACGCCGGCTCCATCGACGACTATATCGGCGACATGGCGATGATCACCTGGCCGATGGCCCGCGGCCTGAAGGATGCGCGCTGCGTCGCCTGCGTGTTCGACGTGATGGACCGCCTGGACGCGGAATCCGAGGCCTGGATGGCGCGGTTCGGCACCGTGCCGCGCCTGCGCGCGGCCCTGCACGGCGGCTCGATCGTCACGGCGGAAGTCGGAGTCGACCGGCACAAGATCGCGTATTTCGGCGATGCAGTGAACGTCACCGCGCGCATCGAATCCCTGTGCCGGCCCCTCGGCACCGAGATCCTCGTCTCGGACGACCTGCTGGCCCGGATCGCGCGCCTGCCCGCGGGCATCCGCGCCCGAGCCCTCGGCGCCCACGCCCTGCGGGGGCGCGGCCAGCCCCTCAGCGTCTCGACCCTGGAGCGCGTCGGGACGGAGACGGTGGAGTCCGGCGTACCGCCGCACGCGGTCGCCGCGCAGTGAGCGGGGCCGAGCCGACCCGGTCCATCGTCGTCTACATCGACGCGGATGCCTGCCCGGTGAAGGACGAGACCTACCGGGTCGCCGGCCGATACGGGCTGCACGTCTGTGTCGTCGCCAACAGTTTCCTGGCGCTGCCACGGGAGCCGTGGATCGAACGGGTGGTGGTCAGCGACGGGTTCGACGCCGCCGATGACTGGATCGCCGAGCGAGCCCGGCCCGGTGCCATCGTCGTCACCGCCGATGTGCCCCTGGCCAGCCGCTGCGTGAAGGCGGGCGCCGAGGTGCTCGCCCCCACCGGCAAGCCCTTCAGCGAGAGCGGCATCGGGATGGCGCTGGCCACGCGCAACCTGATGCAGGACCTGCGCGAGGCCGGCGCGATCACCGGCGGGCCGAAGCCGTTCTCGGCCCGCGACCGCTCGGCCTTCCTCGGCGCCCTCGACCGCACCGTGATGCGGCTGAAGCGGGGCGGCTTCGGCTAGGCTTCCGAATCCGAACCGTCGACCGGTGCGGCAGAGCCGATGCCCCCACGACCAGGCCTCGCGGCGGCGTTGCGCCGTGCGGCCCCGGCCTAGAGCCCGGCGGCGGCCTTGAGCGCCGCGTTGATGCGATCCTGCCAGCCCGGACCGTCCTTCTGGAAATGCTCGAGCACGGCGCGGTCGAGGCGCAGGCTGACCATCTCGCGGGCGCCGGGCACGACCGAGGCCGGGGCGGCCGGCGTGGCCGAGATCGTCTTGGCCGTTCCGACGGGCTTGGCGGTCTCGACGGGTTTGGTGGTGGCGGCCTTGAAGGCCGCCTCGGCGGCCTGTCGCGGGTCGCTCGGTCGACGGGAGCGGTCGAATGCCATGGCTTCTCCTCCGCCGGGCCGTCTCAGGACCGCTTGCGCTTGGGCGCGGGCGGCGGGGCGGCAGCCTTCGCCTCGGCGTCGGCGGCCTCCTTGGCCAAGCGCAGGGCCCGCAGCTTAACCGTCCGCTCGTCCACGGCCTTCACCGAGGCGAGATGCTCGGCCATCGCCTGGGCGCCTTCCTTGGCCATCCGCTCGGCCCGCTCGGCGCGCTCCTCGGATCGGGTCCGGGCGTCGGTCTCGTCGCTCATCGCATTCCTGTCCTTGAACCCTCCCGCACGCGCTCGGCGCGGCGTCGCAGATGCCCGTCGGCGCGGCCGCGTGGGCGGTCCGGGCGCCGGATTTCGGTGACCGATCAGGTCGTGACGCGCGCCGGACTCGGCCGGGAGACGGCAATCGGGCGGCACGAGAGGCTGTCCACACACCCTTGACGCGGATCGGCTCCGGGCGGGATCGTCGGAGGTTTAGCACGCCGGGCGCCGAAAAGGCCAACGTTTCCCGGCGGCTGCAACCGCTTGTCCTCAAGCTTCGCGTTTTCGAATACGCAGGGGCCGCTCAAAACACCGAGATCAGCACGATGCCGGCGACCATCAGGGCCGCACCGCCGAGCCGGGCGGGCCCGGCCTTGACCTGCTTCATGCCGACCCAGCCGAAATGGTCGAGGGCCACCGAGGTCAGGAGGTTGGCGGTGATGAGGAGGCCGTTGAAGGCACCCGCCCCCACTTTGTCGACGAAGAGCAGGCCGCCGAACACCGCCACCGCCCCGGTGATGCCGGCGAGCGGCATCCACCAGCGCACGCCGGACACGTCCTGCCGGGTGGGCAGCGGGGTCGGGCGCACGAGGAACACCAGCACGAACACGAACACGACGGGCAGGAAGGAGACGGTGGCGGCGAGCCAAGGGTTCACCAGGGCGCCGCGCAGCTGCGAATTCCAGACGACGCCGACGGCCTGCAGGATGCCCGCCACCACGATGAAGGGATAGAGCAGCTTCGGGTTGAGCCCATGCCCGCCGTCCTTGTCCCCGCCCGTGTCGGCGGTGGTGCGGGCGATGAAGAACACGCCGACCGCCATCAGCAGACCGCCGAGCCAGGGCATGAGCTTGAAGCCGCCGCCCTGGAGCCCGAACAGGCCGAAGGAATCCATGGCGAGGGAGGCCAGGATGTTGGCCGTCAGGGTCAAGCCGTTGAAGGGCCCGGCCCCGACCTTGTCGATGAAGGCGAGCCCGCCGAACACCGCCACCGCGCCGGCCACACCGCCGAGCGGCGCGTACCAGGGCATCTTGCCCAGGGTCTCCAGGGTGGGGAGCGGTGTCGGCATGACAAGGAACAGCGTGGCGAACACGAACACGATGGGCAGGAACGAGACCGAGGCGGCGAGCCAGGGGTTCACGAGCCGGCCGCGCAGCTGCGCGTTCATCGAATTGCCCAGCGCCTGCAGGACGCCCGCGACGAGGATGAAGGGATAGAGCAGTGCGGCGTTCACGGGGGACCTTGGGCTAGGGACTTTGGACCGGAGACTTCGGGCTGAGACGCGAGGGAGCTAGACGAGGAGCAGGCCGGCGAGCGCCAGCAGCAGCGCGGGCGGCATGACGAGCAGGCCGAGCTTGAGGAAGCGCCAGAAGCCGACGTCCTGGCCCTCGCGGCGGATCGCGGTCAGCCACAGGATGGTGGCCAGCGACCCCGTCACCGAGAGGTTCGGACCGATGTCGACCCCGATCAGCACCGCGCCCGCGACCGTGTCGGGCACGTGGGCGGTCTGCACCGCGGCACCCGCGATGAGGCCGGCGGGGAGGTTGTTGACGAGGTTGCAGAGCACCGCGATCAGGGTGCCGGCGCCCCAGGCGGTCTCGACGGGCGAGGCGGCGGCCGCCTGCTTCAGCGCATCGGCGATCATCCGCAGGACGCCGGTCTTCTCCAGTGCCTCGACCAGCACGAACAGGCCGGCGACCAGGGGCAGCACGCTCCAGGACACGTCCTTGGCAACCTCGACGAGGCCGCCGCGCTTCATCAGGAGGACGGCCGCCGTGGTGAGGCCACCGGCCACGAAGGTCGGAAGGCCGAGATCGAGCCCCAGGGCGGAGGCGCCGATGAGGACGCCGCCGGTGGCCACGATGCCGAGGCCGGCGACGAGCCCGGTCCGCGACAGGCGTACCGTTTCGACATCGGTGGCGACCTGCTGGTCGCGCAGAACGGAATTCTGCGTCAGGCGAAGGGTGGCGTAGGTGGCGACGATGGCCAGCACCGAGGGCAGCGCGAACATCGCCAGCCACTGCGTCAGCGGCGGCATGTGCTCGGCGAAGACCACGAGGTTGGCCGGGTTCGAGATCGGCAGCACGAAGCTCGCCGCATTGGCGATGAAGGCGCAGATCAGGAGGTAGGGCAGCGGGTTCTCGACCTTGGCGGCCTTGGTGGCGGCGTAGACGGCCGGGGTCAGCACCACCGCGCAGGCATCGTTGGAGAGGAAGACCGTCACCACGGTGCCGACGACGTAGATCAGGGTGAACAGGCGGGTGGCCGAGCCCTTGGCCGCCCGCACCGCGATGCCGGCGAGCCAGTCGAACAGGCCCTCCTTCCGCGCCACCTCCGACATCAGCATCATGCCGACGAGGAAGAGGTAGACGTCCGTGCCCTTGAGAACGCCCTCCCAGGCGGTCCCGGCCGGCATCAGGCCGAACACCACGAGGGCGGCGGCGCCCAGGACGGCCCAGATCGCCTCCGGCCAGGAGAAGGGACGGGTGATCACCCCCAGGGTGGCCACGGCGGCGATCGCCCATGTGACGAGGTTCGGGGTCAGCGTCAGCGCACCCATCGGGTTCGGAATCCTTGGTCGGAAAGAAAGTCGGGCAAGGCGGATGCGCCCTACCAGTGGCGCCCGTTACGGTTCGGGCCGAGCTGGGTGCCGAGGATGCCCCGGTCCGGCCAGGCGCCGACGGTATCCGCGTCGCTGCCGAGGCCCTTGGAGCGGACGAGGGCGCCGACGTCGCCGGCCGGCTCGATCTGGTCCTGGCCGACGCCGCCTTCGGAATCCTGGGCGCGGACGGTGAGGCGTCCCGCGCCGGGGGGCCAGTCGACCGCGGCGCGGAAACGGCGCTCACCCTCGGCGCGCCGCATCGGGCGCCAGGGACCGCCGTCGATGCTGAACTCGCAGACCGCCGTCCGGCCGGCACCGAGCACCAGGGCGCGGATCTCGGTGGTGCCCGAGACGATGTGGTCCTCGGCATGGGCGAGGCGGCGGTCGGCCGGCGCGGTGATCACCACGAAGGGCCAGCCCTGCGCCAGTTCCTTGAAGCGCCAGCTCACCACGCCCCGGTCGATCGCCGCGATGGTGTAACCGACCGGCCCCTCCTCGATCTGGCCCGTCGAGCGGGTCGCCGCGTAGATGGTCCGGCCGTCATTGGAGAGTTCGTTGTAGTGGGTGTGCCCCATCTCGACGAGGCGGATGCACGAGCCGTGCACGAGTTCTGCGACCGTCGCAGCCTCGCCCTCCCCCGTCAGGTCGGCGGGGTAGCTGTGCATGAACAGGGCGCAGTCGTGCCCTTCCGCCTCGGCGGCGTCCGCCTCCCGCCGGAGCCAGGCGACCTGCCCGTCGCCGAGGCGAAAATCCGGTCCGCCGGAGCCCGGCCCGCACATGTCGAGGAACAGGCAGCGGGTGCCCGACACCGTCACCGCATAGGGCAGCCGCGGCACGCCGAGGCCGGCATAGAACGCCGCGAGGCTCCCGCTTTCCATGTCGTGGTCGCCGGTGATGACGTGGAAAGGCCGGCGCAGGCGGTCGAGTTCGGCGCGCACCAGGGCGTACTGCGCGGGCGTGCCGTTGTCGGCGTTGTCGCCGGGCAGATAGACGAAGTCGACCCCGTCCACGGCGTTGATCTGGTCCACGATGGCGTGGAGGTCGCGGGCGTTGTCGGCGTCCGCATCGGTGAGGTGCAGGTCGCCGATATGGGCGAAGGCGAGGATGTCGTCGGTGGCGGCCATGGGGGTCAGGCCGCCGGCGCGGGGACGGGCGTCAGGCCGCCACCGTCGGCACCGGAGCGGCCGGGCTCGTAGCCGCGCGTCTCCGGCATCGCGAAGAGGTAGAGGGCGAAGCCCAGGCCCGCGATGGCGGCCAGGGACAGGAACGCGGTCGAGTAGCCCGCCGACACGATGATCAGGCCGGCGAGGGTCGCGCTCAGCGCCGCGCCCAGGCTCTGGGCCGTGGCGACGGCCCCCTGGGAGACGTTGAACCGGCCCGTGCCCCGGGTCAGGTCGGCGACGATGACGGGGAAGAGGGCGCCGTAGATGCCGGCGCCGACGCCGTCGAGGAGCTGGACGCCCACGAGATAGAACGGGTTGTCCGACAGGGTGTAGAGCACGCCCCGGATCGCCAGGACGCCGAAGGCCGCGAGGAAGATCGGCTTGCGCCCGATCGCATCGGCCTTGGCGCCGACGAACACCGCCACCGGCACCATCACCAGCTGCGCGGCCACGATGCAGATCGCGATCAGCGACGTGGCGTTGTCCTTGCCGGAGAGCTTCGTGAGCAGTTGCCCCACCGAGGTGAGCATCGCGGCGTTCGAGAGGTGGAACAGCGCGGCCAGCACCGCGAAGAGCAGCAGGTACTTGTTCTTCAGGAGCGCGGTGAGGCCCGACGGTTCCTCCTCGCCCTCGGTCCGGGCCTGCGTCTCGGTCTGGTCGAGACCGCGGGCGAGATCGTCGTCGATGGAATCGGAGGGCACCATCAGCATGGCGCCGATGCTGCACACGGCGAGCAGCGCCATCAGCCAGAACACCACGATCGGTCCGAAGAAGTAGGCGGTGCCGCCGGCGATCGCCGCCGAAGCGGCGTTGCCCGCATGGTTGAAGCCCTCGTTGCGGCCGATGCGCTTGGCGAACAGCTTCGGGCCGACGACGCCGAGGGTGATGGCGGCCAGCGCCGGCGGGAAGATCGCCCCGGCGATGCCGGCCACCGATTGCGTGGCGGCCACCACGTAGAAGTTCGTGATGAATGGCAGGACGAGGCAGCTCAGCGTGACTGCGACGGCCGCCGCGATGACGATGGCGCGCTTGTGATTGGTCCGGTCGATCAGCGCCCCGGCTGGCGTCTGGGCGATGAGGCCGGCGATGCCCGCGATGGTCATGACGAGGCCGGTGGTGGCCTCGTTCCAGCCCTGGTCCGGCCCCCGCACGGCGATCAGGTAGATCGCCAGGTAGGGACCGAGCCCATCGCGGACGTCGGCGAGGAAGAAGTTGAGCGCATCGAGCCCCCGCAGGACACGGGCCGACGGGTTTCGCATCGGAGCGGTGCGGGAGGAGAGCGGCTCGGCCATGAGGGGCCCTTCCGGACGTTCGAGCAGGACGATGTGAGGTCGGGCTCGCAGGGGACCGGATTCCTTGCCCCCACCAGCGGTGGCACAAGCGTGCGCGCCGATGATTGTTCCTGGGGCGGGATTAAAATGTCCGTGATGACGTAAGTGGCTGCGAAACGTCAGGTTTCGGAGGCGCCGCCCGCCCCGCCGCGGAAGCGCCGGCGGACGCGTCCGGCCCCGTCGATGAATTCGAAATGCGGCGTCCGGTTGAGGGTGTGCAGGCCCGTGCCCGGGAAGCGCGGCCCCGCGCGCAGGATCATCTCCACGCTCTGGGCGTAGCCCGCCGCGTCGAGGCGCCGGATCCGCGCGAGGCCGAGCGCCACGCCATAGCCGTCGCGGCAATCCTGCACCGGCCGGAACAGGGCACCGTCCCGGGCGACGATGCGGCCGCCGGACCGGGCGGCGGCGATGTCGATCAGCACCGGATTTCCGGGATGCGCGGTCCACGGCCCGCGGAAATCCGGCGCGGACCAGAGGTGCAGGCTGTCGGAATACGATCCCCAGGCGGCGAAGGGGCCGTCATGCTCGCCGTCGTCGCGCACCGTCGCGAACAGCCACCAGCGGCCGTCGTGCCGGAGAAGAGTCGGATCGCTGGCATTCAGGCCGGAGATCAGGGTCGCCTCCTTGACCCAGCCGCCGGGGAAGGCGGTGGCGCGGTAGAGATCGAGGGTTCCGGTGGCGCCGCTCTCGGGCACCATCCAGTAGGCACCGCCCTCCGCGAAGATGAACGGATAGGAGAGGTGGTGGGCGGCCTCCAGCACCGGCACCGGTGTCCCGAGGGGGCCGTCAGCGCCGAAGCGCACGGCCGAGATCACGCCCTTCTGCAGGACGTGGCTGTAATCCTCCACGAACAGCACCGTGCCGGCGGCATCGGCGATCGGGAACGGATCGGCGTAGAAGCGGCGCCCGTCGTCCGGAAGCGTGTGCCAGCCGGTCTCCGGATGGGCCTGGAGGTCGATGAGGTCGGGACCGGCGAGCCGGCGCCAGCCGACCCGCCAATGGGGCGCCCAGGTGCAGAGGGCGTAGAGCCGGCGGGCGGCCATCCGGGCACAGGTGCGGGTGGCCCGGGCCGTGAGGGCGGCCGCCGTGAAGCCCGTCGGCGCCGGGCCCGGGATCGGGACACCCTCGGGCGCGAGCCGCGGCCCCGCTCCGCCGAGGGCGGCCAGGATCAGGCTCGCGGTCCGAACGAGAGCATCCTCGAAGGCGGTGAGCATGATGCCCCGCGCCTCGGTTCCAACCCGGCCGGAGGCGACGATCCGCCCGTCCTCGGTCAGGCTGACCACGGGCGGGCGCCCGGCCATCAGCGAGGCGAGCAGGGCCGCCTCGCCGCAGGCCCCGTCGAAGGCGAGGCGCCAGACCGGCACGCCCGGCGGACCCGCCGCGTCGCCGCAGAGGTCGAGGACGAGGTCGGGCATTCGGTCGGCCGGGGCGGCACCGGCCAGGAGGTCCGCGCGTTCGACCCGCAGGGCCGGCCCGTTGCGCGGCAGCCTTCGCAGCATCGCCTCGAGCCGGAACAGCAGCGCGGCGTTGGGCGGCAGCGCGCCCGGTCCCGGCGACAGGTCGAGGGACACCGAGAGCCCGGGGCGGCGCAGGAGGCGTTCGATCAGCCGGAGGTGCCAACGGCGGCACATGCCCCCGTCGAGGCGAACGCTCAGGCGCATGGAGACGGATGTCCTCGGACGAGGGAGTGGTGCGGCCCCCCGGCATGGCGCCTCCGGCGGGAGGCGTCAATCCGCGCGTTCGCGCGCCCGAACCGGGTTCCACCGCGGCCAGCCGAGGAGGCGCTGTGGCGCGAAGGGCGCCACCGGAACGGCGGGCGCGGCGCCGGTGGCGAGATCGGCCACCAGGCGCCCCGTGATCGGCCCCGTGGACAGGCCGATATGGCCGTGGCCGAACGCGAAGATCAGGCCGCGATGCCGGGGTGCCGGGCCGATCACCGGCAGGCCGTCCGGGGTCGAGGGGCGCGCGCCCATCCAGGGGCGGTTGTCGAGGCTCGCGCCCAGGCGCAGCGTTCCGCCCGCCTCCTGCGCAGCGGCCTCGATCTGGACGTAGTCGGGGGGAGCCTCGCGGGCATTGAGCTCGACGCCGGAGAGGACGCGCACGCGCCCCTCCCCCATCGGGGCGATGATCGAGCCGGCGCCGGTGTCGAGCACCGGGCGGGTCAGCGGCGGGCTGTCGGGATGCAGGGCGTAGTGGGCGTGGTAGCCGCGCTCCGCCGCGAAGGCGAAGCGGTAGCCGAGGCCGCGGGCGATCTCGCCGGAGGCGGCGCCCGCGGCCAGGACGACCTGGCGGGCCCGCACAGTGCCGCCGTCGTGGCGGATGCACCAGCCCTCCCCCTCGGGCTCGAGGTGCGTCGTAACCATCCTCAGTGTTCGTCCGCCGAGCCCGAGATAGAGGTGTTGATAGGCTTCCAGCAGCCCGCCCGGATCGCTCACGGCGCCGGTCTCCGGCAGGAGCATGCCGTGGGCATAGGCCCGGATCAGGGCCGGCTCCATGGCGCGGATGTCGTCCGGGTCGAGGATCTCGAAGGAGACGCCGTGCCGGCCCAGGATCGCCCGCTCCAGGGCCGCGCCGGCGAAGGCGGCGTGCGTCCGGTAGAGCTTGATCCAGCCGCAGCGGCGCAACAGGTGGCCGGCGCCCGCCCGCTCGGCCAGGGCGAGATGCGCGGGCAGCGCCGCGCTGGTCAGGGGCAGCAGGGACGCGGCGGCCCGCTCCCAGGCGGAGGTTCGGGCGGAGGCCAGGAAATGCGCCGTCCAGGGCAGCACGCGGGCGACGTGGGTGTGGCGCAGGCGCAGGCCCCGGTCGGCGTTGCGCAGGTAGGTCGGCAGCTTGGCCCAGAGGGCCGGGCTCGACATCGGAAAGATCGAGCCCCGGCTGATCACGCCGGCATTGCCGTAGGAGGTTTGGGCACGCGCCTCCCCGGGATCGCAGAGCAGGACGTCGAGGCCCCGGTCCCGCAGGGCAATCGCCGAGGCGAGCCCGACCATGCCGCCGCCGATGACGACCACATCCGCCTTCATTGTCTCGACGCTCATCGGACCTCGTCCCATCCCTGCCGGCGGACTGGCGCGTATCAGGGTGCGGCCCGTTGATCGAGACCGCCCGCACGCACGCCAGCCCCTCGTCCCCCGCGAGGCCGGCCCGCGCGCGGCTCAGGATGCGCCGCGTTCCCCCGCATGCTCCTGCTGGCGGTCGACCTCGTCCCGGATGCCGCGCCCGGCCATCAGGATCTCGACCAGGAAGGCGCAGACCGCGACCACGGTGCAGACCAGCGCCACGCCGAAGCAGGCGAACAGGATCGAGGCGGTCGCGGCATCGCGCAGGGCCCCGACGAACAGGGTGAGAACGGCGATACCGGTCATGACCGCGCCGGTGGAGGCCAGGACCACGGCGCCGTCCAGCATGAAGGAGCGCCGCCGCAGATACGACAATTGCCGGGAGAGGCGGACGGCCTCGTGCGGGTCGGCGGTCCGCAGACCGGCAGCCGCCGCATCGACCTTGTCGGCGACGCGGCCGAGGCGCGTCGAGAAGACGTTGAGCAGGGTCGCGAGCGCCGTCAGCAGGAACGCGGGCGCGAGGGCGATCTGGATGACGTGGGCGATGTCGTCGGGTGCGACGGGCGTGGGGGACATGAAGGCCTGATAGGGCAAAGCGCGACCGACCGGAATACGCTCCGCTGCCCCCGAGACGACGGGGGCAGCGTGTCCCAAGGCTCCGATCCCCGATCCTGCGACGCGACCGGGGAACCGCCCCCCGACAAGACGGTTGACGCTTACATTGGATCTGTTCTAATTCGTATGTAGCAGCGGCGGCACGCCGCGCAGGATGGAGATCACCGACATGGCGAACGCGAAGTGCGAGAGCTGCAAGTTCTTCGACGAGCACAAGGTCAACGGCGCCGCCGCGGCGGCCGACGAGGGCCTGTGCCGGTTCAATCCGCCGGTGAGCCAGCCGGGTCCGTCGGATCACGGCCTGTGGCCGGTGGTCGGCTCGGCCGACTGGTGCGGCCACTTCGCGCCCGAGATGACCGCCGCGGAGTAAGCGGCGGCGTCGATCCCGCTTCGACCATCCCGAAGGCCAGCCGCGAGGCTGGCCTTTCCCGTTCCGGGGTCCTGCGGTTTCGGGTAGCGCCTCGGTTCAGCGCGCCGGCCGCGGCGTCACGCACCGGCCTCGGCGTCGTCCGGGAAGGCCAGCACCTCCAGGGGATCGCCGACGCCGCGCAGGGGAAAGGTCCCGAGGGGCACGAGATGGTGTCCGTCGCTCGAGCGGGCCGCGAAGGCGCCCGAGAACAGCACGCTGACGTCGAGGACCTTGGTCAGGCTTTCCAGCCGAGCCGCCACGTTCACGGCGGGCCCGATGATCGTGAAGTCCAGGCGCGAGCGCGAGCCGATGTTGCCGTACATCACCGCGCCGACATTGACGCCGATGCCGTAGCCGAGGCGCGGCTGCCCGCGCTCGGCCCGCGCCGCGTTCAGCGCCCGCATGGCGGCGCGCGCCTCCAGGGCGGCGGATTGCGCGGCGGTGCAGGCGGCCGGCGTGTCGAGGTGGAAGATCGCCAGCAGGCCGTCGCCCATGAATTTCAGGATCTCGCCCCCGTGCCGCTCGATCGGCAGGGAGATCGCGTCGAAGTAGTCGTTCAGCAGGGCGATGACGTCGTCCCGCGGCCACAGCTCAGAGATCTCGGTGAAGCCGCGCAGGTCGATCACCATGATGGCAGCCTCCACGGTGACGCCGCTGCCGCGCCGGGTCGCCCCGTTGAGGATCATCTCGCTGGCATGCGGTCCGACATAGGTGTCGAGGAGCAGGCGGGTCAGGCGGTTCTTGTGCCGGACCTCCGTGACCACCGACAGGGCCGGCAGGAGCGAAGCCAGGAGATCGAGGTCGTCGGGCGCGAACCCGCCGGGCCGATCGGCCGAGAAGGTGACGATGTGGCTCTTGCCGAGGGTGTAGTGCAGCGGCCAGGCGACGTAGTCGGTCAGGCCCTCCGCGCGCAGGTCGCGGTAGATCCCGTAATCCGTCGCCGGCTGCGCCGGCTCTTCCAGGCGCTTCCGGACCCGCTCCGCGCCGTTGAAGATCTCGGCGGCCGGGCTCAGCTTGAACTGGTCGGTCTCGACGATGCCGTACTCGAAGTTCTGCAACGCAGCCGCCTCAAGGCCGGTCCGCCAGAGGATGCGGGTTCCGAGCCACAGGGGATGATGCGTCCGCAGGTGGATCGTGCCCCGCGCCACCGGGATCCCGGCTTCGCGCAGGCGCCGGCAGAATGCCACGAAGATATCGTCGAGGAAGCGCTCCCCCCGGGTTCCCGCCAGGAGCCAATCGAGCATCTCCCCGCGCAGCTGGGCCCGTGCGAAGCGACGGGTCTCGTCCTGGTGCAGGGGACTGTTCATGGCCGCGCCTCGCTGCCTGCTGTCGCCGTCCGAGCCGGGTCCGGCGTGCCGGGACCGGCCGGTGATTCCGCGATCATGGAGCCGTCGGCCCGCGCGCACCAGGGCGCCTCCACATTAAGGCGCGGTCACGCCGATGCCCTGTCACGCCGAGATCTTTCGGGGATCCACGCCCGGCTCCTCCGGCTCGACCATCCGACGCCAGCGCCCGGGGCTCACACCCGCCTCGCGGGCGAAGACGCGGGTGAAATGGCTCTGGTCGGCGAACCCGCAGGCGAGCGCGATCTCGGCCAGCGACGGGCCGGGCCCCCGCATCAGGGTCTTGGCCCGGGCGATGCGCTGACGGACGAGCCAGACATGGGGCGAAACCCCGAGGGACTGGCGGAACGCCCGGGCGAAGTGGCTCACGGAGAGGCCGCACGCCACCGCGATCGCCTGCAGGCTCGGCGTGTCGCCCAGCCCTGCGCGCAGGCGGTCCTGGGCGCGGCGCAGCTGCCAGGGGGCGAGCCCGCCCCGGGCCGGCTCCGCGGCGAGGCCCGGATCGGCATGGAGGCCGATCAGATGCGCCCCGATGGCCCGGCCGATCTGCAGGCGAAACACGGCCGCGCCGCGATCCGGCCGATCGAGCGTAGCGGCGGCGCTGGCGGCGAGGTCATGGATCGTCGGGTCGACCAGGACCCTGCCGTCGACCGGCTTCAGAGCCTCGAGCGGATCGATGTCCCCGAGGCCCATGCTCGCGGCCACCTCGACGAGGATCCGGCGCGACAGCCAGATCTGCACCGCGACGCCCCGATCGTTGGTTGGGGGCCTGATGCGGCGATCGAGGAGCGTGACGGCGCTGGCGCAGATGCGCTCGGGGGCGGGTCGGAGGGGACCGCCCGCCGGCCAGCCCCCGTCATCGGCCCGCTGCACGCGGATCAGGAGCCCCTCGCCGTAGGTCTGCGGCTGCGGTGCCGTCGTTCGCCCGACGGCAGGGAGCTCCGAGACCACGATGCCGTCCGTCTCCGCATCCGGCGACCGGGTCGTGCGAACGGGTTCGGGACCGGGCTCCCGCGGGGGTTCGACCGCGCGCGGGCGCTGGCCGGGCTCCAGGGCGGGCCGCCGGCGGCGCGGCAGCGGCGGAATCGCGAGCCGGGCCGCAGGGGTGTCGGCTGACCGATGCATCCTCGTCTCCACAGCAGACCTTCGGGTGAGGACACCCTGCCGGCGGGACGGGGCAACGGTCTTTCGCAGACTTGCTCGGCCGTTACGCGATCCTGCTCTTTGCCGGGCGCCTCAGGGCGCAAGCTGCCGGTATTCCCCCGGCGTGCAGCCCGTCACCCGCTTGAAGGCGGTGCTGAAGGCGGCCTGGCTCGAGAAACCGGACGAGAGGGCGACATCCACCAGCGGCAGCTTGCGCTCGGCCAGGAGCCGGCGGGCGCGCGCCAGCCGCTCGGCGCTGACGAAGCCGTAGGGCGTCTTGCCGGTGACGCGCTTGAACAGGCGCGCGAAGTGGAACGGGCTGAGGCAGGCGGCGGCGGCGAGTTCGGTCACGCCGAGGTCGCGATCGAGGTTGTCGCGGATGAAGGCGATCGCCCGCTGGATGCGCTCGGGACAATCGTGGTCGCCGCAGACCGGATCGGCCCGGTCCGGACGGTCGTGGCCGTAGGCCTGCGCCACCCGGGCCGTGAGGGCGAGGGCCGCAGCCTCCACCATCATCCGGCCCGCCGAGGATTCCCGGACGAGTTCGCTGAGGATCGACAGCCCGATCTGGCGGATCAGCGGATCCGGCACATCGGCGAGGTAGCGCACGGTGTCGGCGCGGATGCGGGCATCCCCGTAGAGGTTCGCCAGGGCCGCGAAGCGCTCGGCCGGCAGGTAGATGTGCAGGATCTCGGTCAACGGGGCCGAAATGTTGATGTCGTCCTCCCCGACGCCGACGGGGCAGAGCCAGATCGTGCCCGCCTCGACCGCCGTCCGCTGGCGGAGACCGGCGCCCTTGCGGCTGACATGCGCCCCCGGAACGCGGCGCGTCGCCAGGGTGATCTCCATCTGGGTCGGTACGATCGCCGGCAGATCGCCGGCCGGATGCGAGCGCAGCTCCGCCGCGACCCCCTGCCACTGCCGGCCCCGGGAGGTCGCAAGCAGGCCGGCCTTGGGAAACTTGTGGGCGCTGTGCCGGTGCAGATCCATGCCCGCACCGTGCAATTCTTGCGTCGGGCGCGCCATTATACAGGTGTATCGGAGACCCCCGGGCGCGGTCCCGCTATCCTGTCGGACCCCGGTGGATGAGGTGCATGCGGCACGGTTTCTCGCGGCAACGGTTTGCACGCCCGACGGACTCGCGACAGGCGCTGCCGCGCCAGGTCTTCTCCCGCTGGCCCAGCCGCGCCTCCGCCTCGGCCCATGACGGTCCCATCGGCATCGACGATCTTCCGGCCTGGATGCTGGCCGCGCCGCCGGGGCGGGGCCGGGCCCGGGCGACGGCCATCGGCACGGCGGCCCTGCTGATCCTGCCATCCATGGGCCTCGCCGGCCTCGCCGGCTGGGCCGCCGCGGCCCGGGGCGGGGCGCCCGCCCTCGTCCTCGGCGCACTCGCCCTCGTCGCTGGGGGCGCGGCCCTCGCCGTGGCGGCCCGACAGGCGCAGCGGTACCGGATCGGCGAGACGCGCCTGGAGGCCATCTTCGAGCGGTCCGGCATCTCGATGTGGCGCGAGGACTGGACGGCGGCGGGCGAAGCGGTGATGGCCCTGCGCCGGGCCGGCACGGTGGACATCGAGTCCCACTTCGCGAGCCGGCCGGAGGCGCTTCGCGCCCTGCGCCGGCAGGTCATCGTCACCGACGTGAACGGCTTCACGGTCGAGGAGACGGGCGCCTCCGGGAAGGACGCCTATCTGGGTCCCCTGGACCGCCTCCTGCCGGACACCGACCAGACCTTCGTGCAGTGGCTGGTGGCCTTCGGCCGGGGCGACCGCTTCTTCCGCTCGGAAGCCCACGTGGTGCGCGCCGACGGCAGCGAGATCGACATGCTGTTCACCGCCATGCTGCCCCGGGACCTGGCGGGCTTCTCCGAGATCGTCGTGACGGCCCTCGACGTGACGGCCTTCAAGCAGGCCCAGAAGCGCTTCGCCCGGGCCGACACCGAACTCGCGCGCGCCTCCCGCATCACCACCGTGGGGGCGCTCAGCGCCTCCATCGCCCACGAGGTCAATTCCCCCCTGGCGGCCATCCTGGCCAACGCACAGGCCGCCACCCGCTGGCTGCGGCGCCCGGTGCCGGATATCGGCGAGGCCGCGGCGGCCCTCGACGACGTCGTCACCGAGGCGACCCGCGCCCGCGACGTGATCGCCCGGACCCGGTCCTATCTCGGCAACGCCCCGCGCGCCTCCGCCCCCGTGGACCTCCTCCAAGCGGCCCGCGACGCGAACCTGCTCGTCGAGGGCGAACTGCGCCTGCACCGGGCCGCCGTCCACATCGCGGCCGAGGGCGCGATTCCCTGGATCGACGCCGATGCGATCGGCCTGCAGCAGGTCTTCGTGAACCTGCTCCTGAACGCCGCCCAGGCGATGGCGGAGGGGGACGGACCGCGCGACGTCACCGTGACGATCCGGGCCACGGGCGAGGCGGTGACGGTCGACGTCACCGATACCGGCCCCGGCATCGCGCCCGAGCGGCGCGCCCACATCTTCGAGCCGTTCCACTCGACCCGGGCGGGCGGGATGGGCATGGGCCTCGCCATCTGCCGCAACCTCATCGATGCCCATGGCGGCGACATCTGGGCCGATGCCGCGCCCGGGGGCGGGGCCGCCTTCCACTTCACCCTCCCGGTCGCCGGACCCGCCCATGGCTGAGCCCGCCGCCGGAGATTCCGCCACCCGGAACGCGGCCCCGCGGGCGCCCGTCGTCGCCATCGTGGACGACGACCCGGCGATCCGCTCGGCCCTGTCGCGACTCGCCCGCTCCCTCGGCTACGCCCCCGCCTCCTTCGCCGGGGCCGAGCCGCTCCTGAACGCGGCGGACGATGCGGGGATCGCCGTCGTCGTCACGGACGTGCAGATGCCGGGCCTGAACGGTCTCGACCTCCTGCGGCTCCTGCGCCTGCGCCGACCGACGCTGCCGGTCATCGTGATGACGGCCTATCCGAGCGAGTCGAGCCGTGCGCGGGCGCTGGCCTCCGGCGCCTTCGCCTACCTTGCCAAGCCCTTCGACGCCGAGCAGTTCGAACACTGCCTGGGCAGCGTCCTCGGCATCACGCGCCACCCGTGATACGCAGGTGCCTCATCCGCAGAAGATGCTCCTGGCTGGCGCGTATCTTGTAAGCTTGCCCAGTGTATTCGCTTTCCTTGGAAAGATGTCCGAAGCGACCGTCCACATCGTCGACGATGATCCGGCCCTGCGTTGCGCGCTGATGCGTCTGTGCCGGTCGAGCGGATTGCTTGCGGTCGGCCACGGAGACGCTGCCGCACTCGCCGCGACACGGGTCCGGACGGCACCGGAATGCATCCTCCTCGACGTTCGTCTTGCCGGGGAGAACGGCCTCTCTGTCCAGGAAGCCCTGCGTTCGGCCGGCAGCACCGTGCCGATCATTTTCCTGACTGGCTTCGGCACCATCCCGATGACGGTGCGGGCGATGCGCGGCGGCGCGGTGGAGTTCCTGACGAAGCCGGTGGTGGCCGAGGTCCTGCTCGATGCCGTGCACCGGGCCCTCGAAGCCGATGCGGCGGCCCTGGAGGCCCGCCGCGCCCGGGAGGCTTTGGCCGAGCGTCTGCAGGCCCTGACCCCGCGCGAGCTAGACGTCATGCGCTGCGCCATCGGCGGCCTGATGAACAAGCAGATCGCCGCCGAACTCGGGATCACCGAGATCACCGCCAAGGTCCACAAGCGGCGGGTGATGGAGAAGATGCAGGCCCGATCCCTGGCCGACCTCGTGCGCATGGCCGACCAGATCGGCGTGGCGGCGACCCGCCAGCGCTGAGGCACGGCGCGAAAGTGCAAAGCGAAGCCGGATTCGACAATCCCATCCCCTCCCCCGGCCTTCAGATGCGAGCGGGCCGGCGCCGCCTGCCGGGCGAGGCGGTCGGAACGGGACGATCCGGCTTGGCGGCCATGACACGGGAGGACATCGAATGAGCTGGCACAGTGCGGAGGACCCGATCCCGGGCGACCGCTTCACCTGCGACGCGATCAAGACCCTGATCGTGCCGCGCTCGCGGGACCTCGGCTCCTTCGCGGTCCGGCGTGCCCTGCCGTCGACCGAGTGCCGGATGGTCGGCCCGTTCATCTTCTTCGACCAGATGGGCCCGTCCGAGTTCCTGCTCGGCCAGGGCATGGACGTGCGGCCCCACCCGCATATCGGCCTGTCGACGGTGACCTACCTGTTCGAGGGGGAGATCCTGCACCGGGACAGCCTGGGCACCGCGCTGCCGATCCGGCCGGGCGCGCTGAACTGGATGACGGCCGGGCGGGGCATCACCCATTCCGAGCGCACCGGGGCGGACCTGCGCCGGACCGGCTCGACCCTGTTCGGCCTCCAGAGCTGGGTGGCGCTAAGCCGCCTGGACGAGGAGACCGCGCCGGCCTTCGAGCATTACGAAGCCGAGGCGCTGCCGATCCTCGGCGGCGAGGGCAAGACCGTCCAGTTGATCGCCGGCGAGGCCTTCGGGGCGACATCGCCGGTGCGGACCTCGAGCCCGATGGTCTATGCCGACGTGAAGCTCGAGGCTGGCGCGGTGCTGCCCCTCGACCCGACCTACGACGAGCGTGCCATCTACACGGTCTCGGGCGCCATCGACATCGCCGGGGACGGGTTCGGCCCGGGCCAGCTCCTCGTCTTCCGGCCGGGCGACCGGATCAGCGTGCGGGCGACCGAGACCGCCCGCTTCATGGTCCTGGGCGGCGAGCCGATGGACGGCCCGCGCCACCTCTGGTGGAACTTCGTCTCCTCCCGGCCCGAGCGGATCGAGCAGGCCAAGGAGGATTGGCGCCAGGCCCGCTTCGACACCGTGCCGGGGGAAACCGAGTTCATCCCCCTGCCCGAGCAGCCGGCCCCGGTGCGCTACCCGTGAGCCGGATGCCCGCGCCTCAGACCCTCTCCGGTCGATTCCTCCGGCGCCCTTCGCGCGCGGATCCCCTCTTCTGTAAGGAGAGGGACAGGGCGAGGTGTGTGACTTCCGCGGATGGGGCACGGCGCTCACCCCAACCCTCTCCCCATGGGAGAGGGGGCCTGTCCCGACCGGTCCAATCGACGCGATCGACCGGAAGAACGTTCAGTAGCCGAGGGCGCAGCCGTCCTTGCGCGGATCGGATCCGGCGGCGCGCATGCCCGTCGCCGGGTCGATCCAGATGATCTGGCCGCCGCCGATCGGGACCGGGGCCGGCACCATGACGTGCCCGCGCGCGGCCAGCCCCTCGGCGAGCCCTGGAGCGAAGCCGGCCTCGAACTCGACCCCGCCGCCATAGGCGAAGCTGCGCGGGGCATCGAGGGCCTCCTGCACGTCGAGGCCCCGGTCGATGATGCCCGTGAGCAGCTCGACATGGCCCATGGCCTGGTAGTGCCCGCCCATCACGCCGAAGGGCGCCACCACGGCGCCGTCGCGCATCAGCATGCCGGGGATGATGGTGTGCATCGGGCGCTTCGAGGGCGCGATGGTGTTGGGATGGCCGGGCTCGACCCGGAACGAGAAGCCGCGGTTGTGCAGCAGCACGCCGCTCTCCGGCGCGGTGATGCCGCTGCCGAAGCCCTGGAAGATCGAGTTGATCAGCGAGATCGCGTTGCCATCGCGGTCGACCACGCAGAGGTAGACCGTGTCGGTGTGCCGGATCTCCGGCCACAGCACCGGCGCCTGCGCGTGGGCCATGTCGATGGCGCCGTGCGCCCGCGCCTGCCAGGCCTGGGAGAGCAGGTGCTCCACCGGCACGGCGTTCACGACCGGATCGGCGAAGAGCGCGTCGCGGTGGTGGTAGGCCTGCTTGCAGGCTTCCGCGAAGAGGTGGACCCGGTCCAGTTCGGACAGCGCGCCGACGTCGTACTGCGACAGCACGTTCAGCATCATCAGGGCGGCGAGGCCCTGGCCGCTCGGGGGACATTCGTAGACGTCGTAACCCCGGTAGCGGGTCGAGATCGGCGTCACGTATTCGGGCGCCGCGTTGGCGAAATCCTCCAGCGTGTGCAGGCCGCCGAGTTCGCGCAAGGTGCGCACCATGTCCTCGGCCACCGGGCCCTCGTAGAAGCCGGGGGCGCCGTGCTCGGCGATGCGCCGCAGGGTGGCGCCGAGCTTCGGGTGGCGCATGATCGTGCCGACCTTCGGCGCCTCGCCGTCGACGAGGTAGGCGGCGGCCGAGCCGGGATCGGCCCGCAGCTTGTCGCGGTTGCGCGCCCAGTCGTAGGCGACACGCGGCTGCACCGGATAGCCCTCCTCGGCGTAGCGGATCGCCGGCTGCAGCAACTCGCCCAAGGTGCGGGTGCCGTGATCGGCGAGCAGCCGCGCCCAGGCCGCGACGGCGCCCGGAACCGTGACGGCGTGCGGCGAGGTCGCGTCGATCGCCACCTGGTTCTCCACGTACCAGGCGTCGTGCGCGGCGGCCGGGCTGCGGCCGGAGCCGTTCAGCGTGACCGGCACGGCGGCGCCCTTCGGCGCGTAGAGGGCGAAGCAGTCGCCGCCGATGCCGGTCATGGCCGGCTCGACCACGCCCTGCACCGCCACCGCCGCGATGGCGGCGTCGACGGCGTTGCCGCCGGCCTTCAGGACCTCGATGGCGGCCAGCGAAGCGAGGGGATGGGAGGTCGCGACCGCGGCGTTGGCGGCATAGACGGGCGAGCGGCCCGGTTTCGAGAAGTCTCTCACGGCGTCGGGTCCTTGGGGGTCAGGAATAGCGGGTGTCGGCGACCCAGTGGCCGGGAGCGACCTCGACCAGGCCGCCGATGGCATCCGGATCGGCGGGGGGCAGGAGGGAGGCGGCGCGCAGGCGGGCGCGCTCCTCCACGGGGTTGGGCACCGGCACGGCGCTGAGGAGGCGCCGGGTGTAGGGATGGCGCGGATCCTCGTAGAGGGCATCGGCCTCGGCGAGTTCCACCACCCGGCCGTGCCAGAGCACGGCGACGCGCTGGCAGAGGTAGCGCACCATGCGCAGGTCGTGGGAGATGAACAGGTACGAGATGCCGAGCTCGTCCTGCAGGTCCTGCAGCAGGTTGACGACCTGGGCCTGGATCGAGACGTCGAGGGCGGCGATCGGCTCGTCGGCGACGATGAAGCTGGGTTTCAGCGCGATCGCGCGGGCGATGCAGATGCGCTGGCGCTGCCCGCCGGAGAACTGGTGCGGGTAGCGCCGGGCGAAGCGCGGATCGAGTCCGACCCGGGCCAGCAAGCCCTCGACCTCGTCGCGGCGCTCGCCCCGGGCCATGCCGGGCCGGTGCAGCCGGAACGGCTCGGCCACGTAGTCGCCGATGCTCATGCGCGGGTTGAGGGCCGCGTAGGGGTCCTGGAACACCATCTGGATGCGAGCGCGCATCCGGCGCATCTCCCCGGCGGAGAGCTTGGCGAGGTCGGTGCCCTCGAAGGCGACGGTGCCGGCGCTCGGCGGGTTCAGCATGGTGACGGCACGGCCGATGGTGGACTTGCCCGAGCCGGATTCCCCCACGAGGCCCAGCGTTTCGCCCGGCCGGATGTCGAAGCTGACATCCTGGACCGCCCGGAACACCGCGCTTTTGCCGCCCCACCAGCTGCGCAAGGGGTAGTGCTTGCTCAGGTTGCGCACCGAGAGCAGCGGATAGCGGTCGGCGGGCTCGGGCCTCATCGTGCGGCTTCCTCGGCGGCGAGGCGCACCGGCAGGTCGTACCACGCCGCCACGAGGTGGCCCGGTGCGGCGCCGGGGGCCTGGACCAGGGGCGGCGCCTCGGTGAGGCAGCGCGACGTCGCGTACGCGTTGCGCGCGGCGAAGGGGTCGCCCGGCGGCGGATGGCGCATGTCCGGGGGAGCGCCCTCGATCTGATGCAGGCGCCGGCGCCCGGCCCGGCCGCGGCTGAGGTCGGGCAGCGAGCGCAGCAGCCCGAGGGTGTAGGCGCTGCGCGGATCGCGGAAGAGGTCGTCCACCGGGCCCCGCTCGAGGATGCGGCCGGCATACATGACCTGCACGGTGTCGGCGATGCCCGCCACCACGCCGAGATCGTGGGTGATCCAGATGATCGCCATGCCGATCTCGCGCTTGAGCTCCTGCACCAGACCGATGATCTCCGCCTGCACGGTGACGTCGAGGGCGGTCGTCGCCTCGTCGGCGATGAGGAGCTTGGGGCGGCACGACAACCCGATGGCGATCATCACCCGCTGGCGCTGGCCGCCGGAGAACTCGTGCGGGTACTGGTCGAGGCGGGCGCCGGCGTTCGGGATGCGCACGAGGTCGAGGAGGTCGCGGGCCCGGGCCCGCGCCGCCCGGCCGTCGAGGCCGAGATGGATGCGCAGGGGCTCGATGATCTGCGCGGCCACCGTCATGCCGGGGTTGAGGGAGCTCATCGGGTCCTGGAAGACGAAGCCGATCTGCCCGCCGCGCACCTTCCGCAGGTCGCGCTCCGGCAGGCGCAAGAGGTCGCGGCCGGCGAACAGCACCTGCCCGCCGGTGATGCGGCCGGGCGGGCGCGGGATCAGCCCCAGCATCGCCAGCACGTGCACGCTCTTGCCCGAGCCGGATTCGCCGACGATGCCGAGGGTCTCGCCCTCCTTGAGCGCATAAGACACGCCGTTGACCGCGTGGACCGCGCCGCCCTCGCTGTCGAAGGCGACGCCGAGTTCGCGGACGTCGAGCAGGGGCTTCGGGCTCTCCGGAACCATGGTCAGGTCCTCTGCCGGGGGTCGAGGGCATCGCGCAGGCCGTCACCGAGGAGGTTGAAGGCCAGCACCGCAAGGAAGATCGAGGCCCCGGGCCAGATCGCCATCCAGGGCGCCTGCTCGAGGAAGTTCTTGGCGACGTTGAGCATCGAGCCCCAGGACGGCTCGGGCGGCTGCTGGCCGAGGCCGAGGAAGGACAGGCTGGCCTCGGCGATGATCGCCGCCGCGATGGTCAGGGTCGCCTGGACCAGGATCGCCGGCACGATGTTGGGCACGATGTGGCGGATGGCGATCCGCCAGGGCGGGTTGCCGACGGCGCGGGCAGCCTCCACGAACTCCTCCGCCGCCACCGCCTGCACCTGCGCCCGGGTCAGGCGCACGAAGGTCGAGGTGGCCGAGAGGCCGATCGCCACCATGGCGTTGGTCAGGCTCGGACCGAGGAAGGCGGCGAGCGCGATGGCGAGAATCAGGAACGGGATCGCCAGGAGGGCGTCGGTCAGGCGCATGATCGCCAGGTCGACCATGCCGCCGGCATAGCCGGCCAGCAGGCCGAACGGCAGGCCGAGCGCCACCGCGAGAGCCACCGAGGTCAGGCCGGCGCCGAGGGAGGCCCGCGCCCCGAAGACGATGCGCGAGAGCACGTCATGCCCGACCTCGTCGGTGCCGAAGGGATGCGCCCAGCTCGGCGGAGAGCGGATGGCGCCCCAATCGGTGGCGATGGGATCGTAGGGCGCGATCCCGTCGGCGAAGATTGCCATCAAGATCAGCGCCACCACGATGACGAGGCCCACCATGGCGGTGCGGCGCGCTTTCAAGCGCGTCCAGAATTCGTGGATCGGGCTCGGCTCGGCGCGGAGCGCGGGCTCGGCGGCCGGCAGGGCGATGTCGGGCGTGGCGATAGCGGCCTTGGTCATCGGGCGCCACTCCCGTCGATCGGTTCCTGCCAGGCGATCACGCGCTTCCCTCCCCCTCGTGGGGAAAGATCGAGGGTGGCGCCGTCAGCCTCCGCCGCCTGAGGGTCACCCAACCACCCCCAACTCCTGCTCCTGCCCACGAGGAGGAGGAGAGACGCGCTCGATATCCCCGCGATGCGGTGCTCCTGCACAACGCCCATGCTCACGCGCGCCTCAGCTTCGGGTTGACGAAGGCCGCGAGGAGGTCGGCCGCGAGGTTGAGGAGGACGTAGGTGGTGGCGGTGCAGATCACGACGCCCTGCACGGTGGCGTAGTCGCGGTTGAACACCGCATCGACCATCAGCTTGCCGAAGCCCGGCACCGAAAACACCTGCTCGGTGAGCACCGCGCCGGAGAGAAGCTGCCCGAATTCGAGGGCGCCCAGGGTGATGATCGGGATCGCGGCGTTGGGCAGGGCGTGGCGCAGGATCAGGCGCAGGGGCGAGACGCCCTTGGCCCGGGCGGTGCGGACGTAGTCCGAGCCGAGCACGCCCAGCATCGCCGCGCGGGTGTGGCGCATCATCACCGCCGCGATGGCGTTGCCGAGGACGAAGGCCGGCATCGCCATGGAGCGCAGGTTCTCGGACAGGCTCTCGAAGGGCGAAACGTAGCCGGACGCCGGGAGCCAGCCGAGCTGCACGGAGAACAGCAGGATCATCAGGATGCCGAGCCAGAAATTCGGTACCGACAAGCCCCAGAGGGCGATGCCGTTGGCCAGGGTGTCGGCAGCCGTTCCGCGCTTGACCGCCGACAGGATCCCCATCGGCACGCCGATGACGAGCGCCACCAGCATGGCGAGGCAGGCGAGTTCGAGGGTGACCGGCAGCTTCTCGATGACGAGGTCGAGGACCGGCTTCTGCAGGCGGATCGACTCGCCGAGATCGCCCTGCAGCACGCCGCCGGCCCAGAGGGCGTAGCGCACGGGCAGGGGCTGATCGAGGTGGTACTTCTGCCGGATGAAGGCGATGACCTCGGGGTCGCGCTCCTCGCCGGACAGGGCCGTCGCGGTGTCGCCCGGCAGCAATTGCTGCAGGGTGAAGATGATCATCGAGGCGATCACCAGGGTTGGGATCGCGAGCGCCAGGCGCTGGACGAGAAAGCGCAGCATCGGCCGGGCCCCCGCCTCAGTTGAGCGTGAGGCCGGTGAAGCGCACGAGGCCGTCGGGATAGGGCGTGAAGCCGGTGAGCTTGGTGCTGTAGGCCCAGAACAGCTTGCGGTGGAACAGGTAGATCAGCGGCCGGTCGGCCATCACCCGGTCGGCGAGCTGTTTCCAGGCCTCGGCGCGCTGGCCGGGATCGACCGTGGCACGCTCGGCGCCGAGCGCCGCGTCCGCCTCCGGGTTGCAGTAGCGGGCGTAGTTCAGGGGCGTCTTGCAGGCGAGGAAGCTGAAGGTGTTGCCGTCGGGATCGGGCCGGCCGCTCCAGGAATAGAGGTAGGCGTCGAAATTGCCCTTGTCGGCGGCGTCCAGCGCGGTGGTGAAGTCGGTGGCCTGGAGCTTCACATCGAAGCCGGCCTCACGGGTCATCGCCTGGATGACCTGGCCCACCTGGGGCGCCTCGTTGTTGGCGTAGACCGTGAGGGTCACGCTCGGCTTCGGCACCCCGGCCTCCGCCAGCAGGGCCTTGGCCTTGGCCACATCCCGCTTCGGGATCGGATACGCCTGCACGTAGGCCGGGTGCTTGGGCGAGACCCACTGGTTGCCGGGCAGGAACTCGCCGCTGAACACCACCTGGTTGAGGGCGTTGCGGTCGATGGCGAGGTCGAAGGCGGCGCGCACGCGCGGGTCGGCCACCGCCGAGCCCGCCCTGTTCGGGTTGAACACGATGGACTGGAAGCCGAGCTCGATGGTCGAGCCGATCTTGAGCTTCGGGTCGCGGCTCACCTGCGGCAGGTCGGTCGGGGTCAGCCGCTCCAGCAGGTCGAGCTGGCCGGCGCGGAGGTTCGTCAGACGCACGGTGCCGTCGGGGATCGGCCGGAACTCGATGCGCTGAAGGTGGATCTGGTCCTTGTTCCAGTAATCGTCGAAGCGCTCGACCACGATCCGGTCCTGCGGCACCCGCTCGACGAACTTGAACGGCCCGGCGCAGACGGGAGCGGTGGAGAACTTGTCGCCCAGGCGCTCGGCGGCCTTGGGCGAGACCATCATGCCGGCGCGGTCGGTGAACTGCGCCATCAGGGGGGCGAACGGCGTCTTGAGGAGGATCTTGAAGGTCAGGTCGTCGACGACCTCGACCCGGTCGATCGGTGCGATCTCGCCGCGCCGCTGCGATCCGGGCAGCTTCATGTGCCGCTCGAGGCTGTACTTGGCCGCCGCCGCGTCGAGCTTCTCGCCGTCGTGGAACAGCACGCCGGGCCGCAGGGTCATGGTGAGGGTCTTCTGGTCCTCCGACAGGCTCCAGCCGGTGGCGAGCAGCGGCACCGGCTTCAGGTCGGGGCCGATATCCACGAGCTTGTCGCACAGGGCAGCGAAGACCATGCGGCCGGCGAAGGTGCGGGCCAGCGTCGGGTCGAGGGCGTCCGGGTCCTCCATCAGGCCGAAGCGCAGGGTCTGGGCCTGCGACGCCCCGACGAGAACGGGCGACAGCGCGGCAATGCCCGCGACGAGGCCGATAGCGAACAGACGCAGCATCAAGCTTCCTTCAGAACAGGGATCGGTCCGGATCGCGGATCGGTCGCACCCGAGGGCCGATCGGCACGAGCCGGGAAGACGTTCGAAAGTGCATACATTATCCGTGCCAGCGGATGCCGGCGCAAGCGCGGCCGGTTACCAAACCGCCACTTGCCCATCGCGGCGCGGATCGCTGGCGCCGACATAGCCCTCGGTGCCCGCATCCCCCATGCGCCAGATGAACTGGCCGGCGCCGAAATCCTGGTAGCTGTCCTGGATCACGTCGACCCGGTGGCCGCGCTCCACGAGGCCCTGCAGGGTCGCGGCCGGCATCGTCGCCTCGGCGTTGATCTCCAGGCCCGCGTTGAAGCGCCAGCGCGGCGCGTCGCAGGCGGCCTGCGGGTTCTGGCCGTGGTCGATCATCCGCACCAGGGTCTGCAGGTGGCCTTGCGGCTGCATGTTGCCGCCCATCACACCGAAGCTCATCACGGGCGCGCCGCCCTGCGTGAGGAAGCCCGGGATGATGGTGTGGAAGGGCCGCTTGCCCGGCGCCACCACGTTCGGACTGCTCGGCTCCAGCACGAAGCCGTAGCCGCGGTTCTGCAGCGACAGGCCCCATTCGGGCACGACCACGCCCGAGCCGAAGCCCATGAAGTTCGACTGGATGAAGCTCACCATCATGCCGGATTCATCGGCCGCCGTGAGGTAGACGGTGCCGCCGCGCACCGGGTTGCCGGCGCCGAAATCCTGCGCCCGGCGCGGGTCGATCAACTTGGCGCGGTCCGCCAGATAGGCGGGGTCGAGCATCGCCTCCGGGCTGACCTCCATGCTGCGCGCGTCGGCGACGTAGCGGTAGGTGTCGGCGAACGCGAGCTTCATCGCCTCGATCTGAAGGTGCTGCGCCGCCGGCCCGTCGGGGGCCAAGCCCGCGAAATCGAAGGAGTCGAGGATGCCGAGGGCGATCTGGGCGGCGATGCCCTGCCCGTTCGGCGGGATCTCGTGCAGGGTGTAGCCGCGGTAGTCCTTTGCCGTCGGCGTCACCCATTCGGGCCGGAAAGCGGAAAGGTCCGCCACCGTCATGGCGCCGCCATGGGCCGCGGCGTGGCGGGCCATGGCCTCGGCGATCTCGCCCTCGTAGAAGGCCCGCCCCTTGGTCTCGGCGATGGCCCGCAGCGACCGGGCGATGCCCGGCAGGGTGACGCGCTCGCTCACATGGGGGGCGCGGCCGCGGGGCAGGAAGGTTTCGGCGAAGCCGGGCTGGCTCACGAGATCGGCGACCGTCGCGGCGGCCGCCCATTTCTGCTGCACCACGACCGGCGCGAGGTAGCCGCGCTCGGCGATCTCGATGGCGGGCTGCAGGAGATCGGCGAAGGGCAGCGTCCCGAAGCGCTCGCTCAGGGCCACCCAGGCCGCGACGGCGCCCGGCACCGTGACGGAATCCCAGCCCCGCATCGGCGGGCGCTCGGCTGCCCCGTATTTCCGGGCGAAGTAGTCGGGGGTCCAGGCCGCCGGCGCCCCGCCCGAGGCGTTGAGGCCGTGCAGCGCCTTGCCGTCCCACAGGATGCAGAAGGCGTCCGAGCCGAGGCCGTTGCTGCAGGGCTCGGTGATGGTCTTGGCCGCCGCCGTGGCGATGGCGGCATCGACCGCATTGCCGCCCTGCCACAGCATGCGGATGCCGGCCTGGGCCGCGAGCGCGTGCGAGGTCGAGACCATGTTGCGGCCGAAGATCGGCATCCGCACGGTGGGGTAGCCGGTGGTCCAGTCGAACGGCTTCATCGGATCGGGGTCTCGCGCATCGGGGGATCCGGCGATGATGGAGACAAACGCCGGGTCCGCCAAGTCGCGGGCGAAGCCCCGGCCGGTGGCGGATGTCAGGGAATGACCCGCTCCGCCCGCAGGCGGGCGAACAGGTCGAAGAACGCGTCGTCGGTGGCCTGGTAGTCCAGGAAACCGAGGCGCCGGCTCTTGCTCATGTCGGTGACGACCTCGATGGGGCGGCCGAGATCCGCATCCGTGTGCCAGGCCGAGGCGAGGCGCCCGAGATCGGCCTCCTTGAGGCCGTGCCGGGCGGCGAGTTCGGCCCAGAGCGGGGCGGCGCCGTCCATCTGCTGCTCCAGGGGCAGGACCGTGCCGTCGAAGGGCGCCGGCTGCACGCCGAACCAGTCGGCGATCCGGCCCCACATCCAGCTCCAGCGGAAGACGTCGCCGTCGACGATGTTGAAGGCCTCGTTGCGGGCTGCCGGCGTGGTGGCGGCCCAGGCGAGCTGGCGCGCCAGGATGCGCGCATCCGTCATGTCGGTGAGCCCGTTCCACTGGGCGGCCGAGCCCGGGAAGCGGAACGGCCGACCGGTCTCGCGGCAGAGCGTGGCGTAGACCGCCAGGGTCACGCCCATGTTCATGGCGTTGCCGAGCGCGTAGCCGATGATGGTGTGGGGCCGGTGCACGCTCCAGCCGAAGCCGTCCCGTGCTGCGGCGGCGAAGACCTCGTCCTCCTGCGCGTAGTAGAAGTTCTCGACGTCGAGGCGGCCCTGCTCCTCGCGGAACGGCGTGGCCGGCAGGGTGCCCTTTCCGTAGGCCTCGAACGGCCCGAGATAGTGCTTGAGGCCGGTGACCAGGCCGACATGCGCCACGCCGCCGTTCGGCCGAAGGGCGTCGAGGAGATTGCGCACCATCGTCCCGTTGACGCGGATGTTCTCCGCCTCCGTCTCCTGGCGGAGCCAGGTCGTGATGAAGACGTCGGTGGGGCGGACCTCCGCCAGCGCGCCGCGTAGGCTCTCGGGGTCGAGGAGGTCGGCGGCCACCGGCGTGACGCCGGCCAGGTCGGCGGGCGGGCGCCGGGCGAGGCCGGCCACGGACCAGCCCTCCGACACCAGGTGACGGGCGAGGTTGTTGCCGACGATGCCGCTGACGCCGGCGATGAGGGCCGTCCTGGTCATGGAAGTCTCCGTCTTGATCTGAGACCGACCTATGGAGACAGTCCGCCCCTGACCAGACGGCACCGATTGGGGTCATAGGCACCAAACGGTAACCAGCAAAGGGCGACGACCATGGAGAGGCTGAGTGCGGACGAGACGTGGCGCGAGGACTGCGCACCGCGCCGGGTGCTCGACCTGTTCGCCACCAAGTGGACCAGCATGGTCCTGCATACGCTGCACGCCCGCCACGGCGGGGCGGCGCGCACCGGCGTGCTCCAGCGCAGCCTGCCCGGCATCTCGAAGAAGATGCTGACCCAGACCCTGCGCGACATGGAGGCGAGCGGCCTCCTCACCCGCCACGTGGCCGGCACGGTGCCGCCCGCCGTGGACTATCGCCTGACCGCGCTCGGGGGCCGCTTCGTCGAGCCGGTCGAACTCCTCTACGCCTGGGGCCGCGCCAATGCCGACGCCCTCGACGACCTGAAGCCCCGGCCGACCTCCCGCCGCTGACGGGCGGACGCTCAATCCGGCAGGCCTCCTGCATGGGGGCCGTCCGTACCGTAAACAGGAACGGAGACGACGACACGATGGCGACGCGATCCAAGGTGGCCTTCATCGGCACGGGCGGGACGATCGCGTCCCTCGGCTGGGATTCCCTCGACGTCCTCGACTACACCGCCACCGGGCAACGCCTCGCGGCCGACGCGATCCTCGAGCGGGTGCCCGAGGCGCGCACCGTGGCCGAGGTGGTCGCGGTGCCGTTCCGCGCGGTGGCGAGCCCCGCCATCGGCTTTGCCGAGTGGCGTGCCCTCGCCGCCCTCTGCGCGGAACTCGCGGAGGCCCATCCCGACCTCGCCGGCATCGTGATCGGGCACGGCACCGCGACCCTGGAGGAGACCGCCTACGCGCTCGGCCTCACCCTGACGGTGGCCTGTACGGTGGTCCTCGTCGGGGCCCAGCGCCCGATCAGCGCCCTGTCGAGCGACGCCGGCCTCAACCTCATCGCGGCCCTGCGGGTCGCCGCCGACCCGGCCTCGCGCGAGCGCGGGGTGCTGGTGGTGCTCAACGACGAGATCCAGGCGGCCCGCGAGGTGACGAAGACCTCGGTCGGCCGGCTCCAGACCTTCCGCACGGCGGATTTCGGCGTCCTCGGCCACGTCGATGGACCGCATGTCCGCTACTACCGCCGCCCCGAGCGACGGCATGCCCCGGGCACGCCCTTCACCCTGGAGGGGCGGGCCGCCCTGCCCCGGGTCGACGTCGCCTACGCCTATGCCGACGCGGACGGCACCGCCGTGCGCGCCTTCGTGGCAGCCGGCGCGCAGGGACTCGTCTCGGCGGGCCTCGCCCCCGGCATGACGCCCCCGGGCGAGGCCGACGCCCTGGCCGAGGCCGTGGCCGCCGGGGTGGTGGTGGTCCAGTCCACCCGCGCCGGCAGCGGCGTGGTGCCGGTCACGACCCGCCTGCGCGAACGCGGGATCCTCAGCGCCGACAACCTGACGCCGCAGAAGGCGCGGATCCTGCTCGCGCTGGCGCTGACCCGCACCCGCGATCCGGTCGACATCGCCGCGATGTTCGCGACCTACTGAGCGGCAGGGCGCGCTGTTCGACGGGTGCGGATGGCGCGTGCGGCCGGCCCCAAACGCGTCGACGCCGATCGCCCGCAGAGGGCACGCGAAGACGCGCAAACGGAAGGCGGAGCGCCGCCCGAACCACCCGCGCCCGCGCCTATTCCAGCGAAGTCTGTGACCTTTCGGCGTTTCGGCCGTTGATGAGACATGCCGAACCGGTCGCGACGGCGTGACCGGCCATCCCGAACCATAGACGCGAGGTCCCTTTCATGAAGTCATTCGTCATCGCCACCGCCCTCCTCCTCACCCCCGTCGTCCTCGCGGGCACGGCGCAAGCCCAGGGCACCATCCGGGGCGCCGAGCGCGGCGTCGAGGACGGCAACCGCGCGGCCGGCCCGATCGGCGGCGTGGTGGGCGGCGCCGTCGGCGCGGCCACTGGCACGGTCGGCGGCGTCCTCGGTGTCGATCCGGATCGCCGTGAGGACCGGATCGAGCGTCGCGAGGAGCGTACCACCATCACGCGCGAGCGCCGCGACCGCTAAGCCGACCGCCTCGGCCCCGTCTCGGGGCCGAGGCCTTTCCGGGCCTGTCCGCCCAATCCCCGCCGGACCGCATGCGCCCCGATTCCGATCCGCACGCCCACCTCCTGGCCACCGCCCGGGGGTTGTCCCATGCCCTGCACGACGCCCTCGCGCGCCTCGGGCCTGTGCCGGTCGAACCGCCGACCCACGCCCATGTCGCGGACCGCCTCGCCCTCGAGGTCGTGAACCAGCAGATCTCGACCCGCGCCGCGGCAGCCATCTGGGCCCGCGTCGAGGCCGCGGCGCAGCTGCGGAGCGTGGCCCCCCGCGACCTCTTCGTCGAAGCCCATGCCGAGACCCTGCGCGGCTGCGGCCTCTCGGGCGCCAAGGTGCGGGCGGTCCAGGCCATCCGCGCCGCGGACGAGGCGGGCCTGTTCGGCCCCGACCTCGCCACCCTGCCCCACCCGGACCGCGCGGCGATCCTGCGCAGCATCAAGGGCGTGGGCCAGTGGACCGCAGACATGATCGGCATCTTCCACTATCACGACCCGGACATATGGCCGGCCGGCGACGTCGCCGCCGTCGGCAGCCTCCGGCGCCTGACCGGCTGCACGGACACGCAGGCGTTCACGCGCCCCTTCGCACCCTATCGCTCCCACCTCGCCCGCGCGATGTGGCGGGTGCGTGATCTGGTGCCGGCCCCGACCCGCGCGGCCTGATCAGCGCGCCCCGAGGGGCGGCGTGCTCGCGGGCAGCCGACGCAAGGTCGTCGCCTGCTCGAAGGCGTAGGCGAGACCGAGGAGCTTCGCCTCGCTCCAGGGCTGGCCGAGCAGGTCCATGCCGACCGGCACGCCCTCGGGCGCAATCGCGGTGGCGGCCGAGAACCCGGCGGGGACGTCGATGGCGGGGAAGCCCGTCAGCCCCGCGACGATCCCGTTGCGATCCGCCTGGTTGAGTTCGCCGATGGGCACCACGAGCCGCTTCTGCAGCGGGTAGACCAGGGCGTCGAGCTTCTGCGCCGCGAAAACCTCGGTGACATGCGCCTTCAGAGCCGCGATCCGTCCGAGACGGGCCCTGTACTCGGGCTCGGCCATGCCGTCCTGGCGCGCCTCGGCGGCCGTCAGGAACGACTCCAGGGCGGCGCGGTGGAACCGGCCCGAGGCCAGGATGCCGGCGAGATCCTTGTGCGGCGCATTCGGGATCGTGGCCAGATAGCCGTTCATCAGCGCCTTGTACTCGTAGGTCTGAACGTCGTCCTCGCGGTTGAGGGCGTCGGCCTCGAAGGCCGGATCGTCGATCCGCACCAGGGTGGCGCCCGCCGCCTCCAGGGCGTCGAGGGCCGTCTGCATGACGCGGTTGACCTCCGCGTGCTCCGGCTTGGTCCCGAACAGGGCCCGGACGACGCCGAGGCGGGCGCCCTTGAGGGCGTCGGGCTTCAGCGCATCGGCGTAGCTCCGCGCGACCTTGCCGATCGCCGCGGCCGTGAGGGGATCGGCCGGGTCGGGGCCGGCCATGGCCTGCAGCAGGGTCGCCGCATCCGCCACCGTGCGGGTGATCGGCCCGATGGCATCCTGCGTCTTCGAGACCGGCATGATGCCCGCGAGGCTGATCAGCCCCTGGGTGACGCGCAGGCCCACGAGGTTGTTGGCCGAGGCGGGCGAGCGGATGGAATTCACGGTGTCGCTGCCGAGCCCCCCGAGGGCGAAGCCGGCAGCCAGCCCCGCGCCGACGCCGCCGCTGGAGCCGCCGGGGGTGCGGGTCAGGTCGTAGGGATTGCGGACCTGTCCTCCCAGCGAACTCACCGAGACCCCGCCGAGGGCGAGTTCCTGCATGTTCGCCTTGGCCAGCACGATGGCGCCGGCGGCGCGCAGGCGGGCCACCGCCGTGGCGTCCTGCGCCGGCTGCGCGCCCGCCAGCGCCGCCGAACCACCGGTCGTCGGCAGTTCGACGGTGTCGTAATTGTCCTTGAGGAGCAGGGGGACGCAGCCGAGGGGCTTGGCCGCGCCCGCCGTGCGATCCGCGTCGTAGGCCTCGGCCTGGGTCAGGGCCTGCGGGTTCAGCGCCCGGATCGCCGCGAGCTTCGGACCGGCCTGATCGTAGGCGGCGATGCGGTCGAGATAGCCCTGGACCAGGTCGCGGCAGGTGATCCGCCCGGAGGCGAGGGCCTCGCGCGCCCCCGCGATCGTCGCCGCCTCGACTCGGAAAGGCGCCGAAGCCGGATCCTGCGCCGCGACGGGGGCGGCTTGGGCGAGGACGGCGCCCGCGAGGGCGAGGATGCAGGCAGGTCCGGGAAAAGCGATCTTGGGCATGGGATTCCGATGCGGATCGAAGAGGTCCGCGATCAGGCAGGTTTCGGGCCGGAATGGTCAAGGCGCTTCGTTGACGGCGGGCCGCTCGCGGGTGATCCCGTCGCCCGGTGATACGCGCCGGCCCCGAGGAGATCCGACTCCATGCCCTCCCCCCTCCTTCTCGTGACCAGCCTTCCCGCCGCGGACGAGGCGGCCTGGCGGGACGCCCTGGGCGCCGCCATGCCGGGGGAGCGGATCCAGACGGCCTCCGCGGGCACCCCGGCGCACGCGGTGGAGGTCGCCATCGTGGCGAACCCACCACTGGGGTCCCTCGCGGGCCTGCCGAACCTGCGCTGGATCCAGAGCCTCTGGGCCGGCGTCGACCGCCTCGTCCTCGACGACACGCTGCCCGACGTGCCCGTGCGGCGCCTCGTCGACCCGACCCTGGCGCGCGCCATGGCGGAGGCGGTGGCGGCGGCGGTCCTGCACCTGCACCGCAACTTCCCGCTCTATGCCGCCCAGCAGCGCGCGGGAACGTGGCACCAGCACCCCGTCCGCTTAGCCGGCGCGCGCCGCGTGACGCTCCTCGGCCTCGGCGAGATGGGCCGGGCCGCGGCCGACCTCCTGCGCCCCCTCGGCTTTCCCGTCCGAGGCTGGAGCCGGTCCGGCACCGCACACGGGACGATCCCGGTCGCCAGCGGCCCGGACGGCTTCGTGCAGAGCCTCGCGGCGGCCGACATCCTGGTCAACCTGCTGCCCCTGACCCCGGACACCCGCGGCATCCTGAACGCCGACGCCTTCGGCCACCTGCCGCCGGGCGCCGCCCTGGTGAATTTCGGGCGCGGCGCGCACGTGGTCGAGGACGATCTCCTCGCCGCCCTGGCGACGGGCGCCCTCGGCCACGCCATCCTCGACGTCTTCCCGGAGGAGCCCCTGCCCCCGGATCACCGCCTCTGGACCCATCCGGCGATTACGATCCTGCCCCACGTCGCGGCCCCAACGAACATGGCCTCGGCCGCCGCGCTCGTCGCCGAGGCAGTGGCGGAGTTCCGGCGCACCGGCCGTGCGCCGGCAGGGATCGACCGGAGGCGGGGCTACTGAGGGCCTGCGCCTCCGCGTCAGCCATGGGGCCCGGCCCGCGCCCCGCGGGGGGACGCGGACACGCTTCGTTACGCTGGCGGCAACGGCGCGACAAACGGGCCGGCTATCTCCCGGTTCGAAGCGGCCATCGCCGCTCCGACTTCGGAGACAGACCCATGAAGACCACGATGTTCGCCCTCCTCACCGCCGGCCTGCTCGCGGCGGCCCCGGCCCTCGCCGTCGACGGACACGGCAACGCGTCGAACCCCGAGCAGGTGAAGCCGAACCTCGGCACCGTCTCCGGCGGACCGAACCACAGCGACGATCCCCGGGTGCGGGAGACGCAGGACAAGGGTCCCGACGGCAAGCCGCTGCATTCCGACACGGACGGGCATGCCCACGGCCACGGCCACGGCAAGAAATAGTCCCGCCGCCCCGGCCCGACGCCGCCCCCGCTTCCCGCAGGCTCACCCGCCTGCGGGAAGCGGGCCCGAGGGGCGAAGACCCTGGCGCTGCCGGAGGCCGTGAGGACCACCCGCGGCGGCGGCGGCAGGGGAAAGCCCCGACGATGATGAGCGCGAGGGAGCCGCCGTTGCCGCCCAAGGGAGAAGCCGCGTTCGGTGCGCGGGGAAGTCGCCGGCCCGCGCGTCACCGCGGCGTCGCCGTCATGGGCGCCGGTGGCGGGGACATGAGCGCCGGTGGCGGGGACATGGGCGCCGCTGGCGAGGACATGGGCGCCGCTGGCGAGGAGGAGTCCCACCCGGGTGACGCGCAGGTGCGCCGGGGCGAAGATCGACAGGGCGGTGGTCGGCACGGAAGGGCGCGGACCGGCGCCGGGCTCGGGCAGGGGCCGGCGCCCCCAGACCACCGGGCGCGCCGGCTCGAGGGGACGCACGGGGCGGCGCCGCGTTTACACCGGACGACCACGGCACGATCACACCCATCCGAACGGATCCCCCATGACCACGAACAGACGCAACGCCCTCAGGGTCGCGGCCGCGGCCGCCGCCGGCACTGCCCTTCGGTCCACCGGGGCGACGGCCGGGGAAGCCGGGACGGCCCCGGGCGGCGCCGCGCCCCGGCCGCTGTTCGCCCTGCCCCCGGCCACGATCCCCATCGTCGGCAGCGCCGAGGTCTTTCCGGTGCGGCGGATCTACTGCATCGGGCGCAACTACGCCGCCCATGCCCGCGAGATGGGTTCGGACCCGACGCGCGAGCCGCCGTTCTTCTTCCAGAAGCCCACGGACGCGATCCAGGTCGTGCCCGTCGGCCACGTGGCCGACCACCCCTACCCGTCCCTGACCCGGAACTACCACCACGAGCTCGAACTGGTGGCCGCCCTCGCGTCGGGAGGCCGCAACATCCCGAAGGAGGCCGCCCTCGACCATGTCTACGCCTACGCGATCGGCCTCGACATGACGCGGCGCGACCTGCAGCGCGGCATGGGCGACCAGAGGAAGCCCTGGGAGATCGGCAAGAGCTTCGACCAGGCGGCGCCGATCGGGCCCCTGCATCCGGTCTCGGCCCTCGGCCACCCGGTGCGCGGCGCCATCCGCCTCAGCGTGAACGGCACGGTCCGCCAGGACGCCGACCTGTCGCAGATGATCTGGTCGGTGGCCGAGCAGATCGCCAACCTGTCCGAGGCCTTCGAGCTGAAGGCCGGCGATCTGATCTATTCGGGCACGCCGGAGAATGTCGGGCCGGTGGTGCCGGGCGACGTGCTCCTCGGGCAGATCGCCGGCCTGCCCGACCTGTCGATCCGCATCACCGACCGGGCCTGACCGCCCGTCGTCGGCGCGATGACGAAACCGCGCGGCTGAATGGCCGCGCCGCGCGTTGATGCCCCGACACTCGCGACTTGGAGCCGCATCGATGACCGAATCCCACACCATATCCACAGCCGATTGGGCCGGGATCGTCGCCCAGGGCTACGCCGACGCGGCGGCACCGCCGCTGACGCCGGAATTGCTGGAGACGGTTCGGGAAACCCTGCGCGGGGCCGGCCTCGACCGTCCCCAGGCGGAGTCCCTCGATGCCGCCACCGTGGCGCGGGTCAACGAGGCCCTGGACGCCTTCGAACTCGAGATCAACGCCGTGGTCGGGCCGCGCGTCGCCGCGCTGCCGGCCGGCGCGCCGCCGTCCTTCGTCCAGCGCTCGGAGGCCGGGCGGCCGCTGCGCGCGTTCGGCGGCCAGTGACGCGCGACCAAATTCACTTCCGAATTTTTCTCATGTGCTGCTATGGGGAGGCCTATAAGAACACTGCGCAGAATCTGGTATTTTGAATACCAAAGGGGTAGGATGAACGCATGAGCGCGCATGACATCGGCGAGGTTCGCCGCTTCGAGCACCCTGGCAAGGGACGCAACCGAGCCAGGCCCGTCCCCAAGGGACGGCAGGTCGAACCCGTGGCCAAGGTCGAGATCGAGCGCCTGCTGGGCGATCGGTCGCGGCAGCGCGACCTGCTGATCGAGCACCTCCACCTCGTCCAGGACACCTACGGGCGGATCAGCGCCGCCCACCTTGCGGCCCTGGCCGACGAGATGAGCCTGGCCTTCGCCGAGGTGTTCGAGACGGCGACGTTCTACGCGCATTTCGACGTGCTCAAGGACGGCGACGCCGACCTGCCGGCCCTCACCGTGCGCGTCTGCGACAGCCTCACCTGCGCGATGTTCGGCGCCGAGCCCCTGCTGGAAGCCCTGCGCGAGACCCTCGGCAGCGGGGTGCGCGTGGTGCGCGCGCCCTGCGTCGGCCTGTGCGACCACGCCCCGGCGGTCGAGGTCGGCCACAACTTCCTGCACAAGGCGGACGTCGCCAGCGTCACGGCGGCCGTCGAGGCCGGTGACACCCACGCCCACCTGCCCGCCTATCCCGATTACGACGCCTACCGTGCGGGGGGCGGCTACGCCGTCCTCGACCGGCTGCGCTCCGGCGAGCTTGGCATCGACGCGATCCTGCAGGTCCTCGACGACGGCGGCCTGCGCGGCCTCGGCGGCGCCGGCTTCCCCACGGGGCGCAAGTGGCGTTCGGTGCGCGGCGAGCCCGGTCCCCGCCTCATGGCGGTGAACGGCGACGAGGGCGAGCCCGGCACCTTCAAGGACCAGCTCTACCTCAACGCCGATCCGCACCGCTTCCTCGAGGGCATGCTGATCGGCGCCCACGTGGTGGAAGCAGCCGACGTCTACATCTACCTGCGCGACGAGTACCCGATTTCCCGCGAGATCCTGGCCCGCGAGATCGCCCGGCTCCCCGCCGGCGGCCCGCGCATCCACCTGCGCCGGGGTGCGGGCGCCTATATCTGCGGCGAGGAATCCTCGCTGATCGAGTCCCTGGAGGGCAAGCGCGGGCTGCCGCGGCACAAGCCGCCCTTCCCGTTCCAGGTTGGCCTGTTCAACCGGCCGACCCTGATCAACAACGTCGAGACGCTCTACTGGGTCAGGGACCTGATCGAGAAGGGCGCCGATTGGTGGAAGAGCCACGGCCGCAACGGCCGGGTCGGCCTGCGCTCCTACTCGGTGTCGGGGCGCGTGAAGGAGCCGGGCGTCAAGCTCGCCCCCGCCGGCCTTACCATCCGGGAGCTGATCGAAGAATATTGCGGCGGAATCAGCGAGGGGCACCGCTTCGCGGCCTACCTGCCGGGCGGCGCCTCGGGCGGCATCCTGCCGGCCAGCATGGACGACATCCCCCTCGATTTCGGCACCCTTGAGAAATACGGCTGCTTCATCGGCTCGGCCGCCGTCATCGTCCTGTCGGACCAGGACGATGTGCGCGGCGCGGCCCTGAACCTGATGCGGTTCTTCGAGGACGAGTCCTGCGGGCAGTGCACGCCCTGCCGCTCCGGCACGCAGAAGGCGCGCGTGATGATGGAGAACGACGTGTGGGACACCGATCTCCTCGGCGAGCTTTCGCAGTGCATGCGCGACGCCTCGATCTGCGGCCTGGGCCAGGCGGCGTCGAACCCGCTCACCACCGTGATCAAGTACTTCCCGGACCTGTTCCCGTCGCCGCAGCGGATCGCGGCTGAATAGCGATCCATCCCCGATCCGACGGCGCGGCTGCCCCCTCGCGGCAGCGGCCCGACCCCGATTTTCCTGCGCCATGACTGGAGCGGAACCATGAGCAGCGGCACACAGAACAGTGGTCTCAGCGGAGCCCACGCCACCACCCCCACCGGCCCCCAGGATGCGGGCGGCAAGGCGGACGGCGCCAACCCGGGCGCCGGGAGCACCTATTCCGAGGGCACCCAGTCGGGCGGCCAGGCAGGTCCGGCCCCGAGCGGCACCTTCGGCCTCAAGGAGATGCCGGCCGGAATCCCGGGCGTGATCTTCGAGTTCGACGGGCAGCAGGTCGAGGCCGCCCCGGGCGAGACGATCTGGGCCGTCGCCCAGCGGCTGGGCACGCACATCCCCCACCTCTGCCACAAGCCCGCACCGGGCTACCGGCCGGACGGCAATTGCCGCGCCTGCATGGTCGAGATCGAGGGCGAGCGCGTGCTCGCCGCCTCGTGCAAGCGGGTGCCGGGCGTCGGCATGAAGGTGAAGTCCGCCTCGGAGCGGGCGACCAAGGCCCGGGCCATGGTGATGGAACTCCTCGTGGCCGACCAGCCGGCACGGGAGATCTCGCACGACCCGACCTCGCATTTCTGGGCGCAGGCCGACCATGTGGCGGTCACCGAGAGCCGCTTCCCGGCCGCCCAGCGCTGGGAGGGCGACTGGAGCCACCCGGCCATGCGGGTCAACCTCGACGCCTGCATCCAGTGCAACCTCTGCGTCCGCGCCTGTCGCGAGGTGCAGGTCAACGACGTCATCGGCATGGCCTACCGCTCGGCGGACGCCAAGGTGGTGTTCGACTTCGACGACCCGATGGGCCAGTCGACCTGCGTCGGCTGCGGCGAGTGCGTCCAGGCCTGCCCGACCGGCGCGCTGATGCCGTCGGCCTACCTCGACGACAGCCAGACCCGCACCGTCTATCCCGACCGCGAGGTGGACTCGCTCTGCCCCTATTGCGGCGTCGGCTGCCAGGTCTCCTACAAGGTCAAGGACGACAAGATCGTCTACGCCGAGGGGCGTGACGGACCGGCCAACCAGAACCGCCTCTGCGTGAAGGGCCGCTTCGGGTTCGACTACGTCCACCACCCCCACCGGCTGACCAAGCCCCTGATCCGCCTCGACAACGTGGCCAAGGATGCCAACGACCAGGTCGATCCGGCCAATCCCTGGACCCATTTCCGCGAGGCGACCTGGGACGAGGCGCTGGAGCGCGCCGCCGGCGGACTCAAAAAGATCCGCGACACCGTCGGCCGCAAGGCGCTGGCGGGCTTCGGCTCCGCCAAGGGCTCGAACGAGGAGGCCTACCTCTTCCAGAAGCTGGTGCGCCTCGGCTTCGGCTCGAACAACGTCGACCACTGCACCCGGCTCTGCCACGCCTCCTCGGTGGCGGCCCTGATGGAAGGCCTGAACTCCGGCGCCGTCTCGGCCCCGTTCTCGGCGGCCCTCGATGCCGAGGTCATCGTCATCATCGGCGCCAACCCGACGGTGAACCACCCGGTGGCCGCGACCTTCATCAAGAACGCGGTCAAGGAACGCGGCGCCAAGCTGATCATCATGGATCCGCGCCGGCAGGTCCTGTCCCGGCACGCCTACAAGCACCTCGCCTTCAAACCGGGCTCCGACGTGGCGATGCTGAACGCCATGCTCAACGTCATCGTGACGGAGAAGCTCTACGACGAGCAGTACATCGCCGGGTACACCGAGAACTTCGAGGCGCTCAAGGAGCGCATCGTCGAGTTCACGCCGGAGAAGATGTCTCCGGTCTGCGGCATCGACGCGGAGACCCTGCGCGAGGTGGCCCGCCTCTACGCCCGCTCCCGGGCCTCGATCATCTTCTGGGGCATGGGCGTCAGCCAGCACGTCCACGGCACCGACAACTCGCGCTGCCTGATCGCGCTCGCCCTCACCACGGGTCAGATCGGCCGTCCCGGCACCGGCCTGCACCCCCTGCGCGGCCAGAACAACGTCCAGGGCGCCTCCGATGCCGGCCTGATACCGATGGTCTATCCGGACTACCAGTCGGTGGAGAATGAGACCGTCCGCGACCTGTTCGAGACGTTCTGGGGCCAGTCCCTCGATCCGAAGAACGGCCTGACCGTGGTCGAGATCATGCGCGCCATCCACACGGGCGAGATCAAGGGCATGTTCGTCGAGGGCGAGAACCCCGCGATGTCGGACCCCGACCTCAACCACGCCCGGCACGCGCTCGCCATGCTCGACCACCTGGTGGTGCAGGACCTGTTCCTGACCGAGACCGCCTTCCACGCCGACGTGGTGCTGCCGGCCTCCGCCTTCGCCGAGAAGGCGGGCAGCTTCACCAACACCGACCGGCGCGTGCAGATCGCCAAGCCCGTCGTCCCGCCGCCGGGCGACGCCCGCCAGGATTGGTGGATCCTGCAGGAGCTCGCCCGACGCCTCGGCCTCGACTGGACCTATACCGGCCCGGCCGACATCTTCACCGAGATGGCCCAGGTGATGCCTTCCCTGAAGAACATCACCTGGGAGCGGCTGGAGCGCGAGGGCGCCGTGACCTACCCGGTCGACGGTCCTGATCAGCCCGGCAACGAGATCATCTTCTACGCCGGCTTCCCGACGGCGAGCGGGCGGGCCAAGATCGTGCCGGCCCACATCGTGCCGCCGGACGAGGTGCCCGACACCGAGTACCCGATGGTGCTCTCCACGGGCCGCGTGCTGGAGCACTGGCACACCGGCTCGATGACGCGGCGCTCGGGCGTCCTCGACGCCCTGGAGCCGGAGGCGGTGGCCTTCATGGCGCCGAAGGAGCTCTATCGCCTCGGCCTGGAGCCCGGCGACACCATGCGCCTGGAGACCCGCCGCGGCGCGGTGGAGCTCAAGGTCCGGTCCGACCGCGACGTGCCGGTGGGCATGATCTTCATGCCGTTCTGCTACGCCGAGGCCGCCGCTAACCTCCTGACCAATCCAGCCCTCGATCCCATGGGCAAGATCCCGGAGTTCAAGTTCTGCGCCGCCCGGGTCGAGGCGGTCCGGCCCCGGCAGATCGCCGCCGAGTAGGGCGGGCGCCCCTCACCACGCGACGGCCGGGGGCCGGAGGCGACGCGCATCGGCGTCGCCTCCGGCCCCTTTTTCGAGGGCGGGGCGGCCTTCGCCTGGGGAAGGCCCTGAACCGATGCCAAGGTTGGCCGTTGGTCCTCGTCGACCGCGATCCGAGGAGCCTCGATGTCCCACAGCCCTGATTCCCACGCCGGAGAGTCGGTGGCCGTCACCTTCCGGGGGCGCGGCTTCGCCCGCCTGCGCGGCCAGACGCTGTCCGTGCTGGTCTGCCCCCGCTGCTCGCAGCGCAACGCACCGAAGGTCGCCGACAAGGGCTACTGCCACTGGTGCGCCTACGAGCCCTCCCGCGAGGACATCGAGCCGGCCCAGGCGGCCTGAGCCGGGGCCTGCGCCTTAAATCCTGCAGCGCGGACAGGAACAGGCGCGTTTCCCGGATGCGCGGGGCGTCAGAAGGATGCCGGCCCGTCCACAAAGATGGGGCTTCGGCGACCCCGGCGACCTGGCCTCGTCCCCGCCGCGTCCAGAACCATCGGCGTCAGCGTGGCGTTACCCGAGGCGTGCATCACGCCAATCATTCGGGAGAAACGCCATGAAGGCCCTCGCACTCGCCCTGGCCGGCACCTTCGCCCTCGGTTCGGTCGCCCTCGCGGCCGAGGGCGGCTCCGGCACCACCCGGTCCGGGACCATGAATACCACCGGTCCGAACGATGCCGGGGCCGGCTCCTCCCCGGGCGCGGCCGGCAGCGGCCCCTCCACCGGGGACAAGAGCCGGTCCGGCACCTCCAACAGCACCGGCGCCAACGATGCCGGATCCGGCGCCTCGCCGGGTGCCGCGGGCAAGGGCACCGGCGCGCCCACCCGCTGATCCGCGACGCGGCGCGCGATGGCGCGCGCCGCAGGCTCGCCCCGGCCGGCCCGGCACCCCATATCGGTCCCGCGCCGCCCGGCGGCCGCGCGGACGGGAACGGACATGGCTGGCCTCAAGGACAAACGCGGCTTCATCGACAAGGATCGCCTCGACCTCTCGGAGCGCAAGGCGGTGGAGTTCTGGATGAAGCGCTGGGGCGTCACCCAGGACCAACTCGCCGCCGCCCACCGCAAGGTCGGCCGGATGACGAAGGACATCGCGGCCGAACTGGGCAAGAAGCGCTAGCGACCGGCCCGCGCCCGCCCCTGCCCGGCCCGCCCGCCCCTATCTTTCCGCGCAGGTCATGCGCGCGGGTCACCGCGCCGAACGGGAGCCGGCTTCGATGCCACGCTACTACTTCCATACGCATATCGGGGACGACGTGGTGGTGGACCCGGACGGCCGGGACCTGTCGAGCCCGGACGCCGCCTGGGCCGCGGCCCAGATCCTGGCCCGGCAGCTCCTCCAGGGCGCCGACAGCGACCCGCAGCTCCTGCGCGCGGTGCTGTTCGTGGAGGACCAGACCGGAGAGATCGTGCTGGAGTTTCCCCTGACCGAAGCCCTCGGGATCGAACCCCTGTCCGACCCGCCGGACGGTACGTGGCACTGAGGCCGGCTGAGCGCCCCGGCGCGCGATCGATTTGGAGCAAGGGCCGAGACGGGCTAGGACAGGTCTCGTCAGGAACAGTGTCTCGCCGGGCACCCCGTTCCAGGCCTCTGCGAGTCCTGGCGGAGTCCCGCCAGCGTCCTGGTCACGGTCACGTGAGTCCCGCGCGGCGCGATCGGCTGCCGATCCACCATCAAAAGCTTGCGAGGGTGGTCTTAAAAGCACAGCCTGCACGTTCGCACATTCGATTCCACAACGCGCATTGCGCATTTTCCATGGTCGTAGCAGCATGCTCCGCAGCCGTGCCGTCCGTGCGCGGAGAGGAAGCGCAAGACGCCATGTTCGCCTACGTCACGATCCATCTTGCGTGCTTCGCGCTCGTGCTGGAGATGGCCGCCCGCGTACCGCTCTGGCCCGACGAAGTGCCGGTTAGCCCGCGCCGCTGAGCGCCAGTTGGCCCGCGCAGCTAGGCGCCGATCAGCCAGAGCGCTCCCCAGCCCAACAGCCCGACCCATCCCAGTTCCAAGACGGCAAGCGACCCCAGAACGATGGGGGTCAGGTAATCGCGTGGGGGCTTGCCTTCTGCGGACGTGGTGTCAGCCGTCGCGGCCAGGGCTTGTTCCGCCATGAGCATGTCCGATGTGAGAGGTGGATGTGTCCGTAACGCGGTCCCGACGGAACCGTTTCAAAGTTTATCCAAAATTGGGTTCAAGTTCCGCGCCGGGCAACCATTGCGGCAAAACTGCGACACGAACCGTTTTCGTACGCGGGTGCTGTCCCTCGACGATCTCCACCGGTCCATCGGGCGGTTTATCCCGGTTGATTGCGGCGGCACTCTTGCGGTTGTGATCGCGACCGACCCGCGGCTCGTCGCCAGCGCGCCCTCCGAGCAGGTGGTTGCGGGGCGTCGGCTCCCCATGCGACACCGCACGACGCGTCCTGCCGGGGGTCAGCGAAGGTCGTGGCGGCCCACGCGTCGAAACCGGCGATCCCCCAACAGGCGGCCCGGCCCCGGCGATGCCATAAGGCCCCCCGCATCCGGCCGGACCGGAGGGCGCACCACCGGGGCGCGGCACCTGAACTCGCCCGCGCCCGCTTGCCCCATGAGCCCAGGGCGCTACCCTGTCGCGCATCAGGTGCGATCGAAGGCACCGCGTGGGCGTCCGTTCCCGGACGGCGCGCGACGGGGCACAGGCAGAAAGGGACCTGGGATGAGAGATGAGGTTCGGTACCCGCAGGTCATTCCCATGGTGCAGGCCGTGCTCGATACCCTCCGGGCGGGCATCGCGGCGGAGGAAGCGGCCGCGTCGGAGCTCGCCGCACTGGCCGACACGATGCGCGACGCGCAACCGGAGACGGCGGCCGCGATCCTCACGACGAGCCGCAACCATGCCATCAAAGCGCTGGCGCTGCGCGGCAGGCGGGCGGCGCTCCTGGCAGAGTACGGTCTGGAGTCGATGTGATCTCCGCGCGCCGCACCGGCGCGGCGGCCGCGATCTCCGGCAGGCCCCGGGCGTAGAGCCTCGCCACGGCGGACCAGAAGCGCCCGGCATCCTCACCCTGGAGGAGGCGCAGGCGCCGATCGATGGCCTCGCGCGCCGCCTTCGCCATCGCGTCCAGGTCTTCGGCGGCTTCGAACAGCAACGACATCGCGGCATCCTCATGCTGTGACGCACCATGGGGAACGTCCGCGCCGCACGAACCGATCCCTCGCGGGGAAGGCGGGCGCCCAACGGCGTCGCCGGACACCCGCGGGCCGCCTCGATCGTCACCGTCCGGATCGTGCGCAAGCCTCTGGATCAGGTCGGCTTCGCCGTGCATCCGCGCCGGTGGTGGTCGAGCGCTTCTTCGGGTGGATCAGCCGCATCCGCCGCCTCTGGAAAATCCCCGAAGCGACCCTCTCTTCCGCTCAAGCC
>NZ_LMMK01000055.1:45040-52569 GCF_001422795.1 Methylobacterium sp. Leaf88 | reverse complement strand
GGGGGGGGGGCTTCATGACCTGCCGGACGGACTCTGAGGCATAAGGCCTGGCGGTGACGGACACCAAACCCGGGTTCTAGTCTGGCCGGAGCGGCAACCCCGCCGAACGGCCGAAGGGCTTCTGAAATCGCTCTACGTTGGCCCTGGAGGACATTTCCGAGGGTGAAGCTCTCCGCGAGCACTTCTGGGACATGGGCGCACGACCCGCGATCCCGCCCCAGCGCCACGAAGCGCCCCTCGCCTGCTCGGATTGGATTTACAACAATCGCAATTGGGTCGAGCGCCTCTCGGCCAGGCTCAAGGAATGGCGCGCCATCGCCACCCGATACGAGAAGACCGCCGCCAGCTTCACGGTTGTCCTCTGCCTCGCAGCCGCCCTCAATGGGCTCAAGCGATGACACGCCATAGCGCCAGACCGAATCGGTACGGATGGCGCCTGTCCCTATCCGACGGCCATCGCTGAAATCCACAAGGGGGGCTTGCTACCTCGCATGCCAGCCCACTACGTTACCAAACATCTGCAGCAGGACATAGAAAGCGACTACTTCCGGATCAAGAAGAACATGCCCCGGATCTGCGGCTTCCGCTCGTTCCACACCGCCCGGCGCACCATCCAGGGCTTTGAGGCCATGCTCTGGTTGCGCAAGGGCTTCGGCTTTGCCGACGTGTGGACTGTCCGTGAGCAGAACCAGCTGCTCGGGGTGTACTTTGGACTTCCCCAATCGAACAAAGCGTGAAAGGGGGACGGTAGAGTCCCTTCCATGCCATATGTCCAAGCTTGCGACACGCCCCGAAGGTGACCGTCGCGAACAAAGAGGCCACCGACCATCTGAAACGCGTCGCCGTTCGCACCGCAATCCTGCTCGTCCGGCGAGCAAGTCGGTGAGAAGTTACGCAGATCAGCTTGTTGCTTTGACCGGAAATCCGGTGGAATCATTAGTTCAAATCAGGAGGCGACCGATGTCTTGGACCATTGAGTGGAGCGAAGCCTCGGAGGCTGGCAGCTCTGAAGCCGAGTCGAGCGTCCAGATTCATCTTGCCTTAAAAGGCGAAGAAGAAGCCCTCTCCATTGCAGGAGATCTTCTCGAAAGAGGGTGCGTTGTGTGGTCGATCAAAAGAGATCACGGCATTCTCGAGATGGATAGGCATCGCGTTTTTCATCACTTCTATCCTCTTACTTCCTAATAATGCGCGGTCGGCAGCTCACTGACCTGCTTGGTGTAGGGCGAACCACACATTTTAAAGTGGCTCGACAACGCAAGTTGCCATCATGCTTGCAGGGGCGAGGAGCTATTTTCTTCCATGATCACACGGCACTTGATCCTGTCTCGAACCTCCCTCGCAGCGGCACTCACTGCTACAGCCCCCCGAGCCTGGCCGGCTATGCGACTGCCGTTGAGCCGAACCGACGCGGCTTAACCCGTTACTCCTTCACGCCAGCCAACTGGCCGGTCGCGCAAAAGCTCCGCATTGCGGTCCTGACCGACTTCCACGCCCATCCGCGCAACATGAATGAAGCGGATCTACTCGCTGTCGTTGCACGCACCAACGCGCCCAAGCCGGATGTCACTGTTCTACTGAGTGATTACGGATCGTGGCGCCCTAAGGCGCGCCAAGTCTGCGCCCTCTGTCTCGATGCCATTGCAGCCCGTGCCAGGGCGTCCCGCACAACAGTCCAGAATGCAATCCGGCAAGCTCGGTACCTCGGCATGGTCAAGGTCTAAGAACGCAGCCGGTCAGGCGCCAAGAGCCTGCCAAATGTGGTTCGCATCATCGACCGCGAGTGGCAGGCCTGGATCAGGTAACATGGGTTCAAAAAATCGAACATCATGGCCAAAGTGGTTTTCGAGAGAGAAGAGGCGGATCGGAGGAACTGATCCAAAAAGCATCGCAACGTGACGAGCACGACCCGTGAAGACGGAATGGACCGACGCGGTCATGGGGATCAACGGTTTCGTCATCGAGGCGGAAACACGCTCAAATGCGCAGGTTTCCAGGGTCCTGGGACGGTTCTGCAGGGGCAGGACACGGTCCAGGTTCAAGGGCTGATCACGTCCCACGGAGATACCCTTGTGGCACTGCACACCCTTCAAACGCAGCTGCTGACGAAGCCAACGAAAGCCGGCGCATCAGATCAACAGCGATTGCATGACATATTATAGGCCGGTTCTATAAAGAATGCACAAGCTGAGCGGATGAACCTAATAATTTATAAGCAAAGTAATCCCAGATTTAGACAAATTTATTGAAATAGCGCGAGTAAAATACCAATTCAATAAGGCGTATTCTTGAATCTCGATAGAGGATGTATTTTTTTCAGCACATATGAGCCCGTTGATCCCGCAATCGTAACTGTCATCCGCTCGCCATCAAGCAAGCCAACGTACCGGCGCTTACCGATATCAAAGACGATCATATTTCCATTTACATCAAGTACATTCAGAGCACTCCATTCGAATGGCTTATCTGGGCTGTCGTTTGCTTGAACTGCGTCTTGATCTACACGAATTTCAACACCGTCGCCTACCCAACGACCTTCAAGGAATTGGCGCATACTTGAATGAGCGACAACTGGAGGTAAGCCAAGCATGCTGCCCAGCGCTGCTATGTTCAACCACCGGGTAGACCTCAACGCATAGCTCCTACTCACAGGTCGTGAACGTTCAGAAGACCCTTGAGGCGATACAATAAGCCTCGCGAGGTTGATGAGCAAATATGAGCTCAGCCCCGTGACAAAGAGGATCGCGTACTTACCACCGTCAAAACAGGTACTGATGGAACCCACATTGATTGAAACCATAGCACGGCACGGCTGCTTCCGCAGAGAGAACCACCGGATACCCGACATCATTGAGCTATGCGTGGGATGCGCGTGTAGCCCTTGCAAGAGATGCTGGTGAAGGGGGCTTGAATGACCGCTCAGGATGGATAGCAGACCCTGACCTTTCTCCATGAAACAAGCGATCTGCCCGCGACCCACATCAGCGGGCCTGATTATGATCGGCGCAATTATTTCCTCGACGATAAAAGCAGCAACCAACAAAAAACTTAACCAATTCCTTTAACGTCACTTTAAAACTTAACTTCAATGATAAATACTCAAACATTAAGCGATCCGGCGATAGATTAATCAGGTAAATTTATGCTTAGCGCGAATGACGTCGCTGCAATTGCAAAAATATCTGATATAACGGGTGTGGGCGCTTTTCATACAAAGATTGGCGCCCTCACTGGCGTCGAACAAACGAAGAGTTTTAAATATTTGGTATCGATTGATGGCGCATACTACAACAAAGACCTAAATGTTCTGTCCATCACAAAGCCTGGCCTCATTCTAGATGGCTATGACTTCCGTGGTGTTTCCATAAACATCCAAGCCGACAACATTACCATCAAGAATTCGTATTTTGACGCGTCAGCCGGTATTTACGCGATCAATGCATTTCCCGGGACAAAGAACCTTACGGTCGATCAATCGACATTCGACGGCCTGAAGATCAGCAAGGTCGGTTATGTCGATTTTATTACTTCGCGTGGCGAAAATACAATTATCACACATAACACGTTCCTTGATGCGCCTTCTGATGCAGTTTCCATTCAGAGCGGAACAATCAGCGCGAACTACTTTGCCGGGGGGGCATATACGACTGGCGCACACGCGGACGCGATCTGGATCGGCAAGACCATCAGCCCAGTCGTGATCTCCGAGAACGTCATTGATTGGCGTTCCCGTGAGGATGCGCCAGCCGAAACAAACAATGCCGTTCGTATCACCGGTGAGATGGGCAACGTTTCGGACGTTCTGGTCAAGAACAATATCATTCTAGGGGGCAGCTACAGCATCCTCGTATCTGACGGCGCGACCCAGACCCACACCGCCGCCCAGGTCGGTTCGGTGAGCAGCGTGAAGATCACTGGTAACGTCGTCGATTACGGCAAATACGGCGAGCTCGAGCAGAGTTCTCGCCCCAAGGATATGGTCTATGCCAACAACCTTCACGCCACCGGAGGACCTGCGACACCGGGCCTCGAAGCAGCCGGATCTCTGCCCGACCCATTGACTCTTAATATGATTTCCGCAAGCGCGCCGGGGGCCGCGATCAAAGGAACTGCGAAGAACGACTACATCATCGGCGGCAGCGACTCCAACTATATCGAAGGCGGGGACGGCGACGATGTCATCGCGGGCGGCGGCGGGCGAGATTTCATCACTGGCGGTATCGGGAACGATATCTTCGTGTACAAATTCCTGTCGGACGATGGCATCGACCGCATCGGAGATTTCGTTCAAGGTCAGGACCGGATCGATCTGGCCTCCATCGCCGGTGCGCCCAAGGCGTTCGCCGACTGGCAATGGCTTGATTCCGAGAGCTTCACCGGCCATGCTTGGCAGTTCCGCTCTACATACGCCAGCACGACGACAGTGATCGAAGTCGATGCAGATGGCAACCTGAAGGCCGATCTGAAAATCGAACTCACCGGCAAGATCGCCGTTGGCACCAGCGATTTCATTTTGGTCCACAACGCCGATTTGGTCACGGCGCCGGTCCAGGCTCCCATATCAGTCCAGCCGACGGCGTCGCCGCAAGCCTCGACAGTCGCTCAAAGCTACCCGGCGGCTTTAGACTTGGCTGCCCCCGAGCATCTGAATTCAATCTTTCGCTTCTTCGACACACAGACTGGCAATCATTTCTACACGGCAAGCGCAGTCGAGAAAGCGCAAATCCAGTCAAGCATGCCAACGTTCAATTACGAGGGTGCAGCGTGGTCAACACCCGATAAGGGTCCGGATACCCACAACGTTTTCCGTTTCTTCGATACGAAGGGGGGAACGCACTTCCTGACGGACAGTGTCGCGGAGCGCGACGTCATCCTAGCGACGATTCCCAATTATACCTACGAGGGCGTAGCGTTCGCAGCATACAATGATGTGGCTGGGCCAGGACACCTGACACTTGATCGCTTCTATAATACCCAGACGGGTCAGCATCACTTCTCGGCATCTTCCGAAGAGACCGCCAGCATCAACCAGGGAGCGGCTGGCCCTGGATGGATCTCCGAAGGCAAGGCCTTCACTGTTCATATGCCGACAGATGGTGGGCTTTACGCCTGAAAAGGAAGACCTTTAGGACTAAGCACTTAGAACGTCTGCTTCCATGCCCTTTCTGACGGAAATCGGACTGATGAAAATCTACCCATTTCGGCCGCGGTTCATCGCCAAATCGAGCAGCCTGCGAGCGGACGTTCCCAGCTTCTGCAAAGCGTTGTTCGCAGTAATCGTAGCTGTACGAAAAAATATCGTAAACCTGACATCCAAACATGTTAGGAGAGGCTGTTAGCATTTCAAGTCTGCCAATCTATGAATTAGAGCGGTTTCCACTTACTCCGGGTCGTAACCGGCGGCAGCGAAGTAGTTTGCGCACTCGGCTGGAGTGAAGGCGTCGAGCAGATTGCCGACGACAGTCCAGAGCCGATCGACCGTACGCTCGGCCGCTTTGCGCAGCAGCGCCTTGAGCTTGACGAAGGCCATCTCGATTGGATTGAAGTCGGGCGAGTACGGCGGCAGGAAGCGAAGCCGTGCGCCGCTGGCCTCGATGGCGGCCTGGATCGCTGCTCCCTTGTGGGCGGGCAGGTTGTCGAGGATGACGGTGTCGCCGCGCCTGAGGGTTGGTGCGAGCACCTGCTCGACGTAGGCTAGGAACCAATCTCGCGTCATCGGCCCGTCGAGCACCATGGGCGCGCTCATCCCCGACAGGCGCAAGCCCGCAACGAACGTCGTCGTGAGCCAGTGGCCATGCGGGATGCCCGAGCGTAGGCGCTGACCGCGAGCACAGCGACCGCGCAGGTGCGCCATGCGGGTGGAGAGGCCGGTCTCAGCGATGAAGATCAGGCGCTCAGGATCGAGGTCGGGCTGCGCGGCAAACCACGCCTCGCGCGCTTGGGCCACGTCGGGGCGATCCTGCTCGGTCGCATGCGCCGACTTTTTTTCCATGTCACCGCCCGGCGGACGAAGAAACGCCACAGCGTACCCAATCCGACCGAGACGCGGCGCTCGGTACGCAGGCGCTCCTGCATCTCGGCAAGCGTGATGTCGCTGCGCGGTCCTTCGGTTCGTCCTTCTCAACGATGAGGGCGAACAGGAAGGCTTCGTGCTCGTCGAGCTTGGAGCCGGGTGGACGGCCCTGACGCTGAGCCCGCGTCTCCCCTGTCCTCGTGGCGTGCGCAGCCCAGCGGATCACCGTGGCGATGCCGACCCGATAGCGCAGGGCCGCGGCCCGGCGGGACAGACCTGCTCCCACCGCGTCCAGGACGCGAACACGCAGATCGTGACTGTAGGCACGGGCCATGGCGATCTCCCTGACGAACCTTCAAGGATCAACGCTCACCTCGCCGCAACGACTCAGGGATCGTGGAAAACACTCTAATTCAAAAGTTCTGATGAGGTGATGACTGCTTGAAACTCAGCTTTCGTTCACAGCACGAAGTCAGAGGCGTGAAGGACGAATTTAGTTACCACGTCGATGGCAAAATCAATTTTTCCATCGCCGTTTACGTCCGCCTGTACTTGGCCGCCGGTGCTGCCCGAGTAGAACCGAAGTTCACCAGCGTGTTTCGTGAAATCGCCTTCTCCGATCCAGGTGAACGCGTCGTGCGCACTTGTTAGCGTATCGGCGTCGATTAGGTGAAGATCAAGTTTGTCCTCACCTTGAGTGAAGTCGCCGATGTAATCTCGACCTTTCGCCCCAGCGGTGCTGTCGCTGAGCTTCTCAAACTGGAAAGTATCGTGGCCCGTTCCTCCGTAGAGGATGTCCTTGCTTTTCCCACCAACCACCACATCGTCGCCGGCGCCCCCTCTGAGGCCATCAGTCTTGCTGCTACCCAGGATCAGTTCACCGGCGGACGTTCCAGTCACATAACCACCTGATACGGGCGCTTTGAGTATCAAGCTCGGATCAGCGCTGGGCGAAGGAGTTGCGGGTTCGACCGGCTTGGTTGGCGCTGGCAGAGGTGTCTTAACGGGAGTTGCAGAAACTGGAGACGGCGTCGATGCACTGGGTGCCGGCACAGTTGTAAGCTCAGACCCTTTCGCAGCCAGGATGAAGTCGCTCGTATTCAGGGCGACTGTGCCGGTGAGGTCTAGATTAAAGTCAGCTTTCAGGTCGCCGTCGGTGTCGACTTGGACTGTGATGAGGCCGTTGTTCGTCTCGTAGCGCAGCTGCCAGTCGTGACCCGTAAAGCTCTCCGAGCCGAGCCACTGCCAGTCCGACTCGGACCGCGGCGCGCCCGCAAGCGTTGCCAGATCGATCCGGTCTGTGCCTTGCGTGAAGTCCGTGATCCGGTCGATGCCGTCGCTCGTCAGGGATGTGTAGACGAATACGTCCTTGCCGGCGCCCCCGGTGATATAATCGCGCCCGCCGCCGCCAATGATCACATCGTCACCACTCCCACCCTTGATGAAGTTGGAGCCGCCGCCACCGAGGATGTAGTCGCCTTGGTCGGTGCCCGTGATGACCGCACGGGCAGAGGCG
>NZ_LMMK01000055.1:44799-44956 GCF_001422795.1 Methylobacterium sp. Leaf88 | reverse complement strand
TTCCTGACCCGGAGCGACGGGCCGCCCGCTGGCATGCATGTTGTCGGCGTAGATCATGTCCTTAGGCCGAGAGGTCTGTTCGAGATCCCCGTACTTGCCGTAGTCGATGACGTTCCCGACGACCTGCACGCCTGTCACCGTGCCGACTTGACTACCG
>NZ_LMMK01000055.1:0-44668 GCF_001422795.1 Methylobacterium sp. Leaf88 | reverse complement strand
GATCGACACGCCGTCGGATGGTGCATCCAGGAAGGCGTTGTGCGTGAGGGTCGTGTTCTCACCCCGCGAGATGATGAAGTCGACGTAGCCGATTTTGTCGAGCTTCAGACCGTCGAACGTCGAGTGATCGACGGTCAGGTTCTTGGTGCCAGGCACCGCGCTGATCGCATAGAAGCCAGACGCAGCGTCGAAGGTTGAGTTCTTGATCGCGACGTTATCGGCCTGCACGTTGATCGAGACACCGCGGAAGTCGTACCCGTCCAGGGTCACGCCTGCCTTGGTGATGGCCAGCACGTTCATGGCCTTGTTGTAGTAGACACCATCAACTGCCTTGAGGCCGGCAAAGCTCTTGAGCTGTGAGGTGCTGAGGAGCATCCCAACGGACTCACCCACACCCGCAATGTCACCCAGGCCGTTGTTACGAGCGATGGCGGCAAGATCCGAAGCAACGTACATTAGCAGTTTCCCAAACAAGGGTGCTCCAGCACCACAACGTGGGAAGCATGGGTCACCGTTCGAAAATTGCGAAAAGCAATGAGCCAATATTATAAGATGATTTAATATCCTATAATACAAGCATTAGGGTATTGCTGTTTGCATAAATTTAATATGCTATTTGCAGAACAATTCATGCGATTTCATCCAGACTTTTAAAGCGTTTCATATCAAATGTGTGTCGCATTTAAGCAACGGATGCAGGTGAAGTTTCGGTAACGTACTCGGCTCCGGACCCATAAGTTTGGCTTGGCGGGCGTGCCTGTGATTCCTTCGGGGTGAAGGAGGCGCCAAGGGCCGAGTTTTGATTGACGGAGGATCAGTTTGCGAAGATCGCTTCGCATCTGCCGATCGACACCCGGGGCAAGACGCGCGTCGATGACCGACGCGTGATCAGCGGGATCAGCGACGAGTTGAAGTCCGGCGGGCGTTAGACTGACACCCCGCGTGAGATGCACGGCCCGAAAAAGACCCTTTAAAATCACTTCGTGCGCGGGGCGGCCAAGGGGGTCTGGGGTGATCTCTTCAAGACCCAGACCCGGGCCGGTGGGCCGCCCTCCCCGGTGCTGATCGACTCCTCGGTCGTGAAGGCGAATCGCTGCGCCTCCGGTGGAAAAAAAGGGGGGGGCCAAAGCCAAGCCATTGGCCGCTCGCGGGGTGGACGCACGACCAAAATCCACGCCCTCACCGGCCGGTTCTGCCGCCCGCTCGCCTTCCTGTTGACGGGCGGACAGGTGGCCGACTGCAAGGCAGGAGCGCAACTTTTGGAGCGCGCGTCGGCGTGCCGGATCATGTTGGCCGACAAGGGCTACGACAGCGACGCCATCCATCGACAAATCGAAGTGACGGGGGCGGCGCCCAACATCCCGCCCAAGTCCAACCGGCGATGGAAGCCGTGTTTCTCTCCCGTCCTGTGCAAGGAACGCAACGCCATCGAGCGCATGTTCGGGCGCCTCAAGGACTTCCGCCGCATCGCCACACGATACGACCGGTCGGCTATCAACTACCTGACTGCCGTCTGCATCGCCGCTACCGTCAGCTTCTGATCATGAGTCCCGAGTCGAACACTACCCTGATCTGGTCCAGAGTGTCGGGTTTCTATGACCGTAATCATCTGACGGAGATAACCTCTTTCAGAAGAATCCCGACATACCCAAGCAAGGCTTCAATATGGACGGATGGCGCCGCACCGGCCGTGCCAGCATTCGCACGGCTTGATTCGGCTTCAGTGTCTTCGAGGAGGAGCGCAGGGACGCCGATGGCGAGCACAGATGGGCCCGCTGTTCAGGGTATCGCATCTTCACCGAATGATGGCGGACCAGGCAACCGTCTGATAAGCGGCAGGCCGAAGGTTCAAGTCCTTCAACCGGCAACACTTTTTCGAGCCCGAGGTGAAACTTCCGTTTCCGGTTTCAGCTCGGACTCAGACAATAGCATCAGAGCCCGCCGCGTGTCGGTCCCATGATGGATGGGACCGACGCGTGCGATTCTGCCGGGAGAACCGACGGGAATGCTGCCGTGCTGTGGAAGAAGCCGTAGCCATGGCGATCACCGGGAGCCGGACGTGGCCTGATCGCCGCGACGCGGCGCGACGACGCGGCCAGGGACGACGGCGTCTTCGTCGGGCGGATCGACCGCGTGGAGATCGCCACGGGGCCAGCCCGGCCTTGGGCGGCGCATGGGATTCCCGCTGCACCCCAGCACTGTCGGATGCGCGGTGAGCGGTCATGAGGCGACGAAGCAGGCTGCGGCGCACCCTGGTGAAGGCGGCCTGAGCGATGTGGCTGAACACGCAGACGCCCCGCCATCCATGACGGCCGCTGGGATTCGCCGAGACCTCGCCTGCGATCAGGAGAAATTCGAACGCAAAGGGAAGAATCGGCCATGAACGCGTATGAGGGGATCGCGACTTGAGGGCGTTCGCAACGGTCGATCGGCTCATCGGTGCGCAGACGAGGCCGGTATTCCTGAGGGTCAGGACTTCCTGGCGGTCAGGGATCCCTGGCGGTCGCGCATCGGGGCGAAGGCCTTCTTCATGACCGGGGGCACGAACTCGGGCTCTCAACCGCTGGGCTGACGCGGAACGTGTCTGATTGGACGGACGACATCCAGAGGGGGCACTGGTCATCTCGGGCCGGGCGACCGGGATCGCCGCGAGAACCCAGTCCATCGCGCCCGGGAGGTGCTGCGGCGGAGGCCGAAGGGACAAGCGTTCTGCGCGAACATGCGGGCCTCTCGGGATGGGGCTTCTCGGGATGGCGCTTCTCGGGGGGGAAACCTGGGCTCAGATCCGAAAAAACCCCACGCGGCGGGTGCCGGCGGGGCTGAGCAGGGATCGGGCGCGTGAAGTGGCGTCACAGCCGGGTCTGCCGAATGCATCTCCTCAGCGCCGCGTCCCACGAAGCCGTATCCGGGATCACGAAGCGACGGGCCTCGACGCAGTCCGCGATATCGGGGCGGGTCTGGAGCACCCGCGGATGCCCATCACGGTCACGCCCATGCCGACGGCGGCGCACGGAACGCGGCTCAAGGCTCGATACGAATGGGTGCCAGGATATCGGAAGAATGCGACCGAGACACGAACCGCGGACAAGGCACGCTTGACTCGTCAGACTTCCATCTCTCCCGCACCGGTCGACATGGCGCAGGAGGAACCGCAGAAAATATCATGATTTCAGTGCGTTAGAAATCATGTGGTGCCCAGGAAAGGACTCGAACCTTCACCTCTTGCAAGACTGGTACCTGAAACCAGCGCGTCTACCAATTCCGCCACCTGGGCTCGCCGGGGCCGCTTGCGGCGCCGACGCGGGTTTCGTTTAGGCGGGGCGGGGCCGGCCGTCAATCCGGATCGCAGCGGATTTTTCGGCCGGCCCGTCGATTGTGGTTCAGGCCTCGCGGCGCCACTCGCGGATGTCGACGAAGCGGCCGGCCACGGCCGCCGCCGCCGCCATGGCGGGGGAGACGAGGTGGGTGCGGCCGCGGTGGCCCTGGCGGCCCTCGAAGTTGCGGTTCGAGGTCGAGGCGCAGCGTTCGTTCGGGCTCAGGCGGTCGGCGTTCATGCCGAGGCACATGGAGCAGCCCGGCTCGCGCCAGTCGAACCCGGCCGCCTTGAGGATGCGGTCGAGGCCCTCCGCCTCGGCCTGCTGCTTCACCAGGCCGGAGCCCGGCACCACCATGGCGGAGACGTTGGCGTGGACCTTCCGGCCCTCCACCATCTGGGCCACCGCCCGCAGGTCCTCGATGCGGCCGTTGGTGCAGGAGCCGATGAAGACCCGGTCGAGGGTGATGTCGGTGATCTTGGTGCCGGGGGTCAGGCCCATGTAGCTCAGGGCCTGCTCCTTCGACTGGCGCTTGTTCTCGTCCGCGATCCGCGACGGATCGGGCACGGCGCCGGAGATCGAGACCACGTCCTCGGGGCTGGTGCCCCAGCTGACGATGGGCGGCAGGTTGGCGGCGTCCAGGCGCACCTCGCGGTCGAAATGGGCGCCTTCGTCTGTGACGAGGCTCTCCCAGTAGGCCCTGGCGCGGGCGAAGGCCTCGCCCTGGGGCGCCTTCGGCCGGCCCTCGACATAGGCGTAGGTGGTGGCGTCCGGCGCCACCAGGCCGGCGCGGGCGCCGCCCTCGATCGACATGTTGCAGATGGTCATCCGGCCCTCCATCGAGAGGGCGCGGATGGCCGAGCCGGCATACTCGATGACGTAGCCGGTGCCGCCGGCGGTGCCGATCTCGCCGATGATCGCCAGGATGATGTCCTTGGCCGTCACGCCCGGCGGCAGGGTGCCGTCGACGCTGACGCGCATGTTCTTCGCCTTCTTCTGCAGCAGCGTCTGGGTGGCGAGCACGTGCTCCACCTCCGAGGTGCCGATGCCGTGGGCGAGCGCCCCGAAGGCGCCGTGGGTCGAGGTGTGGCTGTCGCCGCAGACGATGGTCTGGCCCGGCAGGGTGAAGCCCTGCTCCGGCCCGATCACGTGGACGATGCCCTGGCGGCGGTCGAGGGCGTCGTAGAACTCGATGCCGAAGTCGCGCACGTTCTCGGCCAGCGCCTCGAGCTGGATGCGGCTCTCCGGATCCTCGATGCCGAAGCGGCGGTCGGAGGTCTGCACGTTGTGATCGACCACCGCGAGGGTCTTCTCGGGGTGGCGCACCCGGCGCCCGGCCACGCGCAGGCCCTCGAAGGCCTGGGGGCTGGTGACCTCGTGGACGAGGTGGCGGTCGATGTAGAGGAGCGTGGAGCCGTCGGGCTCGACATCGACGACGTGGTCGTCCCAGATCTTGTCGTAGAGGGTGCGCGGCGCGGTCATGGCGTGGCTGTTCTGGTTGTTCGTCGGAAAACGGAGGTCGGTCTCCCTTTAGTAGTGTTCCAAGGCGTGCAGCGAAAGTGGGGGCCCGGCTGCACCCGGCGGATGGCAGCCCGGAGGCGCCCGCATGGGGCGGCGCGCGGGCCGCCGAAGGTCACTGGACCGGTCCGGACCCGCGGCCTAAAGCTGTCGGCGCGGAGCCGCCCAGGCTTCGACCAGATCCCGATCGTCGCCGAGCCCCCCATGCCGCCCATCGACATCCTGATGCTCAAGGCGATGCATCCCGACGTCATGGATGCCGTCGCCGAGCGCTTCACCCTGCACCGGCTCGACACCGTCCCCCATCCGCAAGCCTTCCTGGCCGAGACCGGCCCGCGCATCCGCGGCCTCGCCACGGGGGCCCAGGCGCCGGTGGACCAAGCCCTGCTGGCGCGCCTGCCCGGCCTCGAGATCGTGGCGAGCTTCGGCGTCGGCTACGACACCATCGACACGGCGGCGGCGGCCGCCCAGGGCGTCGTCGTGACGAACACCCCGGACGTCCTCACCGACGAGGTCGCCGACCTCGCGCTGGGCCTACTCCTGGCCACCGTGCGCCAGATCCCCCAGGCCGAGCGCCACCTGCGCGCCGGGCACTGGCCGCAGCGGACCTATCCGCTGACCCCGACCCTGCGCGGGCGCACCGTGGGCATCCTCGGCCTCGGGCGGATCGGTCGGGCCATCGCCCGGCGCCTGGAGGGCTTCGGCGTCGCCATCGCCTACCACGGACGCCGGCCGCAGGCGGACGTCGCTTACGCCTACCACCCCACCCTGCGGGGCCTCGCCGAGGCCTCCGACGTTCTGATGGTGGTGGCGCCCGGCGGGCCGGAGACCAACGGGATCGTCGATGCGGCGGTGCTGGAGGCGCTGGGGCCGCAGGGCCTCCTCGTGAACGTCGCCCGCGGCAGCCTCATCGACGAGGCGGCGCTGATCGGGGCCCTCCAGGCCGGCACCATCCTGGGGGCCGGCCTCGACGTCTTCGCCCGCGAGCCGCACGTGCCGCCCGAGCTCGTGGCCATGGACCACGTGGTGCTCCTGCCCCATGTGGGCTCGGCCTCGGTGGAGACCCGGGCGGCCATGGGCCGGCTCGTGGTGGACAACCTCGTCGCCTGGTTCGACGGACGCGGCCCGCTCACCCCGGTGCCGGAGACGCCCTGGACGGCCCAGGCATGATCGGCCCAGAGAGGATCGACCCAGGCATGATCGGCCGAGGCATGATCGACCGAGGCATGAGCCGCGCTTGCCGCATCGCCGCCCTGGCCCTGGCGCTGGCGGCACCGGCTCTGGCGCAGGAGACCGCCCCGCCCCAGGAGGCGCCCGCATCGAGCGCCGCGTCGGCGCCCGCCGCGCCCGAAGTGCCCTTCGTCGAGACCCTGCCCCGCGACATCGCCGGGGTGCCGGGCACCTGGGACCTGTCGCGGGACGGCAGCACCCGGCGCTGCGTCCTGACCCTGGCGGGCGCGAGCGGTCCGGCCGGCCGGCGTCTGTCCTTCCCGGCCGGGTGCCGGCGGGCCCTGCCGATCCTCAACGGCGTTGCCGGCTGGCTCTTCACCGACGGCAACCTGCGCCTGGTCGACAAGGACGTCCGGCCGGTGCTGCAGTTCAGCGCCCGGGTCGATGCCCGCAGCCTCGTGGCCGCCGCGGGCGACGAGCATTTCAGCCTGGTGCCGCTCCAGATCGTCGCGATGGTGCCGCCGACCGACGCGGTGCCCACCAGCCCCGGCGCCGGCTACGCCGGTGCCGGCTCTGCCGGTGCCGGCAGCGCCGCCCCGGACGCGCGCAGCGCCCCGGCGCCCGAGGCCGCGCCGGCGGGCGACGCCCCGGCCCCCGGCACCTACGCCCTCGACCGCTACCGCGAACAGGACGTCTGCCGCATCGAGCTGACGCCCGGCACCGCGCCGGCGCCGGTGCGCATCCTCGACCATTGCCGCGACGGCGGCCTGACGGTGTTCGATCCGGTCTCCTGGCGCTTCGCCAACGGGCACCTCACCCTCAACGCCCGCCGCGGCCACATAGTGAACCTGGTCGCCACCGGGGACGGGCGCTGGCGCCGCGACCCGGAGGTCGGCACCACCTTCGTGCTGCGCCGGGTGGAGCCCGCCGCCCCGTGAGCCCCCTCCCCTGAACCCCGAATCCAGTCCCTTGCCCCGCCGATCACCCCCGATGCCGCTGACCGTCGCCGCCCTCTACCAGTTCGTCGCCCTGCCGGACGTCGCCACCCTGCAGGCGCCGCTCCAGGCCCTGTGCACGGAACTCGGGATCACCGGCACCCTGCTGCTGGCACCGGAGGGCCTGAACGGCACGGTGGCGGGCCCGGACGCGGCCATCGACGCCTTCCTCGCCGCGCTGCGCGAAGGCCCGCTCTTCGGCGGCCGCCTCGCCGGCCTCGACGTCAAGCGCTCGCAGGCCGAAGCGCCGCCGTTCCGGCAGCTCAAGGTCCGGCTGAAGCGCGAGATCGTCACCTTCGACGACGGCGCCACCGACGCGGCCACGGGGGCCGGCACCCCCGTGGCGCCGGAGGCCTGGAACGCCCTTCTCGACACGCCCGGCCTGCTCCTGATCGACACCCGCAACGCCTTCGAGGTGGCGCTGGGCAGCTTCCCCGGCGCGGTCGATCCGGGCATCACCCGGTTCAGCGCCTTCCGCGCTTATGTCGACGGCCTCGATCCGGCGGCGCATCCCCGCGTGGCGATGTTCTGCACCGGCGGCATCCGCTGCGAGAAGGCCGGGGCCTACATGCGCGCGAAGGGCTTTCCCGACGTGCGCCACCTCGAAGGCGGCATCCTGCGCTACCTGGAGACGGTGCCGGAGGCCGAGAACCGCTGGACGGGCGACTGCTTCGTGTTCGACGGCCGGATCGCCCTCGGCCCCGCCCTGGTGGAGCGGCCCGACCACGCGCCCGAGACGTTGATGTCCGAGCCCCGGATATCCGAGCCCCTGATCTCCGAGACGCCGCGATGACCGATCTCTCCGCCCGCATCGACGCCCTGGAGATGCGCCTCACCGAGCAGGACGTGGTGATCGACGACCTCAACGCCACGATCACGGCCCAGTGGCGCCAGATCGACGCCCTCACCCGGCAGATGGCCAAGCTCGTGGAGGAGGTGGAGCAGGCCTCCCACCGCCCGGCCTCCGGCGCCCCGGAGCCGCCTCCACCGCATTATTGACGGGACGGTCGCCGCGGGATCCCTCTCCCCCCCTGCGGGAGAGGGTGGCCCGCGAAGCGGGTCGGGAGAGGGGAGCGCTGTTTCCGGAGAGGTCGACCCCTCTCCCGCCTGCTCCGCAGGCACCCTCCCCCGCAGAGGGGGGAGGGATGATCCGCGATGCGCGACGGCCCGACGTCCCCTACCCCACGACGCTCGCCTGGCTGACGAACTTCGTGGTCAGGTAGGCCTCCAGGGCCTCCGAGCCGCCCTCGCTGCCGTAGCCGGAATCCTTGACGCCGCCGAAGGGCGTCTCGGGGAAGGCGAGGCCGTGGTGGTTGATGCCCACCATGCCGCTCTGGACCCGCGCCGCGACCTCGACGGCGCGGAAGGCCGAGCGGGTATAGGCGTAGGCGGCCAGGCCGTAGGGGAGCCGGTTGGCCTCGGCATAGGCATCCGCGTCGTCGGAGAAGCGCTGGATCAGCGCCACCGGGCCGAAGGGCTCCTCGTTCATGATGCGGGCGGTGGCCGGCACGTCGCAGAGCACCGTCGGCGCGAAGAAGTTGCCGCGGTTGCCGATGCGCTGGCCGCCGGTGCGCAGCTCGGCGCCCTGCGCCACCGCGTCGGCGCAGAGGCTCTCCATCGCCTCCAGGCGCCGGGCGTGGATGAGCGGACCCATGGTGGTCTCGGGGTCGAGCCCGTCGCCGACCTTGCGCCCCTCGGCGAAGGCCACGAAGCCATCGCGGAACCGGTCGTAGACGGATTCGTGCACCAGCATCCGGGTCGGGGCGACGCAGACCTGGCCGGCATTGCGGAACTTGTTGGCTCCGAGCACCGCCACGGCGGTCTCGACGTCGGCGTCCCCGAACACGATCGCGGGCGCGTGGCCGCCGAGCTCCATCGTCGCCCGCTTCATGTGCCGGCCCGCCAGCGCAGCGAGCTCCTTGCCCACCGGGGTCGAGCCCGTGAACGACATCTTGGCGATGACGGGGTGCGGGATGAGGTAGCCGGAGATCGCGGCCGGATCGCCGTAGACCAGGGAGAGCACGTCGCCCGGGACGCCGGCGTCGAGGAAGGCCCGGATCATCGCCGCGCAGCTCGCCGGGGTGTCCTCGGGTCCCTTCAGGATCACCGAGCAGCCGGCGCAGAGGGCGGCCGCCACCTTGCGCACCGCCTGGTTGATGGGGAAGTTCCAGGGCGTGAACGCCGCCACCGGGCCGACCGGCTCGCGCAGCACCATCTGCACGACGCCGTCGGCGCGGGCCGGGATGATCCGGCCGTAGGCGCGGCGGCCCTCTTCCGCGAACCAGTCGGTGACGTCGGCCCCCGCCAGGATCTCCACCCGCGCCTCGGCCAGGGGCTTGCCCTGCTCCAGGGTCATGAGGCGGGCGATGTCCTCCACACGCGCCCGCAGGAGATCGGCGGCCCGGCGCAGCACCTTGGCGCGCTCGTAGGCCGAGACCTTCCGCCAGGCGGCGAAGCCCCGCTCGGCCGCCGCCAGCGCCCGGTCGAGATCGGCCCGCGTCGCCACCGCCAGGGTGCCGAGGGTTTCGCCGGTGGCCGGGTTCAGCACCGGCAGGGTCTCCGCGCCGGCCCCGTCGGTCCAGGCCCCGGCGATGTGCAGCGTCACGTTCGGATACGTCATCGGCGTCTCCCGCATGGCAATCGAGCGGGGTTGTCCGCCCTTCGCACGCAGGCCGCAACCCTTATCCGGGATGGCCGGGGCGTCGTCAGGCGGCGATGCGCGCGGCCACGGCCTCGGGGCCGGTGACGATCACCGGGCCGCCGCGGCGGGCCTGGAGCGTGCCGCCCTTGGGGACGACCTTCCAGCCGTCGCGGCAGCCGTCGATCGGCTCGGAGACGACGACGAGGCCGGTCTCGGTCTGGCGGTAGTACAGGCTGGGCGGGCTGCTGTCGCAGGCCCAGCGGAAGGCCGTGAGGGTGTCGCCGTCGGTGACGACGGCGGTGAAGCGCAGGGGCTCGGTCGCCTCGGCCGCCCGCATCAGCTCGCGCACCGTGGCCAGGGTCTTGTGCATGGCGCCGATCGGGTCCTCCGCGAGGCCGTTGCCCAGGGCCAGCAGGAAGATCGCCTCGGAATCGGTGGTGCCGCGCCGGTCGTCGTAGAGCGCGTCGGGGATCAGCGCCTCGATGCGGCGCTTGATGCGGTGATAGCCGCCGATCTGGCCGTTGTGCATGAAGAGGTGGCGGCCATGGGTGAAGGGATGGCAGTTCGCCCGGGTGGTGGCGGTGCCCGTGGAGGCCCGCACGTGGGCGAAGAACATCCGCGCCCGCACCTGCTGGCAGAGGTTGACCAGATTCTCGTCCGACCAGGCCGGGCAGACGTCGCGGTACAGGCCCGGATCGACCCGCTCGCCGTACCAGCCGATGCCGAAGCCGTCGCCGTTGGTTTCCGTCTTCGCCTCGGCCGCGTGGAGCGACTGGTGGACCAGCGAGTGCGTCGGTGCGCAGACGAGGTCGGTCAGGAAGACCGGCTCACCGGAATAGGCGAGAAAGCGGCACATGACGGACGAACACCCCCTGATCTCGACGATTCGACCGACCCGGTCGCCGCCCTCGGGCGGCGTCCGCCTTATACAACCTGTGCGATCCGCACGACCATGATATTCACGCCAACGTGGTAAACGAATGGTTAACGCGCGCCACGGGCCCGGCCTCCTGCAGAACCCGTGATGCAAGAGGCGCACCGTCGGGCCCGGGCCCTGCCCGGTCGATGGCGGCCCGCAGCCCATTCACCATGCGAGCCCGGCGGGAATGCGGCGGCGAACGCGATCATCGATGCGGGAACCGCATGGCCGGAACATGGATTCGGACTCTTGCCCCCCGCACCGTGGCGGCGCAGCATCACCCGACGAGAATCAGTCATTCGATTGGACAAGGCTGGGACGCGGACGGCGGCTCCGTGCCGCCCGCGTACCGCGTCCCGCCCTGCATTCCGCGCGTTCGCCACCCAAACGCCCGACGAGGAGACTTCATGGACCGCTCACACGCCCCCTGCCCGATCGCCCTCGTGGTCGAGGACGACGCCGATGTCCGCAACCTCGCGACGGCGGTCCTGGAGGAAAGCGACCTCGACGTCATCGCCTGCGACACGGCCGAGGCCGCGATCTCGGTGCTGGAGCGCGCCGGCGGCAACGTCGCCCTGCTCTTCGCCGACGTGCGGCTGGGCGCCGGCATGGACGGGATCGCCCTGGCCAGCGCCGTCGGGCGGCGCTGGCCGGATGTCCGCGTCGTCCTCACCTCCGGCGGCGATGCCCGCGGGGTCGAGGCCCTGCCGGCCCAGGCGGTCTACATGCCGAAGCCCTGGCGCGCCCTCGACGTGCTGGTCCAGGCCGAGCACGCGACGGTGGCGGCCCGGGCCGCCTGAGGGTCTCGCCCCAACGCGGAAAAGCCCGGCCGCAAGGCGACCGGGCTTTTCCGTATGTCCATGACAGGCGACGGCCGGTGCAATGCGCACCGCGGCCGTCGCGGGCCGTGTCGCGCCTCAGGCGTTGCCGGCGGGGGGCAGCACGGTCGGAGCGGTCGGCGCGAACGGCGAACCGCCCGGACGACGCGGCGCACCGGCGCCGAAACGGGGCTTCGGCTTCGGCGCGGCGATCAGGCCCTCGCGGATCGCGGTCTTGCGGGCCTGCTTGCGGGCGCGGCGCACGGCCTCGGCCTTCTCACGAGCCTTGCGGACGGAAGGCTTCTCGTAGGCCTTGCGCTGCTTCATCTCGCGGAAGATGCCCTCGCGCTGCATCTTCTTCTTCAGGACGCGGAGGGCTTGGTCGACGTTGTTGTCGCGAACGAGTACCTGCAACGGTTTCAATCCTCTGAAACGATGTTTGTTGGGCGGCGCCGACCCTGAGACCCGCCCGGAGCCCCGCGACGCGAACTGCAAAACGTCCCGGACCCGGGATCTCCCCCGGGCGGGACGTCCATCAGACGGCCTCGAATCGGCGCAGAAACTGCACTTGGGGCAGGCTCATACACCAACCGCCCGCGAGTTCCAACACGCCTCGCCGCGGCCGGGGCGCATTATCGCCGCGCCGGTGGGACAAACCGCGGGCGCTGTCGCCTCCGGGACGCCGGCAGCACCGGGGGCGCGTGCTCCAAGGATTCCGAAGTGGTTGCCGACGTCCGATGCGGCAACGACGGGCGCTCGACAAGATGAAGCGCGCGTTCCGGGGCTTTAGCCCGGACAAGGCGGGTCACGCGAAGCACGAATGGTTGCCCAATCGGTTGTGGCAGCGCACGAATTTTCTGATCTTTAATTTTTGTGTCGGAGTTTCTGTGCGCAGCAGCGGACTCATCCGGCGCGATGACCGAGAACTGCGACCTGAGCCCTTCCGGGGTTCTGACTCTGGGGCGTACGATGCTGGGTCTGAGGACGAGGACGGCCACCGAGACGGCCGCGAAACTGGCGGCCCTCGACAAGTCGCAGGGCATCATCGAGTTCAACCTCGATGGGACGGTGATCACCGCCAATCCGAACTTCCTCGCCGTCATCGGCTACGACCTGGCCGAGATCCGCGGGCAGCCGCACAGCCTCTTCGTCGCCCCCGCCGAGCGCGACAGCCCCGCCTACGCCGCCTTCTGGGCCAAGCTGCGCCGGGGCGAATACGAGGCCGCCCAGTACAAGCGCATCGCCAAGGGCGGGCGCGAGGTCTGGATCGAGGCCTCCTACAACCCGATCCTCGACGGGGCCGGCAAGCCCTACAAGGTGGTGAAGTTCGCCACCGACGTCACGCGGCAGAAGATGCAGGACGCCGACGTGCAGGGCCAGCTCGCCGCCCTGCACAAGGCCCAGGCGGTGATCTCCTTTTCCCTCGACGGCACCGTGCTCGACGCCAACGCGAACTTCCTCGCCGCCGTCGGCTACACCCTGCCGGAGATCGTCGGCCGGCATCACCGGATGTTCGTGGAACCCGCGGAGCGCGACGGCGCCGCCTATGCCGAGTTCTGGGACCGGCTGCGCGAGGGCACCTACCAGGCCGCCCAGTACAAGCGCGTCGCCAAGGGCGGGCGCGAGGTCTGGATCGAGGCCTCCTACAACCCGATCCTCGATGCCGGCGGACGGCCCTACAAGGTCGTCAAGTTCGCCACCAACATCACCGCGCAGGTGACGCTCCTCGAGAACCTGCGCCGGCTGATCGCCCAGAACTTCGGCGAGATCGACGGGGCGGTGCTCCTTTCCAACACGCAGACGCGGGACGCCGACGCCGCGGCCAGCACCACCGCCAGCAACGTCCAGACCATGGCGGCGGCCTCCGAGGAACTCGCCGCCTCCGTCGCCGAGATCTCGCAGAGCATGGCCCATTCGCGGATCGCCACCGAGGCGGCGCAGGGCCAGGTGGTGGCCGCCGCCGAGGCGACCCAGAAGCTCACCCAGGCCGCGGGCGCGATGAGCGGCATCGTCGGCCTGATCCAGACCATCGCCGGCCAGATCAACCTGCTGGCGCTCAACGCGACGATCGAGTCGGCCCGGGCCGGCGAGGCGGGCCGCGGCTTCGCGGTGGTAGCCCAGGAGGTGAAGAACCTCGCCAACCAGGCGGCCCGGGCCACCGAGCAGATCACCGGCGAGATCGACAACGTGCAGGCGGTCTCCCGGCAGGTGGGCGACTCGCTCCAGACCATCCAGGCCTCGGTGGCGCAGATGCGCGAATACGCCATCAGCACGGCGGCGGCGGTGGAGGAGCAGAGCGTCGTCACCCAGGACATGTCGGGCAACATGCAGCACGCCGCGAGCGCGGTCGCGGCGATCTCGCAGAACATCCAGGCGATCGGCCACTCGATCGGCCAGGTCTCCCGCGCGGTCGGGACCACGAAGGACGCGGCCCGCGTCCTCGCCCGCTAGGCCCGCGCCGACCTCCCGGGATCAGCCCTGGGGCGCAGCGCCCTTCGGACGCGCCAGATCGGCCAGCAGGCTCGCCGCCACCGTCGCCTTGGAGACCGTGAGCCCCGAGGCCGTCACGGCCGCCAGGGTGGCGCGGGCATGGTCGAGGGCGGCGCCGCGGCTCCGGCTCCAGGCCGCCACCGCCTCGGGGCCGGCGCCCACCGTGCCGACGACCTCGGCGGTGAGCTGGCGATGCGCGGTGGCGATGGTGGAGACGGCCCGCTCCAGGGCGATGCGGTCGTAGGTGTCGCCGGTGGCGACCTCCCGGGCCGCCGCCGCGAGGTCCGAGAGCCGGAGGGCCCGGTCCAGGGCGAAGTGGGTCGCGGCGATCTCGGGGATCGCGCCGCCGCCGGTCTCGGCGATCCGCACGATGTCGGGGGCCGAGGTCAGGGCGGTGAGCGCCGCGAGGCGCCGGGCCGGCGCCTCGGCCATGCCGAACCCGACGAGTTCGGCCTCGCGCGCGGCGCGCTGCCCGTTCACCGCCTCCCCCATCACCTCCGGCAGGGCCGCCTGCAGGGCGCTGATGCCCTCGCGGTAGCGGGCCACGAGGGGCGCGACGCTGCCCGAGAGGTCGAGGTTGCGCAGGAACCAGACGATCCGGCCCACGAGCAGGTCCTGCACCTCGGCGTAGAGGGCGATCTGCGCGTGACCGCCGATGGCGCCGGCCAGCCCGTCGATGGCGAGGTTCAGCTCCATCAGGCCGTAGGCGTCGCGGGTGATGGCGTAGGCCTTGGCGATGGCGCTCGCATCGGCGCCGGTCTCCTCCACGAGGCGGGTGACGAGGGAGGGCCCGCCGCGGTTGACGATGATGTTGGAGAGGGCGGTGCTGATGATCTCCCGGCGCAGGCGGTGGCCGTTGACCGCGTCGGGGAAGTGCTGGCGGAGCGCCGCGGGGAAGTAGCGCTGCAGCTCCCGGTCGAAATAGGGGTCGTTCGGGGCCGGGCTCGCCAGGAGCGCGTCGTAGAGGGCGAGCTTGGCGTAGGCGAGGAGCACCGCATATTCGGGCCGGGTCAGCCCCTCCCCCTTGCGCATCCGCTCCGCGATGGCGGCATCGTCCGGCAGCAGCTCCACGCCGCGGTCGAGGCGCCCTTCCGCCTCGAGGGCCTGCATCGTCCGCATGGCGAAGCCCGTCTCGGGCAGGCCTCGGTGCTGGGCCAGCGAGAGCGCCAGGGTCTGGAGCTGGTTGTTGCGCAGCACCAGGGCGGCGACCTCGTCGGTCATCGCCACCAGGAGGGCGCTGCGGGCTTGCCCGTCGAGGCGGCCGTCGCGCTCCGGGGTCATCAGGGCGATCTTGATGTTCACCTCCACGTCGGAGGTGTTCACCCCGGCGGAGTTGTCGATGGCGTCGGTGTTGAGGCGCACCCCGTTGCGGGCCGCCTCGATGCGCCCGCGCTGGGTCGCCCCCAGATTGGCGCCCTCGCCGATGACCTTGGCCCGGACCATCGCCCCGGTGATGCGCACCGCGTCGTTGGCCCGGTCGCCGGCCTCCTCGTCGGATTCGGCGGTGGCGCGGATATAGGTGCCGATGCCCCCGAACCAGAGCAGGTCCACCGGCGCCTTCAGGATCGCCTGCATCAGCTCCGCCGGGGTCGCCGCGTCCTGCGCGAGCCCGAGCACCGCCCGGATCTCGGGGGAGACCGGGATGGTCTTCAGGCTGCGGGCATAGACGCCGCCGCCGGGCGAGATCAGGCCGGTGTCGTAGTCGCGCCAGGAGGAGCGCCCGAGATCGAACAGGCGGCGGCGCTCGGCGAAGCTCGCGGCGGCGTCGGGGTTCGGGTCGAGGAAGATGTCGCGGTGGTCGAAGGCCGCCACGAGGCGCAGAGAGCGCGACAGCAGCATGCCGTTGCCGAAGACGTCGCCCGACATGTCGCCCACGCCCGCCACCGTGATCGGGTCGCTCTGGGTGTCGATGTCCATCTCGAGGAAGTGGCGCTTCACCGCCTCCCAGGCGCCGCGGGCCGTGATGCCCATGCCCTTGTGGTCGTAGCCCTGGCTGCCGCCCGAGGCGAAGGCGTCGCCGAGCCAGTGGCCGCGCTCCGCCGAGAGGGCGTTGGCGATGTCCGAGAAGGTGGCGGTGCCCTTGTCGGCAGCCACCACCAGGTAGGCGTCGTCGGGATCGTGCCGCACCGTGTCGGCCGGCGGCACGATGGCGTCGCCGACGATGTTGTCGGTGATTTCGAGCAAGGTCCGGATGAAGATCCGGTAGCTCTCGGTGCCCTCGGCCATCCAGGCCTGCCGGTCCGAGGCCGGCGGCAGGCGCTTGGGGAAGAAGCCGCCCTTGGCGCCCACCGGCACGATCACGGCGTTCTTCACCTGCTGGGCCTTCACCAGGCCGAGCACCTCGGTGCGGAAATCCTCCGGCCGGTCGGACCAGCGCAGGCCGCCGCGGGCGACGTAGCCGAAGCGCAGGTGCACGCCCTCGACGCGCGGCGCATAGACGAAGATCTCGAAGACCGGGCGCGGCAGCGGCATGCCGGCGACCTTGGCGCAGGCGAACTTGAAGGCGATGGCCTCGCGCCGCCCGCCGCCCGGGGCGACCTGGAAGAAGTTGGTCCGCAGGGCGGCCTCGATCAGGTTGACGAAGCGGCGCAGGATGCGGTCCTCGTCGAGGCTGGTCACGGCGGCGAGGTCCGTCTCGATCCCGGCGCGGATCGCGCCCTGGGCCGCCTCCCGGTCGCCGGCGGCGGCGGGGTCGAACCGGGCCCGGAACAGGGCGACCAGGGCGCGGGCCACGCCCGGATGGGCGCTGAGGGTGGCGGCGAGGTAGTCCTGGCCGTAGCGGATGCGGAGCTGGCGCAGGTAGCGACCGAGGGCGCGCAGCAGGGCGACGTCGCGCCAGGGCAGCTCGGCCTCCAGCACGAGGCGGTTGTAGCCGTCGGATTCGGCCAGCCCCGTGCCCAGCGCCAGCAGGGCCTCCTCCAGCAGGGTCTCGAGGCGGCCGAGGTCGATGGCCGCCCCCGTGGCGCGCTCCAGCAGCATGTCGTGCAGCCAGACCCGACCGGCCTCGTCGGCGCCGGGGGGCAGGATGCGGTAGGTCCGCTCGTTGATGACCCGGAACCCGAGGTTCTCCAGCACCGGTACCCGCTCGGACAGGGAGAGCGACGCCCCGCGCGAAAACACCTTGAGGCGGATCTGCGCGTCCGGGTCGGTGGCGCGCCGGCCGATATCGGCCGCCCGGGGGCGCTCGGGGCTGAGGCGCTCCAGGGTCGCGATGTCGGCGATGGCCACGCCCGGCGCGAAGCTCTCGCGATAGGCCGCCGAGAAGGCCTCGCCGTAGCGGGCCGCCAGGGCGCGGGCCTCCGGGCCGTCCAGGGTCTCGGCGAGGGCCGCCCGCAACTCGTCGCCCCAGGTGCGCACCAGGGCGGCGATGCCGGCCTCCAGGGCGGCGGGGTCGCGCTCGGGCGCACCGGATTCGGGCAGGCCGATGATGAAGTGGGTCCGAGCGAGGGGCCCGTCGGGGAAGTACGGGTAGGCCGCCGAGACCCGGCCGCCGTATTCGCCGGCGAGGTAGGCGCCGATCCGCGCCCGCACGGTGGAATCGTAGCGGTCCTTGGGCACGTAGACGAGGAGCGAGACGAAGCGGCCGAAGCGGTCGGGTCGCGAGAGCACCCGCAGGCGCGGCCGGTCGGCGAGATGGGCGATGGCGAGGCTGAAGCGGTAGAGCCGGTCGGCGTCGATCTGGAACAGGTCGTCGCGCGGGTAGGTCTCCAGCACGTCGAGGAGGCCGCGCCCCGCATGGCTCGTGGGATCGAGGCCGGCGCGCAGCGCCACCTGCGCCACCGTCTCGCGCAGGTAGGGGATCTCGCGCGTCGGCAGGGTGTAGGCGCTGGCGTTGAACAGGCCGACGATGCCGACCTCGCCGGTGAGGCGGCCATCCGCGCCGAACAGCTTGCAGGCGATGTAGTCGAGATGGGCGGCCCGGTGGACCCGGGACTTCACGCTGGCCTTGGTGATGATGAGGGCCTGGGGCCCTTCGAGGAAGGCGCGGATCTCGGGCGTCATGTCCACGAGGGCGCCGCCGCGCCGGAGCACCGCCACGGCCGGATCGCGCAGAAGACCCAGGCCCGAGCCCTCCACCAGGGCATGCTCCGTCCCGGACAGGCTGTGCTCGCGCAGGCCGAGCAGGGTGAAGTGCCCCGCGCCGAGCCAGGCGAGGAAGGCCCGCGCCTCCGCCCCCTCGCCCGCCGACAGGGTCGGCGGGACCTGGGCATAGGCCTCCGCGAGGCCGGCCAGGCGGGCGGCCATGGCGTCCTGGTCGTCGGTGGCCAGGGCCACGTCGCGGAACACGCGGGCCAGGCCCTCGACGAGGCGGGTGCGGGCCTCGCCGGCGTCGAGCCGGTCGAGATGGATGTGGATGAAGCTCTCCCGCGCGAACCCAGCCTGCGTGTCGGCGGTGGTCTCCCCGACCACCCGGACCAGGGCGCCCGCGCCGTCGCGCTCGACGCCGAGGATCGGGTGGGCGACGAGGTGGGGGGCCAGACCTTGCTCCGTCAGCTCGGCGAGGGCCGAATCGAGCAGGAACGGCCGGTTGTCGTTGACGATCTCGACGATGGTCAGGTCGCGGCTGCGGCCGTCGCGCAAGACGGCGCGGTCGCTGACGGAGAGATTGGCGGGTGCGCCCGGGTGCCGGGGCGCGGCCAGGTGCCCCCGGGCCGCCAGGGCGAGGTCGGCGAGATCCTGCGCCGTGTAGGGCGCGAGGTCCTCGGGCGGCACGCGCCCGAACAGGTCGGTGACGAAGCCGCCGGGGCCGCCCTGCGCCACGACCCGGTCGGCCGCGGCGCCGAGAAGGTCCGTGCGGGCCCCCCGGGCCTCGGGGCTGGACAGGGCGGCGTTCCGTTCCAGTGCCATGGTCATCGTGTCCTTGCGGGGGGCGTCGACCCGATCGATCCCGGGGGGGCCCGATCAGGGCCAGTTCGATCCGGCCCAGTTCGATCCGGGCAGGTCGTCGCGGCGATCGGGCGGGGATGGCCCGTCGGGCGGCAGGGGGCGGAGGGACGGTGGCTGGATCGCATCGCTGGGTCGCCGATCTCTTCGCTGGCCCGCGATTCGCTCGCGATGGCCGCCGCGCCCTCACTTGAGCATCGGGCTCCCCGTCTTTCCAGGGCCGGACGGCCGGATCGGGCGCGGGCCGCTACGACCGGCGGTCGATGTCAGGCTTTGCGGGCACCGCGCGGCGCGGGCGCCGCCCCCGGGCGGCCGACGCAGCCCTGCCAAGAGCGAGGGCAGGCCGGCCGGCTCGATCCGAAACGGGGTACGGAAAGGCGTTCGGGAAGCCGCTCGTCAATGATCGACCGTATCCGTTCGCGCTATTTTCATCCTATGCTCGTATCTCATCACGAAGACTTGAAGACAACCCAGGGTTTAATTGGGGGTTTTCAGTTTTGGATACGCGTCAATTTCAGGCACATCCCTCGATCATCTGTCTGCGGAGGCCCGGAACCACTGTAAGCCAGCGGCCACCCGAGGAGAGAAGTCCTGCCCCCTTCAGCGGGCGTCCGCCCCACCGACCGGCGCAGCGTCCGTCTGCGGTGCCATCCGCCCGTGCGCCGAAGCCGCCGCAGGGTCTCCGACGCCGGTCGAGGGCAAACGCCGGACCTTGTGCCGGCGAGAACCGGTGCAGGACCCACGACCGTGCCGGCGCCGATCGGAGACGGGTCCGGCGGCCATCAGATCCCCCGATCGCCGGGCGATCGAGACGCGTTTCCCGACCGCGCGGGACCTTTGGCCCGCGCGGGGCGCGTCGCCCCGAGGCGGCGCTCCGCCCCGGGATCGCCCCCCTGGACGCGGCAGCGCATCCTAGGATTGGAAGCATCTGAGAGCTATTGTGAATGAATTTTAATGTAGCGCCCAGGCTTTTAACTGGACTTGCAGCGATGGCGTCTCATAATCCGGCCCGGTTCGGGCAACGCGTGCCTGCCCTTACATCGTCATGAGAGATGATTCTTTGTTTTCCGCGGGTGTGATCCGTTCCGGAATTTCCGTGCCGAGGGAGGAGCCGCGCCAGCCCGTTCCCGCCTCGCTGGCCCAGATTCTCCGGCTGGTCGAGGAGCTGGCCCAGATCGGGCTCTGGTCCATCGACCTCCGCTCGGGCGTGCTCTCGCTGTCGGACGGCGTCGTGCGGCTCACCGGCCTGTCGCAGCAGACCACCCGGATGGAGGCGCTGCGCGCCCTGGTCCATCCCGAGGACAGCCCGATCTTCGACGAGGTCTCGGCCGCGCTGCGCACCGGGATCCCGGTCGATCGCGGCTTTCGGATCGTTCGGCCGGATCGGACCGTGCGCTGGGTCGAGTTCAGGGGGAACGTGGTGCTGGGGACGGATGCCCGTCCGGTGCGGGCCGACGGCCTGATCCTGGACGTCACCAGCCGGCACGAGACCACGCAATCGGTCCTGCGCAATCAGGCGCGCTACGAGGGCCTCGTCCAGGCGATCGCGGCCGTGGTCTGGCTGATGAGCCCGGACGGGGTCCGTCAACCATCCCCGAGCTGGTGCGCCCTGACGGGTCAGACCCCGGAGGAGTGGCATGCCGGCGGCTGGGTCTCGGCGATCCATCCCGAGGACCGGGAGCGCGCGGCCAGCGCCTGGGCGACGGCCTTCCGCCGGCACGAACCCTACGAAGCCAATTACCGCCTGCGCCGCGCCGACGGGCATTACCGCTGGGTCAGCAGCCGGGCCGTCCCGGTGCTCAACCCCGACCGCTCGGTCCGGGAATGGATCGGCCTCGTCATCGACATGACCAGCACGGCAAGCATGATGACCCAGCCCCCGGCCCTGGCGCTGGCCGACATGTCCGGGCCGCTGATCCGGAGCGCCCGGGCGATGCTCAACTGGTCGATCCCGGACCTCGCGGCGGCCGCGGAGGTCTCGGGCTCCAGCATCAAGCGATTCGAGGAGAGCGGGGGCGCCGTGCTGCGGCCGCGGACGCGCGCCGCCATCCGGAACGCGCTGGAGGCCGCCGGCATCACCTTCGTCGCGCGCCTGTCCGGCGAGGTCGGCCTGGTCTACCGGCCGGTCGCGCCCGAGGCGCACCCGGAGTCCCGGCCCGACACCGCCGCCTGAGGCGGCGCGGGGCCGCCGGTCGCGCGACCTCGACGCGACCGGCGTGGTATACTAGCGGGCGCCGAGAAGCTCGACGTCGAAGATCAGGGTCGCGTTGGGCGGGATCACGCCGCCGGCGCCGCGCGGGCCGTAGCCCTGGTCGGGCGGGATGATCAGCGTGCGCTTGCCGCCGACCTTCATCGTGGCGACGCCCGTGTCCCAGCCGGCGATGACCTGCCCGGCGCCGAGGGTGAAGGTGAAGGGCGTGCCGCGATCCCGCGAGGAATCGAACTTCTTGCCCGGCTTGCCACCGTCGTCGAGCCAGCCCGTGTAGTGGACGCTGACCTTCTGGCCGGCCTTCGGCTCCGGGCCGGTGCCCACGACCTCGTCACGGTACTGGAGGCCCGAGGGGGTGGTGACGGTCTCGGCGGATGCGGATGCAGTCATGGCGAGGATCAAGGCTCCGGTAAGGGCATAGAGGGGACGGCGCATGGTAGGTCCTGTCTGGCATGCCGAGGCGGCGCAGTAGCACGGACTCGCCAGGACGTCACAATCCCCGCTCTGCGCCGAGCCCCGCGCCCTCAGCGCCGAAGCAGCCGCCGCGCCTCGCCCCGGGCCGTCTCCTCGAAGCGGGCGAGGCGGAGGCGCCGCTCCAGCCCGATCAGCCCGCGCGCCCTCTCCGGCACGGCGACGATCTCCGCGACGGTGTCGCGCTCGCGGTAGAGGCTCTCCAGGGCCGAACCGGCCAGGGTCGCGGAATCGAGGCGGTCGGCGAACCCCTCCGCATGCAGCGCCCGCACGATCTCGGCCTCCAGGACGAGGCCCGGCGCGAAGGCGCGGGCGGTCTCGTCATAGGCGGTCTTCAAGAGGTAGGCGGTCCCGCCCGCCACCAGGGCGAGGCTGACGGCCAGGGTCGTCCCATCCCGGCTCAGGGTGTCGGCCCGGATGCCCACGGGGCCTCCCTCGGCCCGGAACAGCGCGCGGGCGAAGGCGGCATGCGCCGGGCGGCAGGCCATGGCGGTGCCGGCGGCTCCCTTCCATCCGGCGGCCTCGACGTCGAGGAAACCCTCCACCGCCCGGGCGAGAGCTGGTCCCTGCGTCACGGTCTGAAGGCTCACCACACCGCCCTCGGCGAGGCGGCGCTGCCGGCGACGCAGATCCTTGAGCCGCGAGGGATGCGGATGCCCGTCGAGGAAGGCGGCGTGATCGGGGCGCCTGTCGAGGACTGGACGGGCGAACCGCGCCACCTCGCCGAGATCCCAGCCGGCCTCCGCCATCGCGGCCATCAGGTCGCGGCCCGGTGCCGCCTCGACCGAGAGCAGCGGCCAGCGCCACGCCCGTCCGCCGGAAGCGGCGGCAAGGCCCTCGACCAGGGCCGCCAGGATCGCGGACCTGTCCGGGCCCTCTGCCACCAGCGGCGCGGACGCGGTGATGAAGGGCGACGCGAACGGCAGCAGCACGGATCGTCCGAGTCCGCAGATATCGTAGGAGCGGCGAAACGGCAGAACCGCCTCCAGGCGCTCCGGCCCGTGCACGACGACGACGCCCATGTCCGGGGACGCCAGGCCGCTCGCCAGATGGGCCTGCATCACGTGCCGACCGAAGAAGGGATGCGCCCTCCCCGCCCGGACCGAAAGGTCGTCCCAAGCCGCCGCCTCCCGCCCGAGAGACGCGAGCGACGTGATCGCGTGGGTATAGGCCGGCGCAACCCGCCGGGCGTGAGCGGCACTCATCGACCCCGTCTCCCGAACAGACCGATCCGGACCGGCGTGACCAGGCCATGCACCGCATGGGCCGCCCAGGCCATGGCGGCGGCTCGGACCACGGTCGCGAGCGCCATCGCCAGGGCGGCGCCGATCACCCCGAACACCGGGACCAGTATGAGGCAGAGGCCGCCGGCCAGACCCAGGATGCCGACGGCGACGCCGGCGGCCAGGCGCTCTCCGCCGAGCATGTTGAGCAGGTCCTCACCCGGACCGAAGGCGCTGGCGGCGACACTCCCGGCAACGAGGACGGCGAGGATGGGCAGGCTGTCCCGGAATTCGGAGCCGAACAGGCCTAACAGGAGGGGCGCGGCCGCGAGGACGGCGATCCCGATGAGCGCGGTGGCCGCGAGGGTGAGACGCGCCTGCAGGGCGATCAGATCGGCGAGCCGCCCCCGATCCCCGGCCGCATGGGCTGCGGTGAAGCGTTGCGCCGTGGCGGCGGTGGCGGCGAAATGGACGAAGACCACGAATTGCTGGATCCGCGTCGCGGCGAAGTACAGCCCCACCGTGGCCGGTGGGGCGAGCAGGCTCAGCACAACGACGTCGATGAAGCTCGAAGCGGACGTGGCGAGGTCGCTGCCCGCGATCGGCAAGCAGGCGCGGAACCAGCGCCGCCAGGCATAGCGGCGCGGTCCGGTGGGCAGGATCGCCTGAAGGCGCCGCAGCAGCAGGGCCGCCTGGATCGACACCGCGATCCCGGTCGCCACGAGGGTGCACAGGACGGCGACGCGCGCCTCCGCCGGGGCGCCGAATCCCACGGCCGCCAGCATGGCGGCCATGATCAGACCCTGCCGCAGCAGGTACGGGGGCGCGATGGCGAGCACGGCCCAGTTCTGACCGCGGGCCACGCCCTCGCAGTAATCCTGAAGCGCGAAGAGCGGCAGCACCAACGCCGCCACGAGGAGCGGGGCGGCATAGGGCCCCTCCAGCAGGGAGCCCTCGACCCAGACCAGGGCAAGCCCCCCGAGGGCGACGGCCATTGCGCTCGCGAGGGTCACGGTCGTGCCGCCGACGAGGTAGGCGCGGACGGCAGCTAGGTCGCCCCGGGCCTGATCCGCCGGAATGAACCGGCAGGCGCCCTGCGACAGGCCGAGGGTGGCCGAATGACCGAGGATCGCGATCCAGACCCAGATCGCTGCGAAGATTCCGTACTCGGTGCCGCCCATCAGGCGCGCCATCAGCACCTGCCCGACATAGGCGAAGCCGGCGGCGCCGATGCGGATCGCGAAGACGTGGATCGCCGCCCCGGCGGCACCACCGCGCAGACGCGTCAACGCGCTCCACGCGCCGGCGGCTCCGATCCTATCCGTCGCTGTGCTCACCGAATGGCCCCCGCCCGATCGACACCGGTGTAGGGCCTACGCCATTGCGGCGCGGTTAAGCCGAGCGGTTAAGGCTTTGGTTCAGGGCCCGGCGGGCGCCGTCGCGGGTAGCTTGGTCCCGGCGGATTCCTTCGGCGGCGCCAACGTCAGGGCGGGTCGCCCGGCGCTGCCCGTCGAGGCCGGATCCGGCTGGAGCAGCGACAGGGTGATCGCGCGGGTGACGTGCTCGGCCATGCAGCGCAGACCGAGATCGTTCAGTCGAAACTGGCTGCCCAGGAGATGTCCCTCGCCCTTGTCGTTGCGGCGAGCGAGGTAGCGCATCGCTTCGTAGCGCTGCACCAGGGGCACGCCTTCCCGCAGGGCGACCTCCTGCACCTTGCGCACGAGGCTGGTGTAATAGTCGTCCGAGGCGAGACTCGCGGTGTAGACCGGGCTGACCAGTACGACGTCGATCTCATGCCCCTTGATCCATTGCACGGTCTCGTCGAGGGCCGTGCCGAAGGCATCAAGATCGACCCGGGCGAGGGCATCGTGGGAGCCGACCTGCCAGATGACGAGGTCGGGCTCCACTTCCGCAACCATGCTGCGCAGGCGCTCGCCTGCCCCCGACGCGATCTCGCCTTGCAAGCCCCGGCTCTCCACGACCACGTCGACATCCGGTAGGGAGCGCTCGAGGGCGGTCTCCAGCTTGACCGGATACGTGGCGGAGGACCCGAGTCCCATCGTCGAGGCGCCGATGGCGAGCACGCGGACCGGGCGTTTTTCCTTGAGGGCCGCCTTCACCGCGCCGAGGCGGGCCAGGGTATAGAGCTTCGAGCCCGGCACCCGGCATTCTGGCGAGAGGGTCACGTCGACGGCCTCTACATCCGGCCCCTGACCGGCGGCGACGCTCGGAGGCGACACCACGGTCGGCGGCGGACCTCCCACCTTCGCGGGCTCTTGATGGGGCGCCGGCTCCTGCGCCCGGGCGCTGCCTCCGCCGAGGGGGCAGAGGAGGGCCAGGCTCAAGGCGAGGAGACCCGCGGCTTTCGGGAGCGCCATTCGACGAACCATGCGGTGAAACCCAGTGCGAACAGGCCAGACCCTACGACGAAAACGTCAACAACGACACCGCCGCCAGCCCAGAACCGTATGAGTTGCGCGGCCAGGCTGAGCAGGGAGCCGACAGAGAAGACTGCCAGCGAATTTCGCCCCAGACTGGCGAGGAAGGCCGTGATCCATCCGAGTCGCGGGGCGAGGAATCCGTAGAGCGTCTGGAAGGCGAGGAGCACGCCGAGGAAGTGGATCACCCGCGCCGGGGACAAGTAGGTCTTGTCAAAGGTGAAGACGAGGCGTGGATCGGGAACGAGGAGCGGATCCGGCCTGAGATCGAGCACCGACAGGACGATACCGGTGAGAACGATGACCACTCCCACCGGGACGAGCCGACGCGACCAGCGCTTCAGCCAGGGGGAGGTCCGACTCCAGTCCTGCATGATGAAGCCGAGAACGAGGAGAAGCTGCCAGCACAGCGGATCGAAGAACCAATCGCCCTCCCCCGGCCAGGACGGCAGGTTCCACTCGAACACCAGGCTTGAGGCATAGAGCGCGAAGGACAAGAGGAGGGCAGCGCTCCGGCTCACGCGCCCGATCAGCACGAAGACGGGTGCGATGCCGAGGAGCACGACGTAGAGCGGCAGGATGTTGAAGAAGCCCAGTTGGTGCGTCAACAGCACGAAGCCGATCATGGTTTGGATCGGATCGGCGAAGAAGCCTCCAGCATTGTGCCATTCGAGCAGCAACGGGTTATCGAGCACCAGGGCCGTGCCGGCAATCATGCCGAGGGCGAGGGCCATCGTGGTGATCTGAGCGCGGTAGACTTCGATGGTGCGCGACATCAGCCGCAGTACGGTCTTCAGCCGCGGCTCGGGGCTCCCATCACGATTGCGCGTGGCGATTCCGATCGACCAGCCGGCCAGGAAGACGAACAGCTCAGCCGCATCGGAGATGCTGTACTGCGAATAGGTGTAGCGCTCGAAAGTGTTGCCGGGAATGTGATTCACGAAGATCGTGACGAGGGCCAGCCCCCGCCAGAAATCCACCGCGTTCGGTTCGCGCATCGGGGCTCCGCACTCCGGCAGCTCGAAAGGACAGATGCGAGGCGGGCAGTATCTCGCGGCCGCGCGGCAAAGGCCGGCCCTGATACGGTGCCCCCGCAGTTCTGCAAAGGGCAACCTTCGGCGGCGATGACCGGAGGCCGAACTCGCCCGGCACGGCGGGCGCTCGGCGAGGCGCATACCCCGGCGGTGTGGCATAAATACCGGCGACGCCGAGGGGTCCCCCACCTATGGTGGATCCGATTTTCACGTTGCGGATTCATCCATGCAGACCCCCGTCGCCGGCGACGCCGCGCCGATCCCGACCGGCGTGCCAGGCCTCGACGAGATTCTCCACGGCGGCTATGCGGCCCAGCGGGCTCATCTCATCGAGGGGCGGCCGGGCAGTGGCAAGACCACCCTCGGACTGCAATTTCTCCTCGACGGTGTAAATCGGGGCGAGCGGGGCCTCTATATCACCCTTTCGGAGAGCCGGCGCGAACTCCTCTCGGTGGCCGAGCGCCATGGCTGGTCCCTGGACGGCGTCGAGATCTACGAATTGGTGCCGCCGGAGCTCAGCCTGGATTCGGAGCAGCAGCAGACCCTCATCCACTCGTCCGACCTCGAACTCGGCGAAACGGTCCGGATGGCGCTGGCCGAGATCGAGCGCGTGAACCCGGTCCGGGTGGTGTTCGACAGCCTGTCGGAGATCCGCTTGCTGTCGCAGGGCTCCCTGCGCTACCGGCGGCAGGTGTTGGCGCTTAAGAGCTATTTCCTGCTCAACAACGCCACCGTGCTGATGCTCGACGATCTGAGCTCCGAGGATGACGACCTCAACCTGCACTCGATCAGCCACGCGGTCCTGCGCCTGGAACAAGTGACGCCGACCTACGGCGCTGCGCGCCGCCGGCTCCACATCATCAAGATGCGCGGCACCCCCTACGAGAGTGGCTACCACGACTTCGTGCTGAAGCGGGGTGGGGTTCGGATCTTCCCTCGCCTCGTGGCCGCCGATCACCATGCCGAGTTCGAGCCTGGGACGGTCGCCTGCGGGGTTCCTGAGCTGGACGCGGTCCTCGGCGGCGGCCTGGACCGGGGTACCACGAACCTCATCATCGGCCCTTCGGGCGCCGGCAAGTCGACCCTGGCGCTCGGTTACCTGATGGCCGCCCTCGATCGCGGCGAACATGGGCTGATCATCAGCTTCGACGAGACCTCCGGCATCCTCCAGCGGCGGGCTACGGGAATCGGCTTCGCGATCGGCCCCCACATCCAATCCGGACGCCTGCGGATCGAACAGATGGACCCGGCCGATATCTCGGCGGGCGATTTCGCCGGGCGGATCCGCGATGCGGTCGAGACCGATGGGGCGCGCGTCGTAGTGATCGACAGCCTCACGGGCTACATGAGCGCCATGAGCGGGCAGCCGCACCTGGTGCTGCAGATGCACGAGATGACGACCTACCTGAACCAGCAGGGCGTGGTGACGATCCTAGTGCTGGCCCAGCACGGGATGGTGGGACGGATGGAGGCGCCGGTCGATCTCACTTATGTCAGCGACACGGTGGTGATGCTCCGCTTCTTTGAGGCGGGCGGCCACGTACGCCGCGCCCTCTCAGTGCTGAAGAAGCGCACCGGCCCGCACGAGAATACCATCCGAGAGTTCAGAATCGATTCGCAGGGGCTCCGGGTGGGGGCCGTGCTCAAGGATTTCCGCGGCGTGCTCACCGGCGTGCCAACCTTCGAGGGGAAGCACGCCGATCTTCTTGATGACCGGCCCGTTGCGTCGGCACAGATCACCGACAGTCAAACCGGCTCCCATGGCGCAGCCTGATCCCATCGCGCTGATCCTGGCGCCGAGCGGACGAGACGCGCGCATCGCTGCAGCGATTCTGGCTGAGGTCGGCATCGATTCACGGATCAAGGCGAACTTGGCGGACCTTGTGGCAGACCTCGATGTCGCGGCCTGCGCGGTGATCACCGAAGAGGCGCTCCTGCGCTCAGACCGACGGGCGATCGCCGAATGGTCGGAGCGCCAGCCCCCCTGGTCCGACTTTCCCTTTATCCTGCTTAGTCATCGCGGCGCCTCACCCGACGAACGCTTGAACGGCCTGCTCGGCAACGTGACCTTGCTGGAGCGGCCGTTCCATCCGGCGGTACTCGCCAACGCAGTGCGTTCGGCCCTGCGCGCCCGGCGCCGGCAGTGGGAGGTAGCGGCCCATCTGGACGAGCGCCAGAAGACTCATGAGCGCCAAGCCCTGCTGATTCGAGAGCTTCATCATCGTGTGAAGAACACCCTCGCCACGGTACAGGGCCTGCTCGGCGCGACCGCGCGGTCCACCCACGATGTCGAGACGTTCTACCAATCGTTCTCCAACCGGATCGTCTCCCTGGGCAAGACCCACACACTCCTCACGGAGGATTATTGGCAGACGGCCCCACTGCACGAGCTGCTTGAGAACGAGCTGAGCCCTTACAATGACGCCAAGAGTCAGCGCATCCGCCTCCAGGGACCGATGATCGAGTTGGCGGCCGACCTCGCCGTCCCGACCGGGATGGCGTTCCATGAACTGACCACGAACGCGGCCAAGCACGGAGCCCTCTCCGAACCGGGTGGCCGGATCTTTGTCAGATGGGATGTCGTGGCGGGTGAGGCCGGACGGCGCCTGACCCTCGACTGGACGGAGTCAGGAGGGCCGGTGGTGACACCACCGCAGCGCAAGGGCTTCGGCTCGACTCTGCTTCAGCGGGTTCTGGCACAGCAGTGCAACGCCGCCGTAACCATCGACTATGCAGAGAGCGGACTGCGCTTCCACATGGAAGCGCCGCTGCCGGAGGAACGGCTGGTCCCGAGCTACTGAGGAACCGCCGTCCGCGGGACCACCGTCCCGACGCATTCAGTCGAGGTAGTCTCCGTACTTCTCGACGTGGCGGGCGAGGCCCAGGCCGTGCTCGCGCACGAGACGTTCGGCGCGCTCCGCATCCCGTGCTTCCAGGGCCTGAATGATCTCGACATGCTCCTTGATTGAGTTCGCCGCCCGGTCGCCCTGGCGCAGGGCCGTGTTCCGGATTCCGCGAACATGCATCAGCAGGTTGCTGGTGATGTCTTTGATCACCTCGCAGCCGCCGAGTGAAATGATCTTCTGATGGAACCGGATGTTCGCATCCGAGTACTCGTCCATGTGATCGGTCGGGCGCCCCTCGTAGAATTCGGGGAAATGAATACGCAGGCAGCCAAGTTGCTCGTCGGTGGCGTGCTCACAAGCGAGCCGGGCAGCCATGCTCTCCAGGGCCGACCAAGCCTGGATCATCGCCACGATCTCCTTCTTCGACTTCTTGATCACGAAGACACCACGACGTGCTTCGAACCGGACGAATCCCTCCTGCTCCAGGACCGTGAGGGCTTCGCGGACCGGGGTGCGGCTGACGCCGAGATCCTGAGACAGCTTGCGCTCGTCGAGCCGGACCTCGTCGCGCTGGCTGTAGATGTTCATGTTGGTGATGGCTTCCTTCAGCGCATCGTAGGCAAGCGCACGCAAGCTCGACGTCGCGGCCAGCGGCTTGATCTGAAAGGTCGTGGACTCAACCATGCTTACACCTGGAGCGATCGCTAGGACGCTGACGCGACGTCAATTTGGTCTGGAACATGCCGAACCCGCTCCCGGAACACAAGGAAACCTTGGCGATTGAACCGGGACAAGATTTGAATATCCCCCCTGCTACAACAACATAGCTGCGTCGACTCACCAAGCTGTGACGACGGCCGGCCGAGCTGTACCCGCAGCGCCGCCCGTCCGGTACGGCGTCTACCGCACCCGTCATGCCTCGGGGACGACGAACCCGCACGGGCCGGCCCGCGCCACATCCGGTTTGACACTTGGTATTTGGTATGCCACCATTCTTGAACTGGCAACCGGGTGGTCGGGACTAGCAGCACTGCAATCAACACAATCCTCAGGTCCGCTCGGCGCGCAACGCACGTCAAGCGTCAAGTGATCGGATCCACGAAGACTGTTTGAACCCGGCTTTCGTCGAATGCGCCCCGGTGCGGCCTGAGCTGTCGCGGAACACGCCCGGCGGATCCTGAAGCAGACATCGACGCCCCGGCCACGCATCCGGGGCGTTCCGGATCGAAACCAAGCTCGAGACCAAGTCGGACACCCGGCCCCTACGCCCGACCACGACCAAGAATGGCGCGCCATCCAACAAGAAGCGCCCCAACTGGAGGAAACACCATGGATAGAACCGCTGGCTCCGAATCCACGCAGGCCGTCCACGACGTCGCCACCGGCGTCGGCGTCACGTCCGATCATGCGGGCGAGCAGATCGACGGCTTCCACCTCGTCATCGACGCGCTGAAGCTCAACGGCATCACGAACATCTACGGCGTGCCCGGCATTCCGATCACCGATCTCGGCCGCCTCGCGCAGGCCGCCGGCATGCGCGTCATCTCCTTCCGCCACGAGCAGCACGCCGGCAACGCCGCGGCCATCGCGGGCTTCCTGACCAAGAAGCCCGGCATCTGCCTCACCGTCTCGGCGCCCGGCTTCCTCAACGGCCTGACGGCCCTGGCCAACGCGACCACGAATTGCTTCCCGATGATCCTGATCTCGGGCTCCTCCGAGCGCGAGATCGTTGACCTGCAGCAGGGCGACTACGAGGAGATGGACCAACTCGCCATCGCCAAGCCCCTGTGCAAGGCCGCCTTCCGCGTGCTCCACGCCGCCGACATCGGCATCGCGGTCGCCCGCGCCATCCGCGCCGCCGTCTCAGGCCGCCCGGGCGGCGTCTACCTCGATCTGCCCGCCAAGCTGTTCAGCCAGGTGATGGACGCCGAGGCCGGCGCCAAGTCCCTGGTGAAGGTGATCGATGCGGCGCCCGCGCAATTGCCGGCCCCGAGCGCCATCGCCCGGGCCCTCGACGTGCTCAAGTCCGCCAAGCGTCCCCTCATCGTCCTCGGCAAAGGCGCGGCCTATGCCCAGGCCGACGAGGAGATCCGCAACCTCGTCGAGCGCAGCGGCATTCCCTACGTGCCGATGAGCATGGCCAAGGGCCTCCTGCCCGATACCCATGCCCAGTCCGCCGGCGCGGCCCGCTCCCTGGTGCTCAAGGAGGCCGACGTCGTCCTGCTGGTCGGCGCACGCCTGAACTGGCTGCTCTCGCACGGCAAGGGCAAGACCTGGGGCGCCCCGGGCTCGAAGAAGTTCATCCAGATCGACATCGAGCCGAAGGAGATGGACTCGAACGTCGAGATCGTCGCCCCGGTGGTCGGCGACATCGGTTCCTGCGTCTCCGCCCTCCTCGACGGAATGGGCCAGACCTGGCAGGCGCCCCCGGCGGCCTGGACCGATGCGATCCGGACCAAGAAGGAGGAGAACCTCGCGAAGATGGCCTCGAAGCTGAAGAAGAATTCGGCTCCGATGGACTTCCACGGGGCGCTCGGCGCACTCCGGACCATCATCAAGGAGCGGCCCGACGCGATCCTCGTCAACGAGGGCGCCAACACCCTCGACCTCGCCCGCGGCATCATCGACATGTACCAGCCGCGCAAGCGCCTCGATGTCGGCACCTGGGGCATCATGGGCATCGGCATGGGCTTCGCCGTCGCCGCCGCCGTCGAGACCGGCAAGCCGGTCCTCGCGGTGGAAGGCGACAGCGCCTTCGGCTTCTCCGGCATGGAAGTCGAGACGATCTGCCGGTACGACCTGCCGGTCTGCATCGTGGTCTTCAACAACAACGGCATCTATCGCGGCACCGACACCGATCCCACCGGCCGCGATCCCGGCACCACGGTGTTCGTGAAGGACTCGCGTTACGACAAGATGATGGAGGCCTTCGGCGGCGTCGGCGTCCACGTCACGACCCCGGACGAGCTCTCCCAGGCGGTCAACGCCGCGATGGACTCGGGCAAGCCCACCCTGATCAACGCGGTGATCGACCCCAGCGCCGGCACGGAGAGCGGCAACATCGGCAGCCTCAACCCGACGAGCACGGTGGTCCGCAAGAAGACCGCCTGAGCCGAAGGGGTTCGCAATCTCCGGGGATCGACGGCATCCCCGGAGAGCCAAACGAGCGCGCAGCCTCTCGGCAGGCTGCGACGCACGCTCCAGGCCCGGAGGGGCCGGCGACGGACCGCGGGAGGGAGACCTCCACCGGACGTAGGCCCCTCCTCGGCCCGCGCCGTCGTCTCCCGTGAAGGTGAGCCCGTGCCATGAAAGCCCTCGAAGGCGTCAAGATCCTCGACTTCACCCATGTGCAGTCGGGCCCGACCTGCACGCAGCTCCTGGCCTGGTTCGGCGCCGACGTGATCAAGGTCGAGCGGCCGGGCGTGGGCGATGCCACGCGCCAGCAGTTGCAGGACATTCCCGATGTGGACAGCCTGTATTTTACGATGCTGAACCACAACAAACGCTCGATCACCCTCGACACCAAGAACCCGAAGGGCATCGAGGTGCTGTGGCGCCTGATCGATGCGTGCGATGTCCTGGTCGAGAACTTCGCGCCCGGGGCCCTCGCTCGGATGGGCCTGACCTGGGAGGCGATCCACGCCGCCAATCCGCGCATGATCCTCGCCTCGGTGAAGGGGTTCGGCCCCGGCGCCTACGAGAACTGCAAGGTCTACGAGAACGTGGCGCAATGCGTCGGGGGCGCCGCCTCGACCACGGGATTCCGCACCGACATCCCGATGGTGACCGGCGCGCAGATCGGCGATTCCGGCACCGGCCTCCACCTTGCGCTCGGCATCGTCACCGCCCTCTATCACCGGACCCAGACCGGCCTCGGCCAGCGGGTCGACTGCGCGATGCAGGACGGGGTGCTCAACCTCTGCCGGGTGAAGCTGCGCGATCAGCAGCGCCTGGAGCGCGGCCCCCTGCCGGAATACAGCCAGTTCGGCGAAGGCATTCCGTTCGGCGATTCAGTGCCGCGCGCCGGCAACGATTCCGGGGGCGGCCAGCCCGGCCGCATCCTCAAGTGCAAGGGCTGGGAAACCGACCCGAACGCCTACATCTACTTCATCACGCAGGGAGCGGTCTGGCCGCAGATCTGCGACGTCATCGGCGAACCCGCCTGGGCGACGCATCCCGACTACGCCACACCGAAGGCCCGCCTGCCCCACCTGAACGAGATCTTCACCCGCATCGAATCCTGGACGATGTCGAAGACCAAGTTCGAGGCGATGGAGATCCTCAATGCGCTGCATGTGCCATGCGGGCCGATCCTTTCCATGAAGGAGATCGCGGAGGACGAGTCCCTGCGTAGATCCGGTACGGTCGTAGAGGTCGATCACCCCACCCGTGGCAAGTACCTCACTGTGGGCAACCCCATCCGACTCTCGGCCAGCAATACCGAGATCACGCGATCTCCGCTGTTGGGCGAGCACACCGAAGAGATTTTGACCGAGGTCCTCGGATACTCTGAAGCCGAACGTTTTGAGATTGCCGAGTCCGGGGCCATCGGCGTCGTCCAGAGGATCGCCGCCGAATAGGTAGTCTCCTCAACTCGACCTCTCTTCTCCCAACTTGCGCGGCCTCGATCCCTCGACGCCGCGCTTCCCTTTAGAAGGATCATTTATCCGTCTCAACCGCAAACAGCAAAACACCGCTTCTGTTTCCGACGACGACTTCGTTGTTTCTTTCGACGGAACTTCTGTCTTGTGGCATCCAGTCAGCGATCTTGATCACGCGTCCAACCTGCAGAGCCATATGGTTGAGGATCGTGACAAGAAAGGATGCGAGCACGGACGGTGTTTCGAAAACATATAGTGGCGCAACATTTCCTGTTGCATCGCAAATTCACAGTGGTGGTCAAAGATCTTTCGCTCAATCCGCACTATCGTATCTGCTCTCAGGTCAAACGCCTCAGCGTTGTTTTCTCGCCCCAGGCTCCGAGGGTGCACGCTCCACTCACCTGCAGAGCTTCACTGGATCCTGCATTTGCTTCCGCTTGCCTGATGACCCCAAGGCCTGTCAGGACTCGGTGAACGACCGGGTCGGCTTCAGCCAACGTCGGCACGAGACTGGTAAGGCACCCGCTGTCGAGGCGCGCGAGGACGCGGCCTGTGGCGTGATCGGCAAAGCGAATGGTGGTCATCCGGCGCAGGCAATCGCGCAGGAAACGCATCTCTCCTGGCGCATCCCGGGGTGGAACGCCGCGATAGACCGCCTCGGGATTGCGGGCCTGAATATTGATGGCCTGATACCGATCGATGTCGAGCAAGACCTGGACGTCAAGAATGTTCATTACGCCATTCGCACCAAAAGCGACGGTCCGCGGAAGGCAACCCTCGGGTACACCGTTGTCCAGGAACTCGAAATGCACCTCCTTGTCCGGCCGCAACACCCAGGTAAAAAACAACCGTGGCATGCCTGTGTAAGCTTCGACATTGTGCGCCAGTAGGTCTTCCACCGCCTTGTAGCGACCGAACTGTTCGCCACGTTTCCAAGCCCGCTCGACAGTGGCATCCGGCGGCGTGATCATGAACTGCATGTAGACTTGGCGCCCGAAGCGCGTGAGGAGCTGGCTCCCAAGTTCGGTACCGGGATTGACTGCAAAACTGTCAAAGCGGAAGCGGTCGATGACGAGATGGGAGATCCGGCCAGCCTCAGCTTTCCGCGCCATGTAGCCATCGAGCTTGCGGTCAATGATCTCGACCTCGTGTCCTGTCAACGGCCCGGCATAGCGCCGCGCTGACCCGAGACTGTCGTAATCCAACAGGAACTTACGCCAGACATCAGGCGTGATGAGGGCGAAGTCGGACCAATTCAATTCCAGGGTCTCGACCAGAGCGCGCTGATAGGGACGGATGGTACTCTTGCCTGAGGCGGACGAGCCCTTCACGTTCAGGATGACAGGAGTGTCCTGCGGCTTAAGGCGCACGTAACCGCGCTTCGCCACCACTGCCTGCATCCAGGGCTCGATCAGCGCGCCGAGGGCAAGACTACCATAGCCGTTCGACACGAGCGTGACGGCAAGCCTTCCGAGCAGTGACGGGTCACGGATGAGAAAGCCACGTCGACCGATCAGACTCTCGACGACGCAACGCAGCGCGGCGCAGGCCGCCACGGCGAGAGCATCCTCTGCCGCGGCGACCCGCGCATGCCAGGCGTCAAGGTGATGCCAGACCTGATGTATAGGGTCCCGGCCAACGCAAGCAGAGCCGGAAGGTTTTGAGCTTTTCCGTCCGGTGCGGTGAGGCCAGAAACGACGCCAGAGAGCACCGCGCGGTGGCCACCCCTCGGCGGTGTGAAGGTACTCGCCCAATATTTTGTCGATCTGGCCATCGAGAAGTTCCGCGGCTGCGACCCGGATCTCCGCATGTCGCGCGGCGATCTCTCTGCCATGTTCGGCAATACCCTCGTTCAGGATGGCAGAGACGATGGCACGAAAATTTACCCCGAGATCGCCGTACGTCTGGCCGACCGGAACGGAAAGATCAGCCATGACGCGGATCAAAACTTCGTGGACCACCAGTCGCTCAGGCCGGAAGCAGACAAGCGATGTCAATGGCAGACCACTGACATCGCTCAACTCATAGGCATCGTTGAGGGAGGTCTCGACGTTTTCCTCGCGGAAAACGGTAGCTAAGGGCAGGAGCGCGCGCGGAAGGCTCGACTCGATACCCGGGCTCCAGGGCCCGTAACAGTCCGGATCGGCGCCGTCGCTTGCCGGACTCGCCAAGGCATGGATGGTCATGCCAGTAGACTTTGCATTCTGTGATGGTCCGAACGCACGAGATTCGAGCCCAGACCCCAATCCACCGCGGGTGCTCAAACGGCCTGCGGTTCCTCAATGACCTCCAGGCGAAGCTGATACTCTTCTCCCCAAAGCTCCCCAGCTTTCTGGTACCACGCCGCATCGAAATACTCGCGACAGAGTACCTCGCCTGTCCAAATGCAGACAGCGATCAGGCGACCGTCAATCACCTTGACGTGGCGACTGATCAGGCCGTTCGTGATACCAGTCGAGGGACACATGTCGATACTGGTCATCCCGTAGCTGTTCTCGCCGCTGAAGATTACCGGGCAGTCAAGGATTGCCAGGAAACGCATGGGGATCACTCCTTTATCTTCTTCACCACCGACGATGGCAGATTGCAGAGGCGCCGAGCGGTGATGCGCGCCGGCATGCAAACGCCAGCCTTGCCCTACCCGTCGTCGAGCGAGCTTAAAAATGTGTATTTAAACGCATCAAGCGTCAAGTTCTGTGCATTGTTGAAGGATCTGCGATCAATCCAACTGCTTTTGCATCGCACGATTTTGTATCAATCTGTGTAATTCATGAACATCACCAAGGGGATCGGGTCCGACCCCACCTCGGACGCTGCGATTATACAGTCGAAGCGTGTGACGCATCTACAACACAATCCCAGATGCTCTGAATCGAATGAAGGCACATTCCATTCATGATCGCGATATGGTTGGTTTTATGCGCGCAAAACAGTTGCAACCGATCGGCGAGCGGCGTCCGAACGTCGGCGGAGACGAACTCCGGCGTAGTCAGCATCCAAACCAAGCTGTCGAGCGTCTCCAGGCCCTCACTGGCCATTACGCGAAAGATCTCACGATCGCTCAGTATTCCGATAAATGAACCAGTGTCGTCGCATGGGCCGTCAACGACAATTAGCGCATCAACGTCTGGAGCGGCTAGAAGCCGAATTGCTTCCCGCACAGACCGATCCATACGAATATAGCGCACGCGGGAGGCTTCACTGCCAAGCTTCTGGCGCGCGCTCATGGCACCGCTCCTCTAATCTTATGGCATTTTCCACTCGCGAGCCTGGTATACAAAATATTTTCTGTCAATGAGTGGGGCGAAATATCATGCCGAAATGAGAGACAGATCTGCTGCTTTGTCGTTTCAAACTCGCGAACCGGCTTTGAAGAATCTTCCCCGCCTGGATGGCAAACAACAGTTTTCGCCTATCTGCTTGCTGCACTGCGTCATCGCGCACCCGTCCCCAGTGCAGGACCGCAACTAAAACGATTGGGACATCACACAGTGCTCACGTGCGGATGCGCCGCCAGTATGTGCTTCGACCGGCACTATCGCGCATTAGGCGGCGAGGTAACTTCCTCTGCACATAAGCTTATCCGGCATCTGGGTATCGTCGAATAAGGATTCTTGCGTTTCGACGAGACGACACGCTGAGGTATCGCCGGGATTCAAATATCGTCTGCGCTCAGATCGCTGGTGCCCGTGCAAAGCAAGCAGATCGACCGCCTGGAAACACTAAGAGCGATCTCGCGGATGGAGCGAAACTACCAGCATTTGGCCGCCACGCTGCAGTGCGGGATCGATTTCTCGGCAACCAACTCTTGACGATTGGTTCGCAGAGAGAGAGGCTGGTATTCCACATACCAAGCCGGCGATAAGTCCGGCGGTCAACGGCCCCTACGCTCAGCATCGGACGAAGAGCCGATCGCGTATCTCGTTTCATCAAGAGCCTACCGGAGGAAAAGCCATGTCGAGGGTGGAAACCACAACCGAGCACGTATCCGACAGTTATCGATGGGGTCAGCTCGTCATCGGCGTCATCTGCATGGTGATGATCGCCAATCTGCAATACGGCTGGACATTCTTCGTCCCCGACATTCAAAAAAAATTCGGGTTTGATCGCGCCGCGATCCAATGGGCATTCACCCTGTTCGTGTTGTTTGAGACTTGGCTCGTTCCGGTCGAAGGCTGGTTCGTCGACAAGTACGGCCCACGGGTCGTGGTCCTATTCGGTGGTCTCCTTTGCGGGATCGGCTGGGTGATCAACTCCTATGCCAGCACCCTGAACATGTTCTATCTTGGCCAAGTCGTCGCCGGCATCGGCGCGGGCGCGGTCTATGGCACCTGTGTCGGCAGCGCCCTGAAGTGGTTCCCGGACAAGCGTGGTCTCGCCGCCGGCATCATCGCCGCAGGGTTCGGTGCCGGCTCAGCCCTCACCGTCGCGCCGATCCAGTGGATGATCGCCGATCATGGCTTCCAGGCGGCGTTCTTCAACTTCGGCATCGGCCAGGGCCTCGTGGTCGCTGTGTTGGCTTTCTTTTTCACCTCGCCGAAGAAGGGGCAAGTTCCGGAGGCCGTCGCGAACACCAACGTCATCCAGACCCGGCGCAACTACACCCCCGGTGAAGTCGCTCGGCAGCCGATCTTTTGGCTGATGTACTTCATGTTCGTTATCGTGGGCGCAGGCGGCTTGATGATCACCGCCAACCTCAAGCCCATCGCTGCCGATATCGGCGTCGACAAGGTGCCGGTCACGATTATGGGCATCACCATGGTCGCCATCACCTTCGCAGCCACCATCGACCGCGTACTTAATGGCTTGACCCGCCCGTTCTTCGGCTGGGTCTCGGATAAGATTGGTCGCGAGAATACCATGTTCGTCGCCTTCGCCATGGAAGGCTTCGGCATCTACATGCTCTACCTCTGGGGCCATGACCCCCTGTGGTTCGTGCTGCTCTCCGGCTTCGTGTTCTTCGCCTGGGGCGAGATCTACTCCCTCTTCCCCTCGACCTGCACAGATACCTTCGGTACGAAGTTCGCTGCGACCAATGCGGGCCTGCTCTACACCGCGAAAGGCACCGCCGCGCTCCTGGTTCCGGTAGCGAACTATCTGCAGCAGGCGACCAACAGCTGGGACGGCGTCTTCCTGGTCGCCGCCGGCGCCAACATCCTCGCCTCGCTCCTCGCCATCGCGGTACTGAAGCCCTGGCGTAAGCGCGTGGTGGCGCAGGCGCTCGCTGTCTCCGACGAGACTAAGCCAGCCCCCCGCATCGTCGCGGCCTGACAGCCCAACTGAAGCGCCGAAGAAAGAGCCGCGGGGGCCGGACGCCAAGTCCTGGCCCCCGCGCCCGTTTCAGCCCACCCGATCGTCTCGCAGGAGATCTCCGATGCCGCTGACCTGGCGCCCGATGCAGACGGCCCCGCAGACCGTCAACCGGATTTGGCTCAACCACCTGACCCTAGGTCCGATTCTTGCGGAAGGCCTCCCCGGCCGCTGGTACTCCCCGAGCGCGACGCGTCAGGTCTGGCGCTGGTACCGCCCGGCCGAGCCGAACGCCCTGGAGCCCTTCAGCGGCTGGCTGCCCTACGATGCGCTCGCAGCGAACGGGATTGACGGCACCACGACGATGGACGATCCAAAGGACCGCTTCGCCATGTCATCCCACCTCGCGGGGCAGCAAGACAAGCCTGCATCCCTCAGGGTGTAGGTCGCGCGCGCGGTGACAATACGGTCGGCGGTGTATGCCGCATTTCCCGCCACACCCATCGTCCCATCCTGATCTCCGCATCGGTCATGTCAGACTTCGGCCACCGCCCAGGTGGGAGAGAAAGCTTGGCTGAGGCTCCACCGGTCCGACTTCTGCGCCCGCGCGAAGAGCTCGACTATAACGACACGCAGTCCGTAATCCTCCCGACGGCTGTCAGCCCGCTCGATGCCTGGAACGCTATCGCTTCGAAGCCGCGATCGCTGATGACCCTCGCCTTTCGCGTGAGGGATGCGATCGCAATCCGCTTCGGCGTCAAGGCCATCGGCGGCTTTTCCAGGGAGCGGCGGACCCATGTCTGCGCGGGGGACAAACTGGATTTCTTCTTGGTGGAACAGAGTACGCCGGACATGCTCGTCCTGACCACGCGGGGCCGGCATCTCGACGTCATGATCTGCTTCGCGACAGCTGGTCGCCGTCTCACGATCACCTCGTCGGTTGTGGTCCTCAATGCGTTCGGCCGGGCCTACATGGCGCCAGTGGGGCCGATTCACCGGATGATCCTCGCCGCTCGCCGACCTGCGGCGCCTCGGGACGTCCCTCGCGCAAGATGCGTCTCGCTCCGGCATCTAACCCGTCACTGCGGCCCCGTGCCAGGATTTCGATGCCGCGGTCGTCCGGGCCGATGACGGACAAGCCGTATGGGCGAGCCTCGCTCCGGTACCAGAAAACGGAAACGGCGCGCCTCACGGCGCGCCGTCTTACTTGATTCAGCGGCCTGTCCGAGAACAGGCCGCTGGCATCTCCGTTTCAGACGCCGCCTCAGACGGCGCGGGCCTGGTGCAACTGCTCGATCTGCTGCTGGGTGTAGCCGAGATCGAGCAAGACTTCGTCGGTGTGCTCGCCGAGCAGCGGAGAGGCCTTCACCTCGACCTGCATGTCGGAGAACTTGATCGGGCTGCCGACGGTCAGGTACGAGCCGAGCTTCGGGTGCGGCACCTCGACAACGGTGCCGCTGGCGCGCAGCGACGGATCGTTGGCGATCTCCTTCATCGACAGCACCGGTGAGCACGGGATGTCGAACTTGCGCAGGATATCGACGGCCTCGAACTTCGTCTTGTCGGCGAGCCAAGCCTCGATCGTGCCAAAGATGTCCATGATCTTGTCCTGGCGGGCGCGAGCGGTGTTGTAGGCCGGATCGTCGATCCACTCATCCCTGCCGATCGCCTTACAGATCGGGGCCCAGGCATGACCCTGGATCGTGAAGTAGATGTAGGCGTTCGGATCGGTCTCCCAGCCCTTGCACTTCAGCACCCAGCCTGGCTGTCCACCGCCACCCGCGTTGCCGCCGCGCGGCACCACATCCGAGAACTCGCCGTGGGGGTACTGCGGGTATTCCTCCAGGTAGCCGAGGGCATCGAGACGCTGCTGGTCGCGCAGCTTGACGCGGCAAAGATTGAGCACCGAGTCCTGCATCGAGACGGCGACCTTCTGGCCCTTGCCGGTCTTGTTCTTCTGGTGAAGCGCTGTGAGAATGCCGATCGCGAGGTGCATGCCGGTGTTCGAATCACCGAGAGCCGCGGCGCTCACAGTAGGCGGACCGTCCCAGAAGCCTGTGGTGGAGGCCGCGCCGCCCGCACACTGCGCCACGTTCTCGTAGACCTTCAAGTCCTCGTAGTGGTGGCCATCCGAGAAGCCCTTCACCGACGCCAGGATCATGCCGGGATTGAGCTCCTGGATGCGGGACCAAGAGAAGCCCATGCGGTCGAGGGCGCCAGGGCCGAAGTTTTCGACCATGACATCGGATTGCTTGATCAGGTTCTCGAGGACTTCCTTGCCCTCGGGAGTCTTGGTGTCGAGCGTCAGGGAACGCTTGTTGGAGTTGAGCATGGTGAAGTAGAGCGCGTCGGCATCCTCGACGTGGCGAAGCTGCGTGCGCGTCACGTCGCCGGCCCCAGGGCGCTCCACCTTGATCACGTCGGCGCCGAACCAGGCCAGCAGCTGGGTACAGGCCGGACCAGCCTGGACGTGGGTGAAATCGATGATCTTGATACCCTCGAGCGGCTTGCTCATCGTGGCGTTCTCCCTGTTGGCTCAGACGATTGTCGAAGTTCGCGGCTTGCCCGGTCGATCCGGGTTCTGGATTGGCCGGAAACCCGTGGTGGGTGATCCCGGCGGTCTGTCGCGCCTCGCCCTCAGGCGACGCGGGATTCGAGGGCCGCCAAGCGGCGGCGTAGTTCACGCTCGTCGTTCCAGCGCTGGGTTTCATCGCGGATGATCGCGGCGATACCCGTAACGGCGTTGTCGAGGCCGTGGATCAGCCCGACCGTGAAGGCGATGGAGAGCGTGTGGCCATCCTTATGGATGGCTGGGACTCGCAGGACGTCGGCACCGTACTTGGTGACGCCCGTCTTCATGGTCTTGGCATAGCCCTCCCAGTGGCGCCGGCGCTGACGCTCCGGGGTGATGAGATCGAGAGACTGACCGACCGCCTCCTCCGCCGCGTACCCGAAGATCCGCGTCGCGGCGGGATTCCACACGGTGATCGCACCGCTCGTGTCCGACACCACAACGGCATCGCCGGCTGCTGCCACCAGGACAGCAAAATCGATCGGGCTCGTCATGCGCTGACCCTCATCTCCCTGTCCGTGCTGCGGATATCGTCTCCGTCGCCCGGTTTATCGACCGGGCGGGCTCGAACCTGGGGCGAGACGATGGTCATCCATCGGCATGGAACACTCCCCTCTTTGTCCCTCAGACTTGAAGCCGTTCGATGGCGTCGGAAGGACTTGGTATTTTTCGCTGTTCTGATCGTTGGTATTTGGTATGCCAACGTAGATAAGGTGTCAACTCGCGGAGCTGACGTCAATTGCCCCAGGGAGCTTGGGCCTTGGTGACAGCGTTCTCGGATGACGCCGGCACGCTGCAGGCAACGAGAATCGGCAGGGGAGAGCCGCCATGGGTCCAGGCCCGAGCATCACGATCACGCAGATCGAGGGCTACAAGTTCGCGATCGATTTCGGTGGAATCCTGCCCCACCTGATGGTCGATGAGGCCATTCCCATCGGCAGCGGCGAAGGCCCGTTCCCCGAACAGCTCCTCGTCTCTTCGGTGACGAACTGCCTGTGCGCCAGCCTCGTCTTCGCGCTCGGTAAGTATAAGCAAGAGGCCGGCAGCATCCGGGCCGAGGCGCACTGCGAGGTCACCCGCAACGTCGAGAACCGTCTGCGCATCGCCGGCATCGCGGTCGCGATCAGCCTCGGGGCGACCGCCGACTCCGTACCCCGCATCGACCGGGTGCTGGAGCAGTTCCAGCGCTTCTGCACGGTTTCCGAAAGCGTGCAGGCCGGCATCCCCGTCGTCGTCTCTGTCCGGGACAGTGCCGGCACGCTGCTCACCTGAGCCTTATGCTTTTCCAGGAAGGAGTCGCCATGACGACATCACCGAAAGTCTCCGGCCAGAACCCGCCGATCGCCCACGAGCCGGAAGACCTCGCCCGCCTCTTCAACGAACGCGCCAATGCAGGCGACGTGGACGGCCTCGTTGCCCTCTACGAGCCCGATGCGGTGCTGGCGGCCGGGAAGGTCGTGGCCACCGGACACGGCGAGATCCGGCAATTCTATGCCGACCTCTTGGCGCGCAAGTCTGATTTTCCGGTCGCCGAGACCCTCCCGGCGATCCGGAACGGCGATCACGCCATGACCTTCGCGCGACTGCCCAACGGGACGATCTCGGCTGAAACCGCACGGCGCCAGGCCGATGGCGGATGGCGCTGGCTGATCGATCAACTGAAGATCAAGCCCCTCCAGGCGGACATGGCCGGTTGACTGACGCCTCCCCTCCGACTGCTTCCGAAACCCAGGGTTCCCGCATGATCGATCCCCGCCTCGCCGGCCGGCTCGCCTTCGCGCACCGGCTCCCCACCAAGGAGCCTCTTCCCCCCGGTCGCCATTGTCTCGGGCTGTTCGCCGAGCGGGACGCGATCCTCGTGGTACCCGAAAGCGTCGATCCACGCCGGCCAACACCTCTCGTGGTCCTGTTCCATGGTGGTGGCGGCAGCGCAGAGAAGATCCTGCCGATGCTGGAGGCCCATGCCCAAGCGCGGGGCTTCCTACTGTTGGCACCCCAATCAATGTTCCCGACTTGGGATCTCGTCATTGGCGGCCATGGACCCGACCGCGAGCGTGTCGACGAGGCTTTGGCCGAGGTGAGCACCCGTTACCTACTCGATCCGACGCATCTGATTTTCGCGGGCCACTCGGATGGTGGCAGCTACACGCTCTCCCTCGGCCTAGCCAACGGGCATGTGGTCACCCATCTCCTCGTCTCCTCGGCCGGCTTCCTGTCCGTTCACCTGCAATCGGGCGTTCCACGGATCTTCCTTTCCCATGGAATCCGCGACGAGCAGATTCCGATCGATCGCAGCGCGCGGGTTCATGTCGCCCGGTTGCGGGAGGCCGGATACCCGGTCATGGCAGTCGAGTACGACGGCCCCCACGCCTACAGCCCAGTCATCGTCGCGCAGGGCGTCGATTTCGTTCTCGCCGCAGCATAGCTGCCGGAAACCGCAGGTAGCGCGGAGATCCATCCCGTCGAATCCGGTACGGGCCCTCTCTCTTGTGTTGGTGCAGTGCATCGCGGATCAGCAACCTGCTCTGGGACCAGCGCAGTCACCACTGAACCCAGCTACCGCGGTAACCCCATCCGCCGGCGTATTCATGCCGACTGCGCCAGGGAATGCAGGCCTGCCAGACGGATCTGGCGCCCCCCCCTTGGCAGATCCGATGCGTGCGGTCCTGCGTGTTTGCGCGGTCATCCCGCCATCTTGAAATATGCCCGCAATTCACAACGCAGCCGCCCGAACGTGACCATCGCGCTGCTTTTAATCCAATTTTTACAAGATGAGTCTTCTTTAAGGTCAGACTAGACTATCCTGGACTGGGGTGCATACGTGATGGAAGCAGCCGAGAAACCCGTCCTCGTGGATTCGCTCGATCAGGAAGCGGAGCGGATTCGGAACATCTTCAGCACTTCGTTCCCCCACTCGAGCGACGATCTGAATCGTCTGATTCCTGAGAACTTTACGGATACGTTGTCCCGTAGGTCTGAGCCCACGCCGAAGGCGGAGACCGACGAGTTCGACTGGTCGATCACGCTCGCGAACATCGAGGCGATCGTCGATGCCAGTAACGCCAGCAAGAGCTCGGTGGCTGACGCGGAGCGGCGGGCTGAAATTGCCGAAGCCAAAGCCCGGGAGGCGATCCATTGGCTCCGCCTTCTCCATGAAGCCGTCCTGAAGGGGATGCCTGCTCCATCTGTCTAGGGCATCAGGCCTGCCCAGGATTGATCGGCCCCCACGCGGTGGTCCAAGGGTAAAGTTAGTGCGCGGTAGGCCGCTTCACCAC
>NZ_LMMK01000054.1:12882-13642 GCF_001422795.1 Methylobacterium sp. Leaf88 | reverse complement strand
GGCGGTGTAGGCGGCCGCGTTGACCACCGCCGCGTAGGGGCGCGCGCTCAGGGCGGCGTCGATCGCGGCGGCGTCCGTGACGTCGAGCGCCGTGCGGCTCGGGGCGTGCAGGCGGGTGCCGGCGTCCCAGAGCGCCGGGTTCTGCAGCTCGGTGCCGACCTGGCCGGCACCACCGAGGATGAGGATGTCCAGGGACTCGGGCATCAGGCGGCCTCAGGCGCTCGGGGCGGGGGCGGCGCCCGGGCCGAGGCCGAGGCGCTCGCCGGTGTAGCGGCCCTCGCGGATCGGGCGCCACCAGGCCTCGTTGGCGAGGTACCAGCGCACGGTCTCCTCCAGGGCCCGCTCGAAGTCCTTGGTCGGATGCCAGCCGAGCTCGGCCTCGGCCTTGGACGGGTCGATGGCGTAGCGCCGGTCGTGGCCGGGCCGGTCCGCGACGGAGGTGATCAGCCGGTCGTGGGGGGCCTGCTCCGGGCGCAGGCGGTCGAAGGCGGCGCAGAGCGCCCTGACGACGCCGAGGTTGTTGCGCACCGCGCGTCCGCCCAGGAGGTAGGTCTCGCCGATCCGCCCCCGCTCCAGCACCGCCACGAGGCCGCGGGCATGGTCCTCCACGTGGATCCAGTCGCGCTCGTTCAGGCCGTCGCCGTAGACGGGCAGCGGCCTGCCCTCCAGCGCGTTGAGGATCATCAGCGGGATGAGCTTCTCGGGGAAGTGGCGCGGGCCGTAGTTGTTCGAGCAGTTCGTCACCAGCACGGGCAGGCCA
>NZ_LMMK01000054.1:317-12816 GCF_001422795.1 Methylobacterium sp. Leaf88 | reverse complement strand
CAGGTGCAGGACCAGAGCCGATCCGATGAAGCCGCAGCCGCCCGTCACCAAGATGCGCATGGGTCGTTTTTTCCTCTCAGACCGATCCGGTTGGGAGCATAACCCGATTTCCAGGGCTCGACTGCCGTCGATTGTCTGACGGAATCCGCATCGGTCGGCGACATCTTCTCAGCGAAGCTCTATCATGCCCGTCTTATGGTTTCCGAATGTCTATGCAGACAAGGCATCAAGCTGGAACGGAGACAAACGGCTCGTTGGAGCTGGGTCAGAAGAATTGATGATGGGGCGAGTTGAAATTGAGAGAGTGCTCTATTCCTTCAGATAAGGGCTTGCGTACGATGGGAGAATAGAATTTTTCCGCCGTCAGGCATGAACGGTTCGGATCGTCCTGTGCTCCGGGGCCGGAATTTTGTTGGGTCTGTTGAGATCCTAACACTAGCACCGTCAGCAAAAGCGATGCCAGCTTGAGCTGCACAGCAACCCGGACGCCGGAATTCAGAAGGAATATCAGAGAGAACGACGCTGGACGGGCTCGGCGCGCAGGGCGTTGATTCCGCTCATCGGGCAAGGAATTCAGTCGGCTGGACAGAAGCGAGAGGCGATATCTATTGCCAAAGATCCTAGACATCCAACCGCCAATTCCGCAAAAATTGCTAGAGTATGGCACCCAATTCAGACAAGCATATTTTTATTAATAGCATAAGAATAGATATGATGCTGACTACTCCACCAGAGTTTAATCTCGATCCATTAGTCCACTTTTCACACGGCATTGACTTTTGTTTAAGCGGCAAATTTTGACATCAGGCGCGAGCCGTGTAGGAGGCAGTAGAGAATTTTCGGGCTGAAATGACCAAGTACGTTTAAACGTCTCTTTCTCAAGCTGGAGCAAGGCGCATGGAGGCGCTCATTTTAAAAGCACCGGATTCTGAGCAGAGCATCCCTAAACAGATTTATATCGTTTGGGCGAAATATCAGCGTCGCCCGACATCGATGGATGCTTATTTTGGTTATCGCGTACATTTCGTGCCGCCTCCATTTGCACGCTGGACGGCATTAAAAATTCTGATCGGATATCCGCTTCAAGTCCTTCAAACGGCCAGAATTGTGCTGATGGGGAAGCCCGACGTTGTCTGGGTGCAGCTACCTCCGAATTTTCTCGTGCATCTCTGCCTGCTTCTACGCCTTTTATCGGTGAAGAAAGGTCCCCGCTTGGTTGCCGATATTCATAATTCCGCGCTCGCCGCTCCCTGGCTGCAGGTTCCATTCACGCACCGTCTGATGCGAAGCTTCGATTTGGTCCTCGTCCACAATGAAATCATACTCACGACAGCACACGGCCTCGGGGTCGATAAGCGCAATTTGAGAGTGCTCGAAGATCGCTCTCCCGACTACCAAACGGTCTCGACAGCCCCACCTAGTGGACGCCCGTGCTTCGTCATGCCCTGTTCGTTTCACAAGGACGAACCAGTGCGTAATGTGATCGAGGCCGCACGATTGTTGCCCGACTACGACTTCAAGATTACCGGTCTGAAATCCCGCGCAGCTCAGCAGGGATTCATGGATGCTCTGCCAAGCAATGTCACCTTCACCGGATTCCTGCCCGTGCATGCCTACGATGCACTCCTCGCCCAGGCATCCGGAATCCTGTGCCTGACGACCATGGACGGTGTTTTGCTCAGTGCGGGGGGGGAAGCGGTCGGCGCAGGGAAGCCGATGATCGTCAGCGATTTCCCGCTTCTGCGGAGCCTGTTCGGCTCCGCCTGCTTTGTCGACAATTCGGTCGCAGGCCTGATGGACGCTTGTCAGACCATTGCCGGCGACTACGCCCGCTTCGCGGCTCAGACTGCGCATCTCCGGGACAGCGAAGAACGCAATCAGCGCTGGCTTTCGCAGGCAGCACCGATCCGACAGTTCCTAGTGGCTTCCGAGCCTGGATCCCAGCTATGACCATCATCGACAAAATCCGAGAGCGCCTGCTGCTTCGCCGCGAGCGTCAGAACGAGTACGAAAGCCAGGCACTGCGCCGTCACTTTGCATCTCGCTACGACATCACAATCGGACTTTACTCTTACGGCTGCTTCGATCGATGGCGGATTCCGCCCGGTTCGGTCATTGGCCGATACTGCTCGATTGCAAAAACCGCACGCATTCTCGACGCCAACCATCCCATCGATGCCTTGTCCACCCACCCCTATTTCTATGATCCCAGCTTCGGCATAGTCCGGAGCGATCGAACGGTGAAGACGCGGATTGTCATTGAGGATGGCGTCTGGATCAGTCACAACGCGACGATCACACCGGGATGTGGGCGTATCGGGCGCGGAGCGATCATCGGTGCCGGCGCGGTCGTCACGAAGGATGTACCTCCGTATGCCATCTTGGCCGGCGCACCGGCCCGCGTCGTCCGCCTGCGCTTCTCGCAAGCGACCATCGATCGGATCGAGGAGAGCTGCTGGTGGGAGTTGGACAAGACAGCCTTGTCCCAACTGGTTGCCGAGCGCCCGGACTTCGTCTTCGCACCCGCATCCGCCGCGGCATGATTCTCGCCCGAGACGGGTTTCGCGGCGGAGGGTCCCTTCGAGGGATCGCTTAGAAAGCCTCGGGCAGGACCTGCCCACCGCGCGAGGGGTCCTCGTGGCGAGGACGCCGCAAGCTAGAATGGGGAATTGAAAAAGCCGTGAGCTACTGCGCGATCGTCATCGTTGGTTTCCGCTGTCCAGACGACATCGTCGGATGCGTCTCCAGCCTGAGGGAAATGGACGGCCCAGACCATACGATTCACATCTGCGAGAATGGCGGTGATACGGCTTTCGCAGAGCTGTGCGCTTCCCTGCGTCCACTCTGCGAAGCCGACGCCTCTGCGCCGGACTTGTCGAAGCGTGGGCTTGCCACGCGCGTCCTCACTCTTTCGGATGGCAAGACTCGCATCTTTGTTCATCGGGCGCCGGGCAACCTCGGCTATGCAGGTGGAATCAACGCCGTCTTGGACCATCTCGCCTCGGACCCGGACTGGGATGCGATCTGGATCCTCAATCCGGATACGGCGCCCGAGCCGGCGGCTTTGAAGTCCCTGAAGGCACGGGCGGCACAGGGTTCCTACGGCGTAGTCGGAAGCCGCATTGTCCTGACTCACAATCAGCGCATCCAGATGTACGGGGGCCGCTGGCGCCGTTGGATTGCACGCGGTTGGAATATCGGGCTTGGAGAGCCGGCCTCCGCCACGCCGGACATCGCACAGGTCGAAGCCGAGATGCAGTATGTCTGCGGGGCCTCGATGTACGTCATACGGCCGTTCATCGAGACCGTCGGCCCCATGGAGGAGGGCTATTTTCTCTATGCCGAAGAAGTTGACTGGTGCCTGCGGCGAGGCAGCTTCAGGCTGGGCTACGCGCACGAGTCCATCGTCCACCATCATCATGGCGCCACGATCGGCTCGAATCACAGCCGGAAGGCACGTTCCAGCTTCTCCGTCTTCCTCGATGAGCGAAGCAAGCTGCTCCTCACACGACGGTTCTACCCAGGAATCTTTCCGCTCGTGGCCGTCTCGACGCTCCTCCTGACGACACAGTATGCTGCCCAGGGAGCGTACAAGAATTTCGGCGTCGCGCTGGCGGGCTGGTTCAGCGGCCTCAAGGGTGACACCGGCTTTCCGGCAAAATTCGCCCCTCCGCCGGCGCGCCCGTGAAAAGGGTCGAAATGGGGCTGTCGCGGTGCAAACTCGACGTTTGCAACGCAGCACGGCCTTCAAACAGACATCCTTTCGGCTATGGTGGGGTCGTCCGTCGACGCTGGCCGGGGCGAAACATCCGGTAGTCGCGAAATGGATTACGGTGACTGATGATTGAGACGAATGTCGGGTATGCGGTTCCATTCCCGGAACGGCCGACTCTGGTCAACGAGATCCGCGTCGTCTTGTCGATCCTGCGCCGGCACCTTCGCCTTATCCTGGCCCTGACGCCGATCGGTCTGTTCGTGGGCTACGCCGCAAGCTACCTCGTTACGCCGACCTATCAAGCGACGGCACAACTGTCTCTGGATCCGCGACGCGTCGCGATCGCTCAGCCGGTCAATGCTCAGACGCAGCGCCGCGACGAGCCGATGATCGACTCGGGACGTGCAGATACGGAAGCGGAAACCATCAAGTCGGAAAGCGTGGTCCGCGGCGTGGTCACCTCCCTGGACCTGCAGAACAATCCAGAGTTCACACAGGCCTCCCCAGGGCTGATCGCATCGATCAAGGGTCTCTTCTCCGAGGACGCGCCGCCTCCGGACGAAGAGGACCGCATCGCCAACACGATGATCGCCGTCTCGAAAAGCCTCAAAGTCGATCGGGTCGACAAAAGTTATTCGTTCACGATCTCATACGACGCTCGCAACCCGGATCTGGCTGCGAAGATCGCGAACGCTTTTGCCGAAGTCTACATCAAGAAGCAGCTCGATGCGGATTACGAGGTCACACGGCAAGCGGTCACGTGGCTGAAGGCCAGGACCGACCAGCTTTCTGATCAGATGCTCAAGGCTTCGCGAGCTGCAAGCGAGTACCAGAGCAAAGCAAAAATCGCGCGCTCGGATGGAAAGCTCGTCGACGAGCAGCAACTGCAAAATCTCAGCACGCAACTCGCCGATGCCGCCTCCCAGCGGGCCCAGGCGAAAGCACGCGTTGATCAGGCCATGAACTTCTCGCCTGACTCGATTGGTGAACTGACGGTCACGGATGCGCTGCAGAACACCGTCATTTCGAAGCTTCGCACACAGTATCTCGATCTGGCAAACAAAGCCGATTCTCTGGCATCCCGGTACGGCGAGACCCATGCCGCCGTCATCAAGCTGCGGGCCGATGCGAAGGCGATCCAGGACTCGATCCGCAAGGAGCTGCTGCGTTACCAGGAAAGCTACAAGAACGACTACGATGTCGCCCTGGCGCGTGAGAACTCGATCAAGACCAGCCTGGCCGAGCAGTTCGAGCGTGCGGCTGCGACGGGCGAGGCACAGGTCAAGCTCAACGCGATGGAAGCGCAGGCCCAGTCTTTGAAAGCGTCCTATGACGGTTTCATGCAGCGCTACAACGATGCTCTGCAACGTCAGAATTTCCCGATCAGCGAAGCGCGCGTCATCGGCGCCGCCGCCCCGCCGTCGCTTCCGAGCAAACCCAAGCGGATCCTCTTCGCGGCCGGTGGTGCAATCCTGGGCCTTTTCGGAAGTCTGACGGGCGCCCTGACCCTCGAACTGATGCACCGGAAGATCAGGACGCGTTCCGAAGCGGAGGCAGCCTCGGGCATCGAATGCTTCGGATACGTTCCGCGGGTTCAACCGAACGGGCAGCGGCGTGCCCCCGCCGGCTGGCGGATGCCACTCGACTTCGCCGCACGCAATCCCTTCACGATTGCAGCGGAGACGCTCCGGATTGCGAAGACGACGATCGATCAGCGCGAGAACGAAGCGGGCTGCCCGGTGATTGGTGTGATCTCCTGCGTCCCCGACGAGGGAAAGACCACCCTCTCCGCCAACCTGGCCTTCGTGCTCGCTCAGAACGATCGGCGCGTACTTCTGATTGACGGCGACATGCGCAATCCGAGCCTCTCCAACGCGATCGCTGCGCCGCAGGGCAGCGACCTGCCCCACGGTACGGTCGTCACGGCTGCACCGATCTCGCTTGTCCGTCGTCCGGATCTTCCCTTCGACTTCATTCCAGCCCTGACAAGCACGCGGCCGGAGTTCGGCGACTACCAGAACGCGACCGGCGGGACGCGGAATGGCGTACCCGTGACGAGCCTCGAGTCCGATTACTTCCGTGAACTGATCGATAAGGCCAGGGCACATTACGACTATATCGTCGTCGATCTTCCGCCGATCGTTCCGCTGTCGGATGTCCGGGCGGTCTCAAGCTCGATCACCAGCTTCCTGCTGGTTCTGGCATGGGGCAAGAGCGACCCGCAGATCGTCAGCGAAGCGCTGGAATCGATCCCCGGGATATTCGACAAGCTGACGGGATCGATTCTCAATATGGCCGAGATGAAGGATTTGCCGCGATACGGTGAGCGCGTCTCGACCTATTACAGCTCCAAGTATTTCTCCCATTAAAAGGTAGCGTGCGTGGTCACGCTTGCCGGTTGATCTCAGAGGCAGCGACCGATGCGCCTGGCGGCCATATCCAAGGCGGGGGCGCTGGCAGTCCTCGGAGCAACGGAGATAGGCGTTCCATTCGTGAGGATGATCATCCTCACGCGCATTTTGGGACCCTACGAATTCGGCTTCGCTGCCGCGCTGACCGCGAGCTACGGTGCGGTCGAACAGATCACCGATACGAGCCTCTATCGTTTCGTTCTGGCATCCCCCCGGGAGCGCTACGAGGAGGCTCTTGCCACGGCGCATGGCATTGCCCTGGTGCGCGGCATCCTGGTCGCACTGCTCATCCTGACGCTGAGTTATCCAGTCGGTTGCGGCATGGTCAGTTGCGGGGAGTGGTCAGGCTTCGCCTGGCTCGCGCCACTGCCTCTCATCAAGAGTCTCGAGAACCTCGAAGTTCGCGTCTACGAGCGGGACTACCACTATAAGCCGCAACTCGCAGCCTCGATCCTGTCTCACGGCTGCGGTATCGCCGCGATGCTCGTCGTCGGCACCCAAACCGGGACACATCACGCACTTCTGGCCTACCTGCTCGTTCAGGCCTGCATCAACGTGGCCATGACGCATCTGTTGGCTCGGTCGCAGTTCGCCGTCATCCTGCGCGGCCCGTTGACGGGTCAGGCACTTCGCTACTCCCTGCCGTTGATCGTGAACGGCATGGGGAACGCGATCATGACCCAGGGCGACCGTCTCCTCGTGGGGGCGATGCTGGGGCTGCAGACATTGGGTCTCTACGCGGTCGTGATCCTGACCTCGTATGTCCCGACATCCGGCCTGTTCCGCCTTCTGGGGCCCATCCAACTGGCCGGCCTCGTCAACGCCTCGACGCAGCCGAGCGTGTACGCCGCCAGGCTCCGCCTCTACGCGCGGGCAGTCCCGATCGTCGCAGCCATCTACGCGTTGGGTTGGGAGGTCCTCGCCAAGAGCTTCCTGCCGGCCATCTTCGGTCCGCGCTTCGTGGCGTCCGACCTGACGATCCTGCTGGTTGGCCTCGTCGTTTATCTGAGAATCTGCCGCACGGAGCCGGCGACGTCTGTCCTCCTGCAGACCAGTGGAACCGGACAACTCGCGATCGCGAATCAGATGCCGATGCTGGGCCTCGCGCTCGGGGCGCTGCTCATGTATCTGCGTCCACAGCTTGAATCCCTTCTGGTTGGGATGACCATCGGCGAACTCATCGCGTTCGGCGCCGCGCTGTACATCGTACGGTCAAGACTGGGTTCCGCCTGGCGAGATGCCGTCATCTCCAGTGCAGTCTTCATCGTCCCCCCCCTGGTCATCGGTCTCCTGTTTGCAACGATTGCCGCTCTCGATCCGCTCTCGTATCGCATCTGCATCGGCCTGAGTTGCGGCATCGTGATCGCCGGCGCAGCCTGGATCCTCCTGGCGCAAACCGCTCGGGACGGCTACCTTCGCGCGCGCGCACCGATCGGACCGGCAGCAGAGGAGGCTGGTCGAGGTCAGGCAGCAGAATGAGTGCCTTCACGCGACGCATGGCGGTTACCCGGACGATCACCCCCGGACTGCGTCGGCTCGCGGCGCGGAATGCCCAGAGCCGCTATCGCACGAACACGCGGCTCGCCTATTGGGTTGCCTGGCTCTTTCCGGGCTTCCTCTTCGCGCCCTCCTCGCTGACCTTCGTCACGGGCGCTCTGACACTTCCGCGTCTGACCCTGTTCGCTGCGGCTGTGCCGGCCTTTCGCGAGCTCTGGCGCAAGCTCACGACGGGCGGATACATTCCGATCGCGTCCGACGTTCTCGTCCCTCTGATGTCCTTCTGGATGTTGTTGACCCTGGGTATTTTGGAGGGGGTGAAGGGGCTTGTGGGCTACGGAGCCGTTGCGGCGATCGAATTCACGCTCGCCTACGTCGTCGCCCGAGTCTTCTTCGGAACGACCTCCGGCTTCCAGCAGATGATCCGTGTCCTCCGATTCGTTCTCGTCCTTCTCGTCATCACGGCCGTTCTCGATACCCTGACCGGCCAGCATTTCGTCTGGACGATTGGCCGGATTCTTTCGCACGCACCACTCGATGACGTTCCTGCACGGCGCTTCGGACTGGTACGCGCCCAGGGATCTCTCGAGCATCCAATCCTGTTCGGCGTATTCTTCGTCGTATGCCTTCTAATGATCGGGCATTCCGCGATGCGGACGAGCGAGAAGGGATTGTGGATCACGGTTTGTCTGCTTGGCGTGTTGCTGCCACTCTCGTCAGCACCCTTGTTGTCGCTGAACATGTCGATCGGCACGATCCTTTTCCTCCGGGCATTCGATCGCTTTCCGTGGCGGATGGTGGTCTTGCTCACCACGGCCCTGTTCCTGCTCACCACATTCTTTGCGCTCGTCGATGATCCGCTGACGACGCTGATCCGCAATCTGACGTACGATCCGCAAACCGGCTTGTTCCGTGTGCAGATCTGGCAGTGGGTCGGTCTGAACGTCGCCCGCGCCCCCTGGATGGGGATCGGCTTCGCCGACTGGCTACGCTCCGACGACATGCCGCCGAGCATTGATTCCCTGTACCTGATTCAGACCATCCGGCACGGTTTCCCGGCCCTAGTGCTCCTGATCCTGTCAATGCTCTCGACGGGCATCACGATGCCGCTGAGACCTCAGATCCGCTATCCCAATCCCCAGATCACGATTCTCCGCCAGGGCCTAGGAATCGTGATCTTCATCATCTTCTTCAACGCCTTCACGGTGCACTTCTGGGGCGCGACTTGGACACTGCTCGCTCTGGTTCTGGGGGCGAGAGCGGGTCTGTCGGAAAGCCTGTACCTGCATCCGTCTGCGCGTGACGATTCTCCGCCGTCGGCTCTACGACCGATGCGTCGCACGTGGCGCATGGCCCGTGCGTGGGGCAGACCTCCGCGTCCGCCAGCGCGCCCGAATGAATTGTCCAACGGCGTCCGATGATGCTGGGCTGGAGCGATACATGTGTTGATGGGCACAGGGCGCGACGGGTCTGCTTCATGGTGCGCGACCGAATGCGGGCCACCAGACCCCGATTGTCCGGCTGGGCGATCGAGACCGGGCCCGCGAAGTCCGTTGACTTTGATCCCGGTTCTTGTCGAAGGCAGAGATAAGGCAAGTTTGCGCCGCCAGCATCCAGAGCCGGGGGCGCCTATCGGTAGTAGGTATCGTGAGCCATGAAATTGGGATCGCAGGCCCTCGCCCCGTAAGGAGGGCGCCTCGAAACACGTCTTGTCGGACACTGATGTCCTCGTGTCGGGTGAGCCTTTGGGCAGGAGTGATCGCAACGGTGCTGGTCGCGACGGTACAACCGAGCCGAAGCGAGGATCGCCCGCTCCGCATCGTCACTTTCGGCACCAGCCTGACGGCGCGCGGCGCATGGCAGGATGCGCTGGCTCGCGCCATTCAACCCTGCGTCGCGCGCCCCGTGGAGGTTGAGATCCTGGCCCGCAGTGGCGCCTCGTCGGCCTGGGCGCTCACCGCCGTTGCCGATGTCGTTGCATTGAGGCCCGACATTGTCCTCATCGAATTTTCGGCGAATGATGCCGCTTTGGATCGATGGATTCTGCCGTCGAAGAGCGAAGCAAATCTTCGGACCATCATCGCCCGGTTAAGGCACGGATCCACCGTGCCCCGTATCGTTCTCATGGCTATGAATCCGGTGATCGGGCTACGCGGTGTCCTCAGGCCTTTTCTGAACTATTACTACGATATTTACGCTCGCGTTGCGGCGCAAGAAGGCCTCACCTTCATAGACCATCGCCCTGGATGGCGCGCCTTGTCCGCGTCCGAACTCGCTGCCGCTCTCCCGGATGGGAGCCATCCCAGATCCGAGATTGCGACACGAATCATCGTGCCGGCGATTAAGGAAGCCTTGTTTCCGCACTGCGGCGCCTGATACCATTTTCGGTTGATCGCTTCGGTCATCTGGGTCGGAACGAACGCCCTCGCCCGTGGGGGAGAGGGTTGGGGTGAGGCACGTGCCCCCTCCGACATGGTCGCACTCTGGGCGATGTCCGCAACGCCGTCGCTGCTGGCGGGTTGGAATTCGCATCAGGTCCTCGAACCGGCCCTTCCCGATCCAGCGTCGGAACTCACCCTAGACGGTACGCGACGGCGGATTGCGCGTTGGCAGCGCCTGCCACGCGGCCACGATCCGCAGGTGCCACACGATCGTTGCCGGCTTTGGGCGCGGAGACGTCGCTCCCGGACTGCTGGGTGAATCCGCCCGCGCCACCCGGCGGCTTATCCCGTCCAGGTCCGCCTGCAGCACCGTGTCCTTCAGACGCACCTTATGACGCGTCCGATGTCGGTCGGTCCGCATCTGCTCTCCACGCCGCCCTGCCGGGGGGGGCATTCCTGTTTGTACGCGAGGGTACAGATGGGAACGACTGGCTGAGGAGCGCAAACCAGACCTTGGGAAGGATTGCTTAGGTATCTCCCCGGTTCGACAACGATACGCTGACTTGCATTGCATTTTATCGAATCATCACACGCGGACTTAGAGGGCGTTCGGCAAACGTGACTGCAGGATAAGTTCTTACGCCTCCTAAGAAAGAGGCAGCTAGAGGCAGTCATGCAGATCGCCAAAGACATCGCGAAAATCGTTTCTAATAATTCGCTGACTGGCATCGCTGGGGTTGACGCTCCTGTCGGAAACCCGCTTGGCTTATCGCAGCTGAAGAGCTTTACAACTTTGACCAGTGCCGACGGAATTTATTACAATAAGGCTCTCAACACACTCGTCGTAACCAAGTCTGGCGTCACCTTCGATGGCTACGATTTTCGCGGCGTCGCGATCATCGTGCAGGCTGACGACGTGACGATCAAGAACTCAAGCTTCGACGCGTCGGTCGGCACCTACTCCATCACTTCGGCGGCCGGAACGAAGAACCTTACGATCGACCGGTCCAGCTTTGACGGTCTCAAGCTCGACCGCGCTGGGTATGTCGATTTCGTGGTCTCGCGGGGTTACAACACCGTCATCACGAACAGCAGCTTTGTGGATGCGCCGAACGATGCGCTGAGCATTCAGAGCGGGACGATCTCGGGCAACTACATCGCGGGCGGGGGCTATGCGAGCGGTGCACATTCCGACGGCATCTGGATCCCCAAGACGATCGGCCCGGTGGTCGTGTCCGACAACGTCATCGACTGGCGCCCCAGCGCGGATGCCCGGGTCGCCACCAACAACGCCGTGCGCATCACCGGCGAGGCCGGCAACGTCTCGGACGTTCTGGTCAAGAACAACGTCATCCTAGGCGGCAGCTACAGCGTCCTGGTCTCGGATGGCGCGACCCAGACACACTCGGCAGCCCAGGTGGGCTCGATCACCGGTGTACAGGTCATCGGCAACGTCATCGATTACGGCCTGTACGGCGAACTCGAGCAGACCTCGCGGCCCAAGGACATGGTCTACGCCGACAACATGCATGCTAGCGGCCGCCCGGATGCCCCGGGCCTGGAAGCCGTGGGCGCCTTGCCCGACCTGTCGAGCCTCAACAAGATCGCCGCCGCCGCGCCCGGCGCGGCGATCATCGGCACGGCCAAGGGCGACTACATCCTCGGCGGCAGCGGCTCCAACTACATCGTCGGTGGGGCCGGCAACGATGTCATCGTCGGTGGCGGCGGTCGCGACTTCATCACGGGTGGCGGAGGCAAGGACATCTTCGTCTACAGGTCGCTGACGGACGATGGTGTCGACCGGATCTCCGACTTCAACCAGGGGCAGGATCGGATCGACCTCGCAGCGATCACGGGCGCCCCGAAAGTCCTCTCCAACTGGCAGTGGCTCGGTTCGGAAAGCTACACTGGCCACGCCTGGCAGCTGCGCTACACCTATGCTTCGGGCATCACCACGATCGAACTCGATGCTGATGGCGACTTGAAGACCGACTTCAAGTTGGAGCTGAACGGCAAGATCGCCTTGAAGACCAGCGATTTTATCCTGGTCGACCGAGCTGACCTGGTGCCCACCCTGACGGCTTCCAACGCGAGCCTGACCCTGAAGCAGGGCATCGGCGGATCCTTCGCCGTGTCGGCCTCCGATGGTGTGATCCCGCTCGCCAATCACGCGGCAACGGTTCTGAGCATCGGGGGCACCTCGGTGGGTACGGTCCTGAAGGGTCTGTACGGCACCCTCGTCATGGCTTTCGACGGCAGCTACGCCTACACGCGCACCGCCGGATCGCTTCCGATCGATGCGGTCGACAACTTCACCTACACCATCAAGGATATCTGGGGTCAGGTCGCCAGTGCGTCGCTCAACATCGCCCTGAAAGATCCGAACTTGGCACCGACCATTACCAACTCAGCCAACGCTGGCATCGTCGAGGGCACCGCGATCAAGCACGATCTGGCCGGCACGTTGGTTTATTCGGATGGGGATCTGGGGGACC
>NZ_LMMK01000054.1:0-210 GCF_001422795.1 Methylobacterium sp. Leaf88 | reverse complement strand
GCCGTCCTGGAGACGGCCGGGTCGACCGGTTCGGCCACGGCCCTGACCCTGCAGGGCACGGCCGGCTTTGCCGACCGCGACCTGACCGACGCCCACAGCGTCAGCGTCTCGATGCAGGGGCGCGGCTTCATCGGCGCCATGAGCGCCGCCATCGTCGCCGACACCACGGGCGGCGGAGCGGGCCGGCTCGTCTGGACCTGGAACGCGCCC